>CANQNY010000047.1 GCA_947625335.1 uncultured Clostridia bacterium | reverse complement strand
GTTTTTCAAGCGTTTGTTCAACCTCGGCGGCATATTCGCGGCTGCAAAAGATGTTCGCGAATATGCCGCCGAGGTTGAACAAACGCTTGAAAAACGCTTGGAGCAGCTTTTGTCGCAAATCGACGGCGCGGGCAGCGTCAGCGTTATGGTAACTCTCGACACCACCGAGGAGCTTGTCTACGAAAAGGATGTAAAAACCGAAAAATCCTCGCAAAGCGACGAAAGCGGCAGCTCCGAGAACCGTTCAAGCGAAACCGAGGCTGTACTCTACGGCAGCTCGAAATCGCCGCTTAAAGTCGGCACGGTTCTGCCAAAGGTGCGCGGAGCGGCGGTGGTGTGCGAGGGCGCGCGCGATCCCGTTATACGCGAGCGCATTGTGAACACGGTAGCCGGCGCGCTTAATATCGGCACTTCGCGGGTGTATGTCACCTGCTGAAAATCTAAAATTCTTTAAAGAAAGGAAATTTTTATGAAAAGACTGAATGTCATCATCGGGAAAAAGCAGATAGTGATAGCCTCGCTGACTGTATTGCTCGGAGCGGCTGTCGCGGTGAATTTCGCGGTATCCTCCGCGAAAAAGTCCGACAAGGGGATTTCTGCGGTAAACGGCACGGCGAATTACGGCGACGCGGCGTATGTCTCGAATATCACGGGCAGCGACGCGTATTTCGCGCAGGCTCGCCTTGATAAGCAGCAAAGCCGCGACGAGGCTGCGGAGGTCCTTGCGGCGATGTACGGCGGCGGAGATATGACCTCCGACGAGCTTACCGTAGTCACCGAAAACGCGAAAAATCTAAGCTCCGTTATCGAAAGCGAAAGCAAGATAGAAACCTTGCTTAAAGCTCAAGGGTTTTCCGACGCGTTGTGTTATCTTTCGGACAACGGCGCGAATGTTATCGTTAAAACCGACGGTCTTGACGCTGCGGGAGCTGCTAAAATAAAGTCGACGCTCCTGTCGGAAGTGGATATAGCAAGCGACAGCATAACGATTGTTGAAGTAAAATAAGCACAAGTTCACGCCGCGGGAAAATACCGCGGCGTTTGTTTGTGAAAGCCTGTTGAGAATGCCCCGATTACGAGGAAGAGGCGTTGCGGACTAACCTTTGTGGTTGCCGCAATGCCTCTGACGAAGTAGGCGGGCGTTATCGGCAGGCTTATGCCGTCTCGGATTTTTTGATTCCGAACATCACTCTCAGCAGTCCCGCAAACATCTTTGGACTTTTCACCACAACGATCTTCATAACCATTCTCCCTTCACACTTTCAGCAGGCAGATCCCCAGCACGATAAGCAAAACGGCTATGACAAACAGCATGACTTTCAGCGAAAAGAACGACAGACACATCACCGCTCCCAGAAACGCCGCCGCCGCAAGCAACGCTTTCGGGCAGTGCTTGCCCTTTCTCCTAGGTCCTCTCATAACCGTTCGCCTCCTTTCGGTTTATTCCTGCTCTCAACGCATTTTATTCGTTTTTTCGTTTTTGGTTACTTTTTTTCGCCTTTTATTTAAAAAAGCCCTTGTTTATTGGGAAAAAATATGTTATAATAGAGGGTAGGTGTTAGAGGCTAGAGGTTAGAGTTAAGGTTGGAGGAATTTTTTAATATGGAAACTTCAAAAAGACACACAGCCGGGAGCATTAAGGTCTCCGAGGACGTAATCGTGAAAATCGCCGAGACCGCCGCGCGGGAAATCGACGGCATCTTCCTGGGAAAGAAAGGTCTTCCCGCGCCGATTAGTAAACTGCGCTCTCCGGTGCGCGTCAAAATGCTTGGCGAATCCGCGGCGATAAGGCTTGACATCTCCGTGAAGGACGGGGTAAACGCCGCCGCCGCTGCCGAAAGCGTCCAGCACAGCGTGAAATCCGCCGTTCAGAATATGACGGGCTTTACCGTGACAAAGGTCGATGTAAACGTGATAGGCGTGGAGTTTGGCGCGTCGGAAAAGGGTTGATGGTATGAGCGACAAACTTACACGTCCCGAGGTGCGCGAGGGCGCGTTTTTAGAGCTGTATCAGATGCAGTTCGGCGCAACCTTGGAGGAAATCGACGAGCTTAACGCCGAGGCGTTCGATATGGCGAAAAACGAGCAGACCGACGAGATAGTGCGGGGCGTTATCGAACACGACGAGGAAATTTGCGCGGTTATAAGCAAATATTCTCAAAAGCGCGCAATTTCCCGCATTGCTAAGGTGAATTTAGTTATACTCAAAATTGCAGTTTATGAGATGAAATATTGCGACAGAGTGCCGAATGCCGCTGCTATAAACGAGGCGGTGGAGCTTGCGAAAAAGTATTCGCAAAAGTCCGACAGCGGCTTTATAAACGGAATTCTTAATTCGTATATGGGTGAGCTTAATGGCGGAAAATGAGCAGATAACGCTGTCCTTTGACGAGGACGGCGGAGATTTCGCGGTCTGTTCCGTAAGCGAGGTAAACGAGATTGTCGCGGACGCCATAGCACGGCAGACCGAACTTCGCGATATTGCCGTTCGCGGAGAGCTTTCCAATGTCAAGCGGTCGCGGGGGAAATTCGGGTCGGATTATCTGTATTTTACGCTGAAGGACGAGGATTGTCAGCTTTCGGCGGTGATGTTCGAGGGCGTGAATCAAATCCCGTTTGAGCCGTGCGACGGCGTTACGGTGGTCTGCGAGGGAATGGTGACTGTCTACCAAAAATACGGCAGGTATCAGCTTAAATGCTATTCCATGTCGGAGGACGGCGCAGGCGCGGCGGCAAAGGCGTTGGAGGAATTAAGGAAAAAGCTGGAAAGCGAGGGCTTGTTCAGTAGAAAGCGGGAAATCCCCGCGTACCCGAAGAAAATCGCCGTTATTACGTCCGATACGGGCGCGGCGGTGGGGGATATTATCCACATAATCAGGCGGCGTTATCCGATTGTTGAGATAAAGGTGATAAGGGCGGCGGTGCAGGGGGAAAATGCTGTTCCGACGCTTGTAAAGGCGTTTTCCGAGGCGCAGGACAGCGGCGCGGACGTTATTATTTTCGGGCGCGGAGGCGGTTCGGCGGAGGATCTTGGCTGCTTTAATTCCGAGACGCTTGCAAGGGCGATTTTCGCGTCGAAAATTCCCACAATCAGCGCAATCGGGCATAATATTGACTTCACGATAGCCGACAGGGTTGCGGATAAGTATGCGATAACTCCGTCGGAGGCGGCGATGCTTGCAGTACCCGATATAGAGCGGATTTTGTCGGAAATCCGTTCTCTTTGCGGGAGCGCGAAACGGTGCGCCGCGGCAAAGCTTTACGATACCTCGAAGGACGTGCAGTTTCTCTTGCAGAAAGCGAAAACGCGCTCCCCGAAAGAGCGGATAGAGCGGCTTTCGCAGGAGCTTTTGCGGCTACGGGAGAGCATTTTCGCGAAAATGTCGTCAAGGCTCTCGGCGTATGAGAATTCGGTTAAATACAACAGAAAAGCAATATGTGAGAGCTGCCGCGCAAAAACCGAACGCGCCGAAAACGAGCTGAAACTGTGCGAAAGCACTATTTCCGCGCTGAACCCGCTGGGCGTTCTGGCGCGCGGGTATTCTTTGACGTCGCATGACGGAAAGCTTGTGCGGGCTGCCGACGAGTTGTCCGCGGGGGACAAAGTGGAGATAAAATTCGGCTGCGGACGGGCGGCGGCTGAGGTCACGGAAGTTTTTGAGGAGAGCGAATAATGGATTTTGAGAAAAATATGGAGAGGCTCCGGGAGATTTCCTCTAAAATGCAGGATAAGGAGATAACTCTTGAGGAGTCGATGAAGTTGTACACCGAGGCGGTGGAGCTTTCCGCAGGTCTTGAAAAATACATTGCCGAGGCAAAGGCGAAGATAGAGAGCATGGAACTTAAAAATGAACAAAATTGATGAAATGACCGAAAACGAGGTCAAAGAGGTCAAAGAAACGCTTTGCGAGTACGCAAGTATGACCGAGGAGGCTCTTTTTAAGCTGCTCCCCGAGACCGACTGCCTTCAAAAAAGCGTTATAAAGGCGGCGAGGTATTCGCTGGAGGCGGGCGGAAAACGAATTCGTCCCGCGCTTGTAATGGAGTTTTGCCGCGTGTGCGGGGGCGAGCCCGAAACGGCTTTGCCCGTCGCGTGCGCTATTGAGATGATGCACACTTTTTCGCTTATTCACGACGATTTGCCGTGTATGGACGACGATGATATGCGCCGCGGGAAACCCTCCTGCCACAAGGCTTTCGGCGAGGCGCAGGCGGTGCTTGCGGGGGACGCGCTGGCAATTTTGCCGTTTCAGATAATCGCTGAGGCGGGACTCAAAAAAACGCTTTCGGAGAACGCCGCGCTTAAAATCACGAAACTTCTGGCGGAGCTTTCGGGAATGTACGGTATGATCGGCGGGCAGACGATTGATATTGAATGTGAGAACAAAACGCCGCCCGAAGAGGTAATTCTCGAAATGTACCGCATGAAAACGGGCGCGCTGCTGGAGTTTTGCTGTAAGGCGGGGTGCATTGCGGCGGGCGCGGATATGCGTGTTCAGAGCTTTGCGGGGACGTTCGGACAGCGGCTCGGGCTTGCGTTTCAGATTATAGACGATATTCTTGACATAACGGCGGACGAAAAGCTGCTCGGAAAACCCGTCGGCAGCGACGCGGCGTCGGGAAAACATACGCTTGCGGGTTTGGTCGGAATTGAAAAGGCGCGCGATATGGCGCAGGCTCTTACAAAAAAGGCTTTGGACGCTCTTTCGGAGTTTCCCGACATCGGCTTTTTAAGAGGGCTTGCGAAAATGCTCCTTTGTCGTCAATATTGACGGAGGTTTGCGGCAGATGAAAGATTTTTTTATGCTCAATCCTATCATTTCGGTGGGACTTATCTCGTGGATTTTGGCTCAGATTATCAAAACTATACATTACTCGATAAAATTCAAGTCGTTCAATCCCGAGAGAATTACAGGCGCGGGGGGAATGCCCTCGTCGCACTCGTCGCTGGTGGTGTCGGTGGCGATTTACACCTTGCGGTTTAAGGGGATAGAAAGCTCGGAATTCGCTTTTGCAATGCTGTTGGCGGGGATAGTTATCTACGACGCGATGAGCGTGCGGTATAACGCCGGTTTGCACGCGAAAGAGCTTAACAAACTTCGGCATATAGTCGATGATTTGGACGATGAAATTACCCGAATAAGCGGCGGCGAGGACGATCCGGATATCGACGAGCTTGTAAATCAAAAGGACCTTAAAGAATTTCTGGGTCACACGCCCATAGAGGTGCTGGCGGGGTCGCTGCTGGGAATTATAATCGCGATGATTTTCCCGCTGCCCGCGGCATAATTTAGGTTAAAACTTGCATTTCGGAGGGAATTTATGCTCCTTTGCGACAACATAAATCACGAAAAAATTTCAAAAATGAGCTTAATGCAGCTAAAGCAGCTTTGCAGGGAACTGCGGGGCTGCATTTTGCGTACCGTGATGAAAAACGGCGGGCATCTGGCGTCAAATCTCGGAACGGTGGAGCTGTCGGTGGCGCTGCATTACGTTTACGACGTTATGAACGGCGATAAAATAATCTGGGACGTGGGGCATCAGAGCTACGCGCATAAGCTGCTTACGGGGCGGTATTCGAGGTTCTCCACGCTGCGTAAAAAGGGCGGCATTTCGGGGTTTGTCAAAAGCTCGGAATCGCCCGCGGACGCGTTTATTTCGGGTCACAGCAGCACGTCAATTTCGGCGGCTTACGGTATTTCCACGGCAATGCGGTTAAAGGGCGAAAACGGCTCTGTGGCGGCGGTCATAGGCGACGGAGCGTTTACGGGAGGAATTGCTCTGGAGGCTCTCAATAACGCGGGAAAAACCGCCTCGAATTTAACGCTTGTCTTAAACGACAACGCAATGTCAATTAGCAAAAGCACGGGCGCGCTGGCGCGGTATTTAGCGCATATCCGCTCAACCAGAAAATATTACTGTGCCAAGGAGCGGTTTAAGGTCGCGCTGTCGGCAATTCCGCTTGTGGGAAAGCCGCTTGAACGCGCGATCGGAACTGCGAAAACGCTTTTTAAGGAGGCGTTGTACGACAACAGCAACTTGTTTGAAAATATGGGATTTACTTATATCGGACCTGTTTACGGGCATAATCTGCGGGATCTTACAGAGGCTCTTTCGGTGGCAAAACTTATGAAACGCCCGTGCGTGGTGCATGTTTTCACGCAAAAGGGCAAGGGTTATCGTCCCGCGGAGGAAAATCCCGGAGAATATCACGCTGTCGGCGAAAACGGCGCTGTTGAGGAGTTTGAAAGCAAGCGTTTTTCGGGGAAACCCGAAAGCTTTTCGGAGGCTTTCGGACGGGAGCTTGAACGGTTAGGGCGCACGGATAAGCGGATTTGTGCGATTACGGCGGCGATGAAATACGCTGTCGGACTGAATTATTTTAAGGAACGCTGCCCGTCGAGGTTTTTTGACGCGGGAATTGCCGAACAGCACTCGATAACTTTTGCGGCAGGGCTTGCGTCGCAGGGAATGCTGCCTGTGTTCGCGGTGTACTCGACGTTTTTGCAGCGCGGGTTCGACCAGATACTCCACGACTGCGCGATAGAAAAAACTCACATAACGCTCTGCATTGACCGCGCAGGATTTGTCGGAGCGGACGGCGAAACGCATCAGGGGATTTTCGACGTTCCGATGCTGCGCGCCGTGCCGAATACGGTTATTTTTTCCCCCGCAACGTTTGAGGAGCTTAGAATTTGCCTGTCAAGGGCGATTTATGACACAAAGGGCGTGGCGTGCGTGCGTTATCCCAAGGGCGGGGAATTTGCAGCCCGCGAGCTGCCCGCATTGCGCCCCGTGCGGAATTTCTTCTATTCGGGGAAAAAATCGGATATTCTCGGAATTACTTACGGGAGGATTTCCGCGAGCCTTATAAAAGCCGCCGAGAAAGCAAAAGCCGATTATGTTCGGCTGCTGGTGATAGAGCCTGTGCCCGAAAGCGTTTTTGAGATAGCAATGGGTTACGGGAAGGTTGTTTTTTTCGAGGAAGGCTCGGTAAGCGGGGGCGCTGCCGAGGGATTTTTGGCGCGGCTGTGCGAGAGAGGATTTCGCGGGAGGGCGGAAATTGTCGGCGTTCGTGATGAATTTGTCCCCGCGGCAACGGTTTCCGAACAGCTCGAAATGTACGGCTTGGACGAGGCGGGAATGACTGCCGAATTTGAGAAGTTGAAAAGGCTATGAGACTGGATATTTTTCTTGTGGAGCGCAACCTTTGCAAAAGCCGAGCGGCGGCGCAGCGACTGATTGACGCGGGCGGCGTTTCGGTAAACGGCGCGGCGGCGGTGAAAAACTCGCTTGAAGTAAGCGTGGACGACGAGGTTTCGGTAAACGAGGCTCTCACGCCGAAATTCGTCGGGCGCGGCGGCGAAAAGCTGGAATTCGCGCTCTTACGGCAGAACATCGAGCTTTGCGGGAAAGTCTGCCTTGACGTCGGCGCGTCGACGGGCGGGTTTACGGATTGTATGCTTAAAAACGGCGCGGCGAGAGTGTACGCCGTGGACGTGGGAACGGCGCAGTTGTGCGAAGAACTCCGCTTAGACAGCCGCGTTATCTCGCTTGAACAGACGGATATCCGGGATTTTTCGCTTGATAATTACGAGCCCGGCGGCAGAGCGGATTTTGTCGCGGCGGACGTGTCGTTTATCTCGCTGAAACTTATTCTGCCGCATATCGCAAGGCTGCTTAAACGCGGCGGCAGGGCGATAGCGCTTATAAAACCGCAGTTTGAGGCGGGCAGGAAAAATCTCTCAAAGCGCGGCGTTGTGACAAGCGAAAAGGTGCGTATGGCGGTGGTTGAGGATATTAAACAATTTGCGGCGGGGTGCGGATTTTTTGTAATCGGCACGGACATTTCGCCGATAAAGGGCGGCAGCGGCAATACGGAGTATCTGCTGACGCTTGGAAAGGAGATTTGAGTGAGAGTTCTGATAGGGTGCAGCAACGCTAAAAACGGCTCGTTCGAGCTTTCGGGGCAGATTGCGGCGTTGCTTAAAGAACGCGGATTTACGCCGTGCGTTTACGGGCGAAATTCAATGTACGCGGACAAAATAGGCGCTGTGGTGGTGGAAACTCCGGGCATTTGCAATTTTCTGCTGACAGTCGGCGGCGACGGAACAATTCTCAAATGGGGGAAAGTCGCGGCGCAGTTCGATTTGCCGCTTTTGGGCGTTAATATGGGGCGGCTGGGGTTTATGGCTACCATTGAACCCTCCGATATAGACCGAATTCCCGATATCCTCGAAAGCGAATTTCAGGAAAGCCGCAGAATGATGCTGGACTGCAAGGTTATCCGCGACGGAAAACAGGTCTTTTCCGAGAGGGTGTTAAACGACGTCATTTTGTCGAGGTCAAGCGTTTCAAAGCTCCCCGAATTCGTGGTATACTGCGGCGACTCGGAGGTCACAAGAATTCGCGCGGACGGGCTTATTTTCAGCACTCCGACGGGCTCTACGGCGTATTCGCTGTCGGCGGGAGGACCTATTCTCGCGCCCGACCTTGAATGTGTTGAATGCACCGCGCTTTGCCCGCACACGCTTTTCAACCGCCCGATGATTTTTTCGGACAAGCAGATAATCACCGTGAACGTCTGCCATTACCAGAACAGCCGCGCTACGTTCAGCGTGGACGGCGGCAAGGGCATCCCCATTCTGGAGGGGGATATTCTGAAAATCTCCCGCGCGGAGTGTACGCTTCGAATAATCGAGGCGGGCGACGGGTTCTACAGCTCGATAAATACAAAGCTTATGACTCCTTTGAAGTAATTTTTCGGCAGGTGAGTGATAAAATGAACAAAAAACAACGTCAGGCGGCGATTTTAAAAATAATTTCCTCTGTCGAGGTGAGAACGCAGACGGAACTTCAATCGCTTTTAAAAAAGCGCGGAATTACGGTCGGACAGGCGACTTTGTCGCGCGATATAAGGGAGCTTAAAATCACAAAATACCCGTCCGAAAACGACGTGAATTGCTATTATTTCGGCGAACCCGACGAGGATATTTCTTATAGCAGCATTTTCGCGCAGTCGGTAATTTCCATGGACACCGCGCAGAACATTGTGGTGCTGAAATGCCATTCGGGGCTTGCGGACGCCGCGTGCAAGGTTGTGGACGAGCAGGGTTTCGGCTCGGTTGTGGGAACTATCGCGGGCGATGATACGGTGTTTATTCTGACAAAGACCGAGAATTTCGCCGAGCAGTTGTTGTCGAAACTCCGCAGACTGACTATAAAAGACTAATGAAAGGAAAAACCGAATGTTACGGGAGCTGTCAATTGAAAATCTCGCGGTAATCGAGAATGCGTCGGCGCGTTTCGGAGAGCATTTCAACGTGTTTACGGGCGAAACGGGCGCGGGAAAAAGCGTGCTTATCGGCGGGATAAACGCTATCCTCGGAGAGCGCGCGAATAAGGACATCGTGCGTTCGGGCGCGAAAAAAGCGGTTATTACCGCGCTTTTTGACGAGCTGCCGAGGGCGGTGTGCGAAAAGCTTTTGGAACTCGGATACGACGAAGAGAACGAAATAACGCTGTCAAGGGAAATTTTCGCGGACGGGAAAAGTGCGGCGCGGATAAACGGCAGAACGGTCACGGCGGCTATGCTTAAAGAGGTTGGGGGTTTGCTTGTGGACGTTCACGGGCAGCACGAAAACCGCATTTTAATGTCAAACGACAACCAGCGCGACATTCTTGACAGCTATGCGGGAATTTCCGACAAAGAGGAATACAAAGCCGTTTTTCGGGAGTTTGCGGGGGTGTCGAAACAGCTTAAGGCGTTGTTGGACGACGAAAAAAACCGCGAGTATAAAATAGAGCATCTGAGTTCCGTTATCGAGGAGCTTTCGGCGCTGGAGCTTGAAAAAGGCGGCGGGGAGCGGCTTGAACAGGAGCTTTTGCGCGTGCGTTCGGCGGCTAAAATTCGGGCGTCGGTGTACGGCGCGTACAATTCGCTCTCTTCCGAAAACGAACCTTGTGCGGCGGATCTTTTGCAAAATGCGGCGGGGATTTTAAACTCAATTTCCGAGTACGAACCTAAAGCGGAGGAGCTTTCCGAGCGGCTTTCCGCAGTCATTCCCGAAGTGGAGGATATTGCGGAGGAGATTTTAAAGCTTTCGGGGGACGATCCTGCGGAAAATGTTTCAAAGCTTGAAGATAAGGTTTCGGCGTTAAAGCTTGCCCGGCGAAAATACAATATGGACAGCGACGAGCTGGTAGATTATCTTAAAAACTGCGAAACCGAACTGGCGCAGTTGTCGGGCGCGGACGAGCGGATTGAAACGCTCACGCAGCAAAAACACGAGCTTGCCGAAAAGGTGAAAACGCTTGCGGAGGAGATTTCCAAAACGCGCAAACAAGCCGCCGAACGCCTTTCAAACGAGATAAGAGAACAGCTTGTTTTTCTTAATATGCCGGACGTGCGAATTATCTTTTCGGTAAATTCGGATAAAATTACGATAAACGGCAAGGACAGCGTTGAACTGCTTATTTCGGCGAATGTCGGCGAAGAACCAAAGCCCTTGAATAAAATTGCAAGCGGCGGCGAGCTGTCGCGGATAATGCTTGCGATAAAGAGCGTACTTGCGGAAAACGACGATATCCCGACGCTTATTTTTGATGAAATTGACCAAGGGATAAGCGGAAATGCGGCGCAGAAAGTCGGGATTAAACTGCGCGAGACCGCGAGAAAACGGCAGGTGCTGTGCATTACGCATTTAGCGCAGATTGCGTCCAAAGCTGACTGTCATCTGCTTATTGAAAAAACGTCCGACGGCGGCAGGACCTTTACGGGGATTACCGAGCTTGACGGGGAGTGCAGAGTTCGCGAGATAGCGCGGATTATCGACGGCAGCGGCGAGAATGAAAGCTCTTTGGCGGCGGCGCGGGAGATGCTTGAAAACGCCGAAGAATAATTTAAAGGGTGGAATTTTCCACTCTTTTTCTTTAGAAAAATTACAGAAAATTATTTTAATTTTATCATAAAACTATCACAAACGAACTGTATAATTATGTTAGCAAAAGGGAAAAGAGAGAAATGAGGTAACTGAGAAAAATGGCTTACGCGAACACCTATAAGCGGCGCGAAATGAAATTCCTGCTTGACGAACGTCATTTCGAGCATTTGCGCGAGGAAATCGCGCCTTATATGACCGAGGACGAATTCGGATTTCACACGATAATGAATATCTACCTTGACAACATAAACGACGATTTGATAAGAACTTCCCTCGGAAAACCCGTTTTCAAGGAAAAACTCCGACTTCGCGCCTACGGCAAAAAAGCGGAGGACGACTCCGAGGCGTTTCTTGAAATCAAGAAAAAATACCGCGGGATAACCTACAAACGCCGTTTTGAGGGCAGCTACAAAGAGCTTTTCGACTACATAAGCGGCGGCGCAGAGCCGAGCGAAAAAGGGCAGGTTTTCGAGGAAATCGATTATATGGTAAAGCGAATGGGGCTTATTCCGAGAATTGTGATTTGCTACGACCGCGAGGCGTTTTACGGCAACGACGATAAGGAATTCCGCCTGACGTTCGACGGCAACATTCGCTTTCGCAGCACCAATTTAGACCTTCGCGCGGGGGATTACGGACAGCCGCTTATCGCCGCACCTTACAGAGTTATGGAGGTAAAATCGGCGGGCGCGGTGCCGCTGTGGCTGGTGAGATTTTTGTCGGAAAACAAAATTTACAACGGCTCGTTTTCCAAGTACGGAACGATTTATCAGCAGGAGCTTTCAGAGAAAATAAACGGACAGAACAGGGTGGTAGTTTAAGATGTTTTCGAGTATAATTGATGGGACGGCAGGACTTACGGCGCAAAGCGCGATTTTCTGCACGCTCACGTCCGCGGTTTTGGGATTTGTAGCGGCGTTTTTGTACAGGCTGAATAATCCGCGCGCCTCAAAAAATTTGATGGTAACGCTGGTTGTACTGCCGATTTTGGTGCAGTCGGTGATAATGCTGGTAAACGGCTCGGTGGGCGCGGGACTGGCGGTCATGGGCGCGTTCAACCTCGTGAGATTTCGTTCCGCTCCGGGAACTTCGCGGGAGCTGTGCTACGTTTTCCTCGCAATGGGAATAGGGCTTGCGACAGGCATGGGCTTTATCGGATTTGCGGTGATAATCACTCTCGCGACGGGACTAATTCTCGCGCTGCTGGGATTTACGCCCGCTTTCGGAATTGTCCGCACGGCAAAACTTCTGCGGGTGTTAATTCCCGAAGATGTTGATTATATAACGTGTTTTAAAGAGGTTTTCGCGGAGTATACAACCCGCTGCCGACTGATAATGTCAAAGACCGTCAGCATGGGAACTCTTTACGAGCTGCGGTATGAGCTGGTGTTAAAAAACGCGGACAAGGAAAAAGAATTTCTGGATAAAATCCGCGTTATAAACGGGAACTTGACGGTGTCGTGCAGCGTTCTTACCGACAATCACGAGGAAATGTGAGTTTTTTGGGGGCGTTTTTTATGAAGATGAATTTCAAGACCTTGGCTGCTCTTATGGCTGTGACAATGACGCTTTCGGGCTGCACAAACGGCTCGGAGGGCAGCGGAGCGGGTTCGGAAAGCGCAAGTAATTCCAACGTTTCAGCGAAGCAGTACGCGGTAAACGTAAACAGCGAAAAGCCCGATTCCGTCGACTGCGAGATAACTTTTGACGGCGGTTCTGCGGAGGTTTCGGGAAACGGCGCAGAGGCAAACGACGGCGTTGTGACAATTTCCCGCGCGGGAGTTTTCAGGCTTACGGGGAGCTCCGACGCCGCGAGCATTCTCATAAACGCGCCCGAAAACGCGGAGGTTACTTTGCTGCTTGACGGGGTGAAATTGTCGAGCCAAAACGGCAGCGTTATCGACTGCGAAAAGGCGAAAACGCTGGTGATTTACGTTGCCGAAAACTCCGAAAATTCGCTTTCCGACAGCGCGGAATACACGTTTGAAAACGGCGGCGACGAGCCCGACGGAGCGGTTTTCTCGCGCGCGGATATGGTGATTGCGGGGGGCGGCAGGCTGTCTGTTACGGCGAATTACAAGGACGGCGTGAAATGCAAGGATTCTCTCGCGATAAACTGCAAAGAGCTTGAAATTATTGCCGCGGACGACGGAATTGTCGGCAAGGATTACGTTCTGGCGCAGGGCGGGAAAATTACCGTCAAGGCAGGCGGAGACGGCATTAAATCAACGAATTCCGAGGACGCAGACCGCGGATATGTAAGCATTCTCGGCGGCGAAATAAACGTAATTTCCGAAAACGACGGAATTCAGGCGGAAACCTCGCTTTCCGTGACGGATGGCAAAGTGACGGTTCACGCAGGCGGCAACGACGCCGACGCGGAGGTCGTTCAAAGCTCCGAGCCGTTCGATTTTGACAGGCGCGGCATGGCGGGTTCGGGCAATTCCGCAAGTTCAACCTCCGACACCGAGAGCAAAAAAGGCGTTAAGGCGGGCGGAAATATCGATATTCAGGGCGGCGAGTTAAGCGTTACGTCTGCGGACGACAGCGTGCATTCCAACGCGAATGTTACCGTGTCGGGCGGGCAGCTTTCGCTTTCGTCCTGCGACGACGGAATTCACAGCGATGAAACGCTGACGATAAGCGGCGGCACGATAACGATTTCCAAAAGTTACGAGGGTCTTGAGGGCAAAAATATCGAAATTTCGGGAGGAGTTGTCGATGTAAAAGCTGCCGACGACGGGCTTAACGCTGCGGGCGGCGACAACGGCTCGGTTTTCGGGTTTGACAGTTCAACTAATGATTATTACATCTCAATTTCGGGCGGCGAAATAACCGTAGACGCTCTCGGCGACGGCGTTGACAGCAACGGCACGATAACGCAGAACGGCGGCGTTTTAACGGTGTTCGGACCGACGAATTCGGGCAACGGGGCGCTTGATTATCAAAAATCCTACACGATAGGCGGCGGCACGCTTATAGCGCTTGGTGCGCGCGGCATGGCGCAGGCTCCGAGCGCGCTTTCCCAGCCGTGCATTTCGATTTATTCGGAGGTTTCGGCGGGCAGCGAAATCGAAGTCCGCGCGTCTGACGGGAACGTTATTTTAAGCGTTACAACTCCGAAAAATTGCGGGTCGCTGATTTTCTCAGATCCGAATTTCAAATCGGGCGAAAATTACGACATTCTCGCGAACGGCACGCTGCTTACGACCGTCACCGCAAGCGACGGCGTTTCGGGCGACGGAGCGACGGGCGACGGTTTCGGCGGTTTCGGCGGCGGTTTCGGCAATCGCGGCGGTATGCAGGGCGGTTTCAAGGACAGAGGCAATAAAGGCGGTTTCGACGGGCAAACGCCTCCGGACGGTGAAATTCCCGAAAACGGCGACGTTAGCGGCTTTGTAAGACAACTTCCCCCCGGCGAAAATGCTCCTAAAAACGGGTAATTAAAAATAAAATATCATAAAATCGTAAGAATTACGTAAGAAAATCCGAAAACATTTTTCTCCCCTTAGTGATAAAATTTATTTATCACGGGACATTGTCCTGAAAAGGGGAGAATTTTTTTGGAAATAGCAGATAAAAACAACGAAAAAATTATCGCGGAATACGAGGATTTTGTGCGGGAAAACGGCTGTTTTATGCAGTCTTTTCGCTGGGCAAAAGTAAAATGCAACTGGGAGAGAGAAATTATTTTATCGCGGGACGAAAACGGGAAAATTCTGGGCGGCTGCCTTGTGCTGATAAAGAAAATTCCTGTTTTCGGGTCGCTTATGTACTCGCCGAGAGGCTTTGTTATGCGGAATTCGAGCGGCGATGTTTTCTCGGATATTATGTCGGGAGTGGATTTTCTTGCGAAAAAATATCATGCGTTCAAGTTTTTCTTCGACCCGCTTTTAACGGAAAATGAAATTCCCGATTACATAAAAAACGCGGGATTTTTTCACGAAAAAAACGCTCCTCGAAAAGCCACGGTTCAGGTTCGGGAAAATTACATATTAAACCTTGAAAATCGGCTTTGCGAAGACGTTTTCGGGGAATTCAAATCCGATTATCGGTGCAGAATAAGAAAGGCTGTAAAGCGCGGCGTGAGGTGTGAAATCGGCGGTGAAAACGCGCTTTCGGATTTTTATCCGCTGCTTTTGGAAACGGGCAAACGCGACGGTTTTTCGGTGCGGAAACGCGAATATTTCGAGCATATGCTCCGCAGTTTCAGCGCAGACGAATGCAGAATTTTTCTTTGCAGAACCGCCGACGGCGTGCCGATTTCGGGAGCTGTCGCGGTGCGTTTCGGAAAATACGCGCATTACGTTTACGGTGCGAGTTCGGGGAAATTCCGCGAGCTGTACCCGAATTATTTAATGCAGTGGGAGATGATAAAGTGGGCGA
>CANQNY010000046.1 GCA_947625335.1 uncultured Clostridia bacterium | reverse complement strand
CTTATCGTATCTCCCGTGTTTGCTTCAAGCTTAGTCACCGCGCAGAGGTCTCCCGCCATAATCTCCGCAGCGTCCTCCTGCTTTTTGCCGCAGACGGTCACCAGCTTTCCGAAACGCAGCTCCGTGCCGTCGGCGTTTACGGGAACAGATTTCGCGGTAAGCTTGCCCTGAACGACTTTTACAAAACTGATTTTCCCGACAAACGGGTCTGCGACGGTCTTGAAAATAATGCCCTTAAACGGCTTGTTTTCATCAAAATCGACAACCTCTCCGTTCACCCTTTCGAGTTTCCGCTCATTCGGCGACGGCAGCATTTTCGTCACCGCGTCAAGCAGCATATCAACGCCCGACAGCGTGTCGTTCGCGCAGCATACAACCGGCGTTATCGTGCCGCTTGCAACGCCGTCGTGAATGCCCTTTACAAGTTCTTCCTGGGTGAATTCCTCCTCGTTGAAGAACTTATCCATAAACTCCTCGTTAGTCTCCGCGACAGCCTCCGCCATAGCCGCGCGAAGTCCCGCGATGCGGTTTTCGGACGCGGGCATTTCCACCTCGGTGGGAACGCCTTTTTTGTCGTATTTATACGCTTTCATCGTAAGCAGATTGATGTACGCCTCGACAGGACCGTTTTTGTCATACGGCACAACAATCGGGCAGACAGACGGACCGAACACGGTTTTCATCTGCGTGAAAACTCGGTAGAAGTCGCTGTTTTCGACCTCCATACAAGTCACCGCCAGCATGCACGCCTTATTCTTCTCCATAGCCAGCCTGTAGGCTTTGAGAGTGCCGGGGCAAACGCCGTCCTTGCCGTTTACGGTGATAATCACGTTTTCCGCGGCGCGGACGCCCTCGTACATTCCGCCCGCGAAATCAAACCCGCCGGGCGCGTCGATAACGTTTATTTTAACGCCGTTCCACACCATATTAACTACCGAGGCGTTTATTGACAGTTTGCGCTTGATTTCCTCCGCGTCGAAATCGCACACGGTGTTGCCCTCGGCGGTGTTTCCCATGCGTTCGGTAAGTCCGCATTTAAACAGCATTGCCTCCGCAAGAGCGGTTTTTCCGCTGCCTCCGTGACCCGCCAGAACGACGTTTCTAATGCTGTCGGCTGAAAATGTACCTTTTGCGCCCATTGTAATGATCCCCCTGTCAGAAAATTTGCTTGTTTATCAATTTAAAGCAAGCCTTGTATCAGACAACACCACCCAAAGACCGCCTTACGGCTTTGTACGTCATCTGCTTACCGCATTATGCGCTATGCGCAAAACGCTTTTTCCGCCATTTTTTGCCCAAAACATGACGTTTTGAAGTCGACCAACATAGCGCGGGGCAGGACGCCCGCGCCCAAAGGTCGGCGTTCACGCTCCTCGTAATACATCAAGTATTACTTCGTCGCTTTTGGGCAATCTGGCGAAAAATCTGTTGGCGCATCTGACGCACAATCTTTGTGCGGTGTTGTCTTTATTATACAATAACTTCTCACAAAAAGCAAGTGTTTTTGTTGAATTTTTTGTGAAAAATCATCAGAATTCCCGTTAAAGTGCAATTTGCACAACCCGACAGACAAAATATTGTGCAAGGTATACGAGGATTTTTCAACAAAGTAATGTTGCACAAACGCCCCCTGCGATTTTTGTGCAAGGTATACCAAGATTTTTCAACATTTTTTCAGGGGGAAATATTGCAAATCCCTTGAATTCGGGAAATAAATGTTGTATAATAAGAATGGAATATTGTTGTTATAAAGGACTGATTTTAGATGATCATAATTCCCGACCAGATACGCGAGGCTCTCGAACGCCTTGAAAGCGCGGGTTTTGAAAGTTATATCGTCGGGGCGTGCGTGCGCGAGCTGCTGCTCGGGAACTCCCCGCAGGATTACGATATTGTCACAAACGCCGAGCCGAACGACATTTTGTTTGCGTTCAGGGATTACCGCATTTCCGACGAGGGAATCGGGCGCGGGGAAATTCTTGTGACTATCCTCGGCATGGTTATACAGGTGTCGCCGTACAGGCGGGAGGTTTTCGGAAACCGCGTGATGTACGCTCCCGACCTTGAAACAGACCTTGCGCGGCGCGGATTTACCATGAACGCTATGGCGTACTCCCCGAAAACGGGGCTTATCGACCCTTACGACGGCAAAAGCGCGCTTGTGGGCGAGGTAAAGCAGATTGTCGCGGTGGGGGAGAATATTACCGTAAACGTCAAGGTTGGCGGAGTGCCGACTGCGGAAACGGTTTACGATATGACAAGATGTTTCAGCGCGAAACCCACAAGGCTGCTGGAGGCTGTCCGCTATTGCGCCGAGGACGAATATGAAATCGAGGAGCAAACAAGAAACTGTATGCGCGCGAACATCACCTGTTTCGACTACGCGGACAAGGCTCTTATCCGCGAGGAGCTGGAGCGCATTGTTATGGGAAAATTCGCCGCAAGGGCTTTGGAGCAGAATACCGACATTTTGGAATACGTTCTCCCCGAAATTTCCCAGTGTGTTGGTTTTGAGCAACAGTCGCCGTGGCACGATTTTGACGTCTGGACGCACATTACCAAAGCGGTGGGATATTCTATGCCCGAACCTGCAATTCGGTTTGCAATGCTTTTCCACGATCTGGGAAAACCCGATTGTATGTCCGTTGACAAAAACAACCGCGGTCATTTCAAGGGTCACGGAGAGCGCGGACGGCTTATCGCGGAGGGCATTATGCGGCGGCTGGAGTTTCCGAAGAATTTAGCCGAGGAAATAAGCTGGCTGGTGTTCCACCACGATGTTCCCATTCCGGAGGACAGAAAGGGGCTTAAGGCTCTTATCAGGGATTTAGGACCGGAGGATCTGAGAAAGCTTATTTTGTGCGAAATCGCCGACAGCAGGGCGAGAAAAGTAGACTCCGTCACCGAGGACACCACACGCCTTCGCGCGTCGCTGGCGGCTCTTGATGAGATAATTGAAACTAATGAATGTTACGATATAAGTCAGCTTGCCGTAACGCGCAGAGAACTGCTCGAACGAAAGCTTGCGGCTGACGAAACCGAGGCGGAGGAGCTTATGAACGCGCTGTTCGAGATTGTGCTTGACAAGCCGTCGTTCAACAACCGCTTAATGCTCCTCGACATTGCCGAAAAGAGCAAAACGCGGCTTGAGGAGCGTCTTCGCGCGCGGGAAGAGCGCGAGGAGCAACGCCGCGAACTTCGCGATCCCCACGACCGCCGCAGCGAGCCCGTGTTCACCAAAAAGAAAAAGCCGTGAGCAGATTGAGAGGGGCGAAAAGGTTTGCAAAAGCCGCAGGAGCGTTTTTCGCGGCGGCGGGGGCTTATCTTCGGGACAAGGCGCGGGTTATCGCGGTTCTAATTGCGCTTTTCGTGCTGTTCGGGATTTTTATGGCGATGTACGGCGTGCCTGCGCGGGCGATAGTCTACGCCGAGGTTGTGGGAGTTTTTGTCTGCGCGGCAATGGGAATTTTGTCGTTTGCGAGAGCGTTTCACAAGCGGCAAATTCTTAACGCGCTGCGGGAGGAAATTCTGCTTACTACGGAACATCTCCCCGAAGTTCAAAATTCCGACGACGAGCTGTACGGCGAACTTATCGAAATTCTTTTCGACGAGAAAAACCGCCTTCGCGGGGAACTGTCCGAACAGAACGAAAACGCCCTGACATATTTTACCATTTGGGCGCACCAGATAAAGACCCCGATAACGGCGATGAATTTGGCGCTGCACGACAGCGAGCCTGCTGATCGCGCGGAGCTTTTGCGGGAGCTGCTTAATATCGAGCGGTATGCGGAGATGGCGCTTTGCTATATTCGGCTTGGCGGGGGAGAGGATTTCGAGTTTCGGGCGTGCGGGATTGACAGGGTGGTTAAAAACGCGGTAAAGCGGTTTTCGCCGCAGTTTATAAGGAAGAAAATTTCGCTTGTCTACGAGCCTTGCGACATAGTTGTCGTGACGGACGAAAAGTGGCTTTTGTTCGCTGTGGAACAGCTTATCTCAAACGCTTTAAAATACACCCCGAAGGGCAGCGTTACGATTACAGCCGAGAAAACAGGCGGCGCGGTGCGGCTCACCGTCGCGGACACGGGAATAGGCATTCTGCCCGAAGACCTGCCGAGGATTTTCGAGCGCGGCTATACGGGGGTTCATGGGCGCGCCGAACGCCGCTCCACGGGGCTGGGGCTGTATCTTACAAGGCTTATCTGCGACAAGCTGGGAGCGAAGATTTCGGCTGTTTCGGAGGACGTAGGAACTTCGGTGACTATCGAAATTCCCGAAAACGCTGACACTCGCGAATAATTGTTATTGACAATCAGAAAAGTTTGTGATATACTGTATTTAGTGGGTATAATCATCCCAAGAGCATGTATAAAAAGTCAATTTTCAGACTGTATAGAAAGCCACAGATGCTAGGAAGCGGCGTTGCAGACTAGCCTTTGTGGCTGCTGCAATGCCGCTGACGACGCAGATGGGGCTTTATATACAGTCTGTATTTATGCCAATTCTAGTAAGTGAGGTGCTTTGTATGGAAACCGCCGCAAATTCGCAGAAGTCCAAGCGTTCTATTATGAGCAGCATTGTGCTGATAAGCTGCCTGCTTATTATCGGTCTTGTTTTCAACATTACCGCAAGCGTGCTTATCCAGTTTTTCCAGACGGAAAGAAACGTTGAAAAAATGCTCGCGGAAAATCTGGGAGGATATTCCTCCGTCGTGGATACGGGGCTTGAAAACCTCGGTATTCTTATCAGCGACCACGCGTATGATTACGAATATTTAAACGGCACGGGAGAAGAAAAGATTGCTCACGCGGAGCAAACCGCGTCTTTTGACGAGAATGTCATCTCCCTTACATACATCGACCCCGACGGCACGCAAAACGGTCCTGCCGTGCCCGCGGAGGTTACAAGCGCGCTCGCGTCCGCGGATAAGGTTATGACCACTCCCGCGAATGCGGACGGGGATTTTTACCTCGGAGTGAAAAATTCGCTCGGCGGCGCGCTGGTGTCGCATATGAAAGCGGGCAAGCTCTCGGTAATACTCAACGGCAGCGCGTGCGACGCGTTTATTCTCTCGTCCGACGGCACGGTTATCGCAGCGAAAACCGATGAAAATTATGAGCCTGCGTATGCGGCTTACGTTCAGAAAAACAGCGAAATAGTCGACATTCACCCGAAAGGTCAAGGCGGGAGCGGGTATGTTTTCGCGGCAAAATCCATAAGCGGCACGGACGGCTGGACGGTGTTTATCCGCGCGCGTTCGAGAGAATATTACAACGGTATAATCTGGGCGTTCTGGATAAATCTGGTTGTTATCGCAATTATGACAACGCTTATCATTCTGGTTATCGTGTTGATGAAAAACAAGGTCGTAAACCCGCTGCTTGCTATCCGCGCGAAAATCGTCGATATGTCGCAGGGCAACCTGTCGGGCGGGGATCTGACGGTGGACAGAGACAACGAGCTCGGCGAGCTTGCAAACGCGGTAAACGGGCTTGCAGACATAAACAAGAGCATTATCGGCGATATTCACCTCACCGCCGAGACCATTGCGAACGCTAATCTTAATATCCAGCCGAAAGCGCATTATATAGGCGATTTTCTGCCCGTGAAAAACTCGCTTGAGACCATTATAGCGTCCATAAAGGGCGTTATCGCGGACGTTGAGTCGGCGGGCAGCAGGGTAGATTCGGGCGCGGCGCAGATGTCCGCGAATTCCACGTCGCTTGCACAGGCTGCAAGCGAGGAGGCTGCTACTGTAACGCAGTTAAACGAGAGCTTAAGCTCCGTCCGCGACCAGATTAACGACAGCGCGGAAAAGGCTGCGAAAGCGCGTCTTGCGGCGGAGGAATCCGTGAGCGCCATGAACGAGGGCAATGGGAAGATGTCCGAGATGCTGGACGCGATGAAGTACATAAACGACACTTCCTCGGAAATCGCGAATATTATCAAGGCTATCCAGGACATCTCGTTCCAGACGAACATTCTCGCCCTGAACGCCGCGATAGAGGCGGCGCGCGCAGGCGACGCGGGTCAGGGATTCGCGGTCGTTGCGGAGGAAGTCGGAATTCTCGCGGGAAAGGCTGCGGAGTCCGCAAAGTCCTCCAAGGGGCTTATTGAAAACTCGCTGTCGGCGGTCAACAGAGGTACTACTATCGCAAACGAAACGGCTCAGATGCTTGCAAACAACGTTGCAAAGGTAAACGAATCGGCGGTGGTCGTAGAGGAAATCGCCGACGCCGCAAGCCGTCAGGCGGAGTCGATAAACAGCGTTATGGAGGGTATGAACAACATCTCCGCGTCGGTAAATCAGATAAACGTTTCGGCGGGAGAATGCGCGGAGTCGTCGGAAATGCTGTCGCTGCAGTCCAAAAAACTGCGCGATATTGTGGAAAAGTACGCGGGGAACAATATTTCAAAGCCTGCTCCAAAGCCTGCGGTCAGACCCGCTGCGGAGGCTCCAAAACCTGCTCCAAAGCCTGTTGAAACTCCGAAACCCGCGGCAAAACCTGCGGAAGTTTCAAAGCCTGTTGAGACCCCGAAACCTGCGCCAAAGCCTGCGGAAACTCCCAAACCCGGCAAGCTTACGATAACTCTCCCCGGAGACGAACGCCCCATTTCGGCGGATTTCCAGCGGCGCGGTCTTGAAAACAAGCCGGCTAAACCCGCTCCCGTAAAGGCGGCTGCTCCCGCTCCCGCAAGACCCGCACCCGCTCCCGCGGAAGTCCCCGTGATAAGCGAAAGCTCGTCCCCTGCGGCGGTTTCAAAGGCTAGTATGCAGCCCGTAAAACGGCAGATTAAGCTTGACGACAACAAATATTGATTTTGGAGGAACATATGACAGAAATAAACGAGTTCGGCTACTTCAGAGGCTACCGCTGCCGCCTTATAACGCTCAGCAACAACGCGGGTTTTTCGGCGTCGTTTACGGATTTCGGGGCGACGGTGCAGTCGCTTAAAGTTCCCGACAGACACGGAAAATCGGAGGACGTTGTTCTCGGTTATGACACTCTCGAAGAATACGCCGAGGGAAATTCCTGCCACGGCGCAACCGTCGGGAGATTTGCAAACCGCATAGGCGGCGCGCAGTTTTCTCTCGGAAACAAGGTGTATGAGCTTTCCGCAAACGACGGCTCGAACACTCTGCACGGCGGATTTTTCGGGTTTAACAAGCGCGTCTGGGACATAAGAGCCGTTGTCGACGGGGATCAGCCGTATGTCGAGTTTTTCTACCGTTCGCCCGATATGGAGGAGCATTTTCCCGGAAACCTTGATGTTACGGTGAAATATACGCTGCTGAAAAACGGGCTGAAAATCGAGTACACGGCGTTTTCCGACCGCGAGACGGTGGTAAATCTCACAAATCACTCGTATTTCAACCTAAAAGGCGAGGGCAAAGGCAATATTAAGGACCATGTCGTGTCGATAAACGCGGTGCGTTTTACGCCCGTTGACGAGGAGCTTATTCCGACGGGCGAACTTATGCAGGTGGCGCTGACTCCGTATGATTTCACAAAGCCGAAACGCGTCGGGGAGGATATGGACAACGGCTCTCTGCCGAACGGCTATGACAACAATTTTGTTCTGGTAAACGACGGCGGGCGCAGCGCGTCGGCGACGGTTTACGAGGAGGAGTCGGGCAGGTATATGGTGGTGGCGACGGATATGCCGGGCGTGCAGTTTTACATCGGCATAGGTCTTGACAACGAGCCGGGAAAAAGCGGTCATGTTTATGAAAAGTACGGCGGTTTGTGCCTTGAAAGCCAGTTTTTCCCCGATTCGCCCAATCACCCCGCGTTCCCGAGCTGCGTTCTAAAGCCGGGCGAGAAGTACTATCATTCTACAAGTTACGTTTTCTCAATTATATAATGTATTTCAGTATGCAGTTTACAGTTAATAGTGTATAGTGCACCGCATTATCCGCCTGCGGCGGATAACGCTAGCAAAAGGAGCGTTCGCATAGCGAACGCTTTTTTGATTATAACAAAGAGGAAGAGTCGACGACCCTTCCTCTTGCAGACAATCTGATTTATCCGCGCAGCGGATACCTACTACTGTTTACTATTTCCTGTTTCCTGTTTACTCCCAACTATCCTGTTCTCTCCGTCCCGAAACGTATATAATTATACTCTCGCGCAACCGCGTCCCAAGTGGGACTTCCGACGACGCCCGTGGGGTCTATGCCGTAAAGCTCCTGGAAAATGCGGACAGCGCGTTCGGTTTGCTCGCCGAAGTAGCCTGTAGCCTCAATGACAGGTATCGCGGAGATATTTTGCCCGATTGTGCGAAGATAGGTCTGAAACAGCCGCACATCGTCGTTTCGCATGCCCGGAGTGAGGTTGTACCCCGGATACAACGCCGCCGTAGAACCCGCGTAGCCCTCGGGGAGATTGTTCAGAATGTCGGTGTAAATCTTGCTGATAAGCAGCCAAGTCCTGAAATCCACAACGCCGTCGGGGTTCAGTCCGTAAAACTGCTCGAACGCCCGCACCTGCGAGTCCACCGCCGCATTGAACACGCCGTTGTTCGGAACAGTCGGAATTTCGGGATTGAAATACGCAATTACGTTGAGATAATACTGCAGCGAACGCACACGCTGACCATAGTCGCCCTGACGGAGATTTTCCCCGAAAAGCTTGCTTATCTCCTCCTCGGTTAAGCCCTCGCTTGTAAGCTCCGCCAGACGCTTTACGGCGGTGAAAATGTATTTTATTCTGTACCATGTTGCCTTGTTGACAATTCCCGTCGCAGGCAGCCCGAAAACCTGTTGGAAAGTCCTCACCGCCTCGACGGTTGACTCCCCGTACAGTCCGTTTGCGGGGACAATTTTCGGGATTGCGGGGTAGTTGTTGGCAATGCGGTTGAGTTCAATCTGCAATGAACGCACCTCGTTGCCCGAAGTCCCAAAACCGAACGGCGTTCCGACGTAACTCGGAATATTCGGCGAAATGGGGGCGTTGTACACGATGTCAATGTCGTTGCCGTAGTAATACTGAAGTATCTCATACGGCGTGTAACCCCGCCGCGCAAGGTCTACCGTTCCCCATTGCGAAAGCCCGTTGCAGGTGACGTTCGTGCCGCTGCAAAACGCCGCGAAAAGGGGCTCTACGCTGCCGCGGCGGACAATGTAGTTGTTGAAAATCTCGTCCACAATGTTGCTTATGTTGCTGAAAATATCCCGCCCGTAGTTGAACGCCTGGTCGTATTGCGTCGAGCTTGTAATATCGAAGTCATAGCCGCGGCTTCTGTACCATTCGGTATAAACGCGGTTTAACGCAAACGAAATCTGAGCGTAAATATTGGCTCTTAAAGCCGCCTCGGGCCATGTCGGGTAAATCTCGCTTGACGCGACATTTTTTATGTAGTCGGGGAACGTCACCGAAACGTTTGCGGCAGCGGAATCGGGCGGTCCGAGGTGAACGGTTATCCGTTCGGGAATAAACGGCAAATTACCTGTCGGCATCCTGCACCTCCGTGAAGTCCTCGATAATCTCGTTTTCGGGTTCGGGAATCATAAGCACGTTCTGAACGGACTGAATTCCGTCGAAAATCGGGATATTGAACAAATCCACCTGCGAATAGCCGTTTTTCACGACAACGGCGTTGTATTGCGCGAACGGACGAAGGGTGTTCTGCGAGCCTTGAGACAGCTCTTTCGGCGGCGCGGGAAGGGATAACGGCTCGGTAGCGCCGCTCTGGTTGGTTTCGAGTTCGGCTATGATAAATTCCTCGTTTCTAAACTTCTTGGAAACCGTGATTTTGGCGTTTTTGATGGGGTAGGACTGCTGTCCCGCGAAAATCTTGAAGATAAGCGAACCGCGCCCGATGTTGCGCTTTTCAAATTCCTCGTAGTTGTCGTAGACTATTTCGGGGAAATTTATCGCCTCGGTGCGGCTGCCGCCTGCCTCGGGGTTGTCGGTGGGGCTGTTTTCGGGAGAGTTTTCCGCGGAATTGGGGTCCTCAAAATCGCGCCCCGTAAGCTGCTCGTCGGGAGAAGTCCCGCTTATCGGCATACGGTTAAGCCCTTCTGCCTGCGCGTTTGTCGTAGTCCCGGTATCCGCAAGGTCCGCGCGCGGCGAGGTGGGATTGTTGTCGGTAACGCCGCTTGCATTGTCGGCGTCGGACGGCTCGTTTGAATTAACGTCGTTTTCGGCGTCGGACACGCTTTGGGCTGTGTCGTCGCTGTTTACCTGTTCGGTGGAGGGCACGGTGACAAAATTCGGCACGCCGAAAATACCCGCCGACGGGTCGAGAATATCGTCGTCGCTATTGTCGCTGTCGTCGGCATTGTCGGGTGCGTTCGGCTCGTCTGAGGGAGCGTTCGGCTCGTCTGAGGGAGCGGGCGGCTCGTCTGAGGGAGCGGGCGGCGTATTATCGGGACTTGCAAGCTCCGACAGAAAGCGGTCGTATTTTCCCGCGCTTTCCTCCCCGACATAGCCTATTATCTGCGGCGTCTTCTCCTTTCTTTCCTCTTTGTTCTCGTTGTCAACTTTGTTCTCTTTAGGTTTTGCGGGTTCGGGGGAGCGTTTCCCCGAAAGCTCCATAAGCTCCCGTTTGTACTTTTCAATAAGTTTTTTGGTATCGTCCATAAAGCTTACCTCCGAAATCGTTTTTTGTAAAAGAATATGCAAAAAAATTACGGAAAATGCCCGATTTGCAGATAAATGCAGTTGATCACGTTTTATTATTGAAAACGAAAGGAGGGATTGCAGTGCGTCCCAAAAAAATTATTACCGTAAAGGATTATTTTGAAAAGTACAACAAGCGCTTTATGAAATTCGGCGATATGTTCGCTAGAAAGCTGTCGGACGAGACGCTTATTGACGCGCTTGCCGAAAAGGATTTTGAAAAGCTGTCGAAAGTCTGGAAAGTGGTGCTGGAAATGATGGGAGAGTACTCCGAGGACGATTCGGGCGATAAAATGGCGGCTTTAATCGGCGAATATCACGGCTTGGACGGTGAGGACGATGAGTGAACAAAACCTCTCCCCGAAACAGCGCGAGGCGCTGCGCGTAATGCGGCGCGGCGAACTTCGGCGTATAAACGTCTTCGAGGGGAGCGTCCGCAGCGGGAAAACCTACGTTTCTATTATAATGTGGGGGTTCTGGGTCGCGGGCTCTCCGAAAAGCGGGGTTTACCTTATGGCGGGAAAAACGCTGTCCACGCTCAAACGCAATGTCCTAGACCCCATGTGCGGGCTGTTCGGGGGGAATTTTTCCTACAACATCACCAAAAAAGAGGGACGGCTTTTCGGGCGGAAAATCTGCCTTGAGGGCGCGAACAACATAGAAAGCGCGGGCAAGATCCGCGGAATGACGCTCATGGGCGCGTACTGCGACGAGCTTACGTTGTTCCCGGAGGATTTTTTCGTTATGCTGCTGTCAAGGCTTTCGCAGCGCGGCGCAAAGCTGTTTGCGACGACAAATCCCGACTCCCCGAACCATTGGGTAAAGCGGGATTTTCTCGACAACGGGAAAGTTGATTTGCTGTCGTTTAAGTTTTTGTTGGAGGACAACATTTTCCTGCCGAAAAAATATGTAAATTCCCTGAAAAACGAATTCTGCGGAGTATTCTACGACAGGTATATTTTGGGTAAATGGGTAGTCGCCGAGGGGCGCGTGTACAGCGGCTTTTCGAGAGCAAATGTGCTTTCAACGCACCAAATTGCCGAGCGGCTTTCCGAAAATCCCCTCGCTTTGTCGGTAATCGGCGTGGACTACGGCGGCAGCGGCAGCGCGTCGGCGTTTGTGCTGGCGGGGTTTGACAAGGGCTTTAAAAACGTTTACGTCCTCTCGGAGTTTTACGACAAGGAAAACCGTTCCGCGGAGTGGCTGATAAACAGCTTTGCTGAGTTCGTACAGCGTGAAAAAGAGCGTTTCCCGACGCTTTCCGAGGCGTTTTGCGACAGCGCGGAGCAGCTTCTTATAAAAAGCTTTCGCAAAGCGGTAAGGCTGGAGATCAGAAACGCGCTGAAGTCCCCGATTAACACGCGAATTAACCTCCTAAACCGCCTTATTTCGGCAAACAGGTTTTTCGTGTCGGAGGAATGTCCGCATGTGATTGACGCTGTCGAAACCGCCGTGTGGAACGAGCGCGACCAGAACAAGCTTTCCCGCCTTGACGACGGCACTTCCAACATCGACAGCCTTGACGCGCTCGAATACGCCTTAGAGCGGTTTTCAAAGCAGCTTTTCGGGTTATAAGTTATGCGGCAAGCCGAACGCGGTTTGCCGTTTTCCTTGTTTTGAAAAAACCGCTTGACAAAATTATTTCTTTGTGATAAAATGTATTTAGGTAATATTGCACAACTTTTTTTACAATTGTTATGCGATATTGTTTATTTTTTAACAAAATTTATAATTACGGGAGGAAAGTTTTATGCAGCAGGGAAATGTTATCGTCGGTCAGTCGGGAGGTCCTACTTCGGTTATTAACTCAAGCCTTGTGGGCGTTTTCAAGACTGCAAAGGACGCGGGCTGCGCGAAGGTTTACGGTATGCGCCACGGAATAGAGGGTCTTTTGCAGGAAAAGTATGTGGATATGTCGGAGTATGTCAAAAACGACCTTGATATCGAGCTGTTAAAGCGCACGCCGTCGTCGTTTCTGGGAACTTGCCGCTATAAACTCCCCGATTACACCAAGGACGAGGATACCTACAAGAAAATCTTCGCTATCCTCAAAAAACTTGATATAAAGCACTTCTTCTACATCGGCGGAAACGACTCCATGGACACCATTGACAAGCTGTCGAAGTACTCCGAGATTATCAAGAGCGACATTACCTTTATCGGTATCCCGAAGACCATCGACAACGACCTTGCCATGACCGACCATACCCCCGGTTACGGCAGCGCGGCAAAGTACATAGCGTCCGCTATGAAGGAGATTATCCGCGACGCTAACACTTACCCGAACGAGTCGATAAATATCGTTGAGATTATGGGGCGCGACGCGGGCTGGCTTACCTGCGCGTCGACGCTGTCCTGCTCGGAGGACTGCGCGGGACCGGATATAATCTGCCTGCCCGAAACGGTTTTCGATTATGACAAGTTTTTGAAGAGAATAAACGAGGTACGCCGTGAGAAAAAGGTTATTACGATAGCGGTGTCCGAGGGTATCAAGACGGCTGACGGGCTGTATGTCTGCGAGGCTAACAGGCAGTCCATGCACGAGGACGCTTTCGGTCACAAGAACCTCGGCGGTACGGCTCTGTATCTGTCCGACTTTGTCGGCGCGCAGCTTGGTATGAAATCCCGCGGTATCGTGTTCTCGACGCTCCAGAGATGCGCGTCGCATTTGGTTTCCCGCCGCGATATAACCGAGGCGTTTACGGCGGGCGCGGACGGCGTTCAGTTGGCGCTTTCGGGAAATACGGGCAAGATGATTATTTTCGAGAGAATTTCCAACAACCCGTATCAGCTGAAAACGGGTTCCTGCCCTGCGTCGGCAGTCGCGAACGTTGAAAAACGCGTTCCCGCGGAGTGGATTATAAACGACAACTCCTATGTTTCAAAGGAATTCCAGGAGTACGCGCGCCCGCTTATTATCGGCGAGCTTGAGCCGTTTATGGTTGACGGTCTGCCCAGACACCTGTTTATCGACGACTAATCTGTAATTTTAAGAATACGGAGAACGCCGTGCGAAACGGCGTTCTCTTGTGTTATTTCGTTCAGCGTTTTTGTTTTCGTGCAGCGTTTTTTCGGGGGAAATGCGGGAGTTGCGGACGTTTTCGCTAGGCTTTTTTTCGGGGGAAATTGCAAAATTGCAGGAGCGCAAAAACGGCGGTGTTATGCGGGAAACTGCCAAAGAACCGCAGTTAAGGCGATGTTATGCGGGAAAACTGAGTGTCGGAGCAATTTTGTTCGGCAATTTTTTGGGGAGATGCGGTGCGTTTCGCCCAACTTTTTTCGCGAGAATGTCGGCGTTTTCGCTAGGCGTTTTTTCGGGGGAAATTGCAAAATTGCAGGAGCGCAAAAACGGCGATGTTATGCGGAAAAGAATGTGTTCAGCGAATTTTTTGAATTATCGGAGGGCAAAATGTCGGGCGTTGAAAAAACCAATGTAATGAGAATTCTCGAACAAAAGAAAATAGCCTGCAAAAGTCACTTTTACGGCGACACCGACGCGGTAAACGGCGAGGACGTTGCGGCGGCGCTGGGCGAAGACCCTGACAGGGTGTTCAAGACGTTAGTCACAAAGGCGGGCGGGAGCTGCTATGTGTTTATGCTGCCCGTAAACCGCGAGCTTGACCTTAAAAAAGCCGCGAAGGCTGTCGGGGAAAAGAGCGTTGAGATGCTGAAATCGAAGGACCTTCTGCCGACAACGGGGTATGTTCACGGCGGGTGTTCGCCTATCGGCATGAAAAAGCAATTTCGCACCGTCGCGCATATTTCCGCGTCCGAATTTGAGACGATAATTTTCAGCGGCGGGAAAATCGGATTTCAGGTGGAAATGCCGCTTTCAAGCCTGCAAAAAGTTATCCGCGTGGAGCTTGCGGACATTTGCAGAGATTGACAAACCCCAAAAAACGTGCTATAATAAATAAGTAACGCGCCCGTGGCGGAACTGGCAGACGCGCCGGATTTAGGTTCCGGTGGGAAACCGTGCAGGTTCAACTCCTGTCGGGCGCACCAGCAGGGCATAGCCCTGCACCGTATCCCAGTAAGACGCTGCTCTTACTGGGACGTTTTTTTCTGTACGGCGGTGGGGTGGACAAAGGCTCGGCAGCCATAGGTAATGCGTTGACCATTTCCCAGCGTAGGTAGCATATTTTCAAACACTATTTTCTGTACGGCGGTGGGGTGGACAAGGGTCTGACGTAATGGGTTATTCGTTGACCATTTCCCGGTAAGGGTGGCTAAAGCTTTAGCCGCCCTTTTCTGTACGGCGGTGGGGTGGACAAAGGCTCGTTATAATTGTAAAGTTACTCGTCAACTTCTCCTCTTCGTTACAATCAAAAAAATCCGCCGTAAGGCGGATACCTAATACTATACACTATTCACTATACCCTGTAAACTGCCGACAGTCGGTGGGGTGGACGATAGTTTGGGCGGCTCGTTTTCAGCCGCCCTTTTCTGTACGGCAAGGACATTGTCAGCTTGCTCTCTCCTTGAAATATTTTTTCAGTCGTATGTCAATTTTCTAAAAATTCCAAAATATTTATTCTAAAACGGTGTCAAAAAATTGTGAAAATCATATTTTGAAATACAAAACCTGTTTAAATAAAGTAACAAAGGAGTGAACTGTTATGAACAGACAGAATTTCCCCAACAATATGGGAAACAATATACAAAATAACAACGGCTGTTGTCCTCCCGGACCTCCGGGACCTCCGGGACCTCCGGGCTGTCCCGGACCGAGAGGTCCGAGAGGCGAGCAAGGTCCACAAGGCGAACCCGGACCCGCAGGACCGACAGGACCGCAAGGTCCACAGGGTGAACCCGGACCCGCAGGCGCGATAGGACCGCAAGGTCCACAAGGCGAACCCGGAC
>CANQNY010000045.1 GCA_947625335.1 uncultured Clostridia bacterium | reverse complement strand
AACAATGTATATCAAAGCAGTACAGCATTGACAACACGCACGAGCCGATAATTGACAGGGACTGTTGGCAGTTTACAATTTATAGTGAATAGTAAGAAGTATCCGCCTAACGGCGGATTATTTAGATTGTCTGCAAGATTATAGGCAACTTTTCCTCTTTGTGACAATTCGATAAAATCCGCGGAGTGGATACCGCTTACTATTCACTATAAACTATACCCTGTAAACTGCCGACCCGCCCGACGCACAAAAAAGTCCGAAACAACCGATTAAACGGTCATTTCGGACTTCGCGGGGATTAATCCCTATGATGACCTCACAACGGGGCAGCTCGTTTTTTTCAAAAATTCGCCCTTTTTTCGGCAAACCTCTTGAAATGCGGCGGGTTTTGTATTATAATATAAAGTGCGGAGATGTTTTTTCCGCGGAAAATATTCTTGAAAGGAAACTCTTTCGATGCTCAATGAGAAGATAACTATCTCCATATGCGGGAAAAATTACCGCTTGAAAACAGATAATTCCGATCAGCTTTCTGCTGCGGCGAAAAGCGTTGAAAATAAGATCTCCGAGTATTGCTCGGAGAGCATGGGTATGAACAAAGAGGACGCGGCGGTTTTGTCCGCGCTTGATTGTTTTGTTGAAACCGCGGAACTTAAGGCGAAAATCGAGGCTCTTTCAGATGAGGTTGAACGTCTGAAAAAGGGCGAACAGGCGGCGGCTGAGGCTGTTGAGAAATGCGGAACGCTTGCCGCAGAGAATGCTAACCTAAAAAAGTCAAAGGACGAGCTGGACAAGCTTTCAAAACGGTTTTCAGAACTTGAGGGCAAAAATGAACAGCTTGCCGAGACGCTTAAAGAGGCGAATTCCAAGGCGGCAAAATGCGCGGCTTTAGAAAAAGAGCTTTCCGAGGAGAAAAAACGAGTTGAGAGTTTGGAGAAAAAGAATTCTCAGCTTTCGGATACATCGAAAGAAAATTCACGAAAACTCGATGAAATGAATAAAAATGCCGCTCAGAAGGACAAGCGTATCGCGGAACTTGAAAAAGAGCAGGCAAAAGCGGTATCTATTGGCGAGGAGAACAAGCGTCTTTCGGAAAAGCTCTCTAAGGCGGAGAACTTTGAGGAGGCTTTTCACCGCGAGAAAAACCGCGCGGACGCTGCCGAAAAAGAGCGAGATAAGCTGAAGACTTCCAAAGAACAGCTTGACAAAAGCATTTCGGAGTACAAGTCGCAGGTTGATCAGCTTTCGGAGAAAGTGAAATCTGCGGACAAAAACAGCTCCGACAGCGCAAAGGAAAATGAGTCTCTCAAAAAACAGGTTGAGGAGCTGAAAAAGCAGCTTGAAGAGCGCAACAACGACGCGGATAACGAAAAGGCTTTGAAAGAGCATTTAGAACGTGCAAATTCCGCTAAAGAACGCGCTGAAAAGGATTACGAGGAACTTTCGGCAGAGTATGACAAGCTTGATAAGGCGAATAAAGAGCTTTCGGCGGCAGACGAGGAACTGAAAGTGAAATTTTCCCAGATCGAAAGCGAAAACAAGGCTTTGAAACAGTCAGACGACAGCGAAAAAGCGCATGCGGAGCTTGAAAAATTGAAAGAAGAACTCGAAAAGCTGACGGCGCAGAATTCGCAGCTTGAGGACGAGATAAAAACGCTTAAAAAGACCAACGAGTCTTTGGACAAGCAGATTTCCGAAATCCTCGAGGACGGTCAGCTTACTTTATGAAAGAGATTTTAGCTCCCTGCGGCGGATACGAAAGCCTTGCCGCCGCGCTGAATACGGGCGCGGACGCGGTTTACGCGGGACTTCGGCGGTTTTCGGCGCGTAAAAACGCCGAAAATTTTTCCGACGAGGAGTTTGCTAAAGCCGCAAGGGAATGCCACAAACGCGGGGTCAAAATTTACGCCGCGATAAATACTCTCGCGTATGACGTTGAACTTTCGCTTTTGGCGGAATGTCTTGAAACCGCGGCGAAATGCGGCGCGGACGGCGTGATACTTCAGGATCTCGGAGCTATGCGGCTGGCAAAAGAACTTTGTCCCGAAATGCCGCGGCATGCCTCCACGCAGATGAGCCTTAACAGCGTTTGCGGCGTAAAAGCTGCGGAGGAACTCGGTTTTTCGCGGGTGGTTATCGGCAGGGAGCTTTCGGCAGGGGAGATTTTTGAAATTTCCCAAAACACCTCGGCGGAGCTAGAAATTTTCGTTCACGGCGCGCTTTGCGTGTGCGTCAGCGGGCAATGCTATATGAGCAGCGTTTTCGGCGGTCGGAGCGGCAACCGCGGACTTTGCGCGCAGCCCTGCCGTCTGGATTTTACGGCGAACGGTCGGCATAACGTTTTATCGCTTAAGGACAGCTCTCTGATACCGAAAATTAACTGCAAAGAGCTTGCGGGAGTATGCTCGTTTAAAATCGAAGGCAGAATGAAACGCCCGGAATACGTCGCCTGCGCGGTTGACGCGTGCAAAAAGGCGGTTTTAGGCGAAAAATACGATAAAGACCGCCTTGCGGGGATATTTTCGCGCGGAGGACTTACAGAGGGTTATTTTGACGGGACAATGCGCGATATGTGCGGAATTCGCGGGAAAGAGGACGTTGAAAACTCCGCGCGGGCGTTAAACGGGATAAAAGAGCTTTATAAAAGCGAATTCCCGCGGATAGCTGTAAGTATTTCTGCGGAAATTGCCGAAAACAAGCCTTTAAGGGCGGCGGCAAAGTGCGTTTTCGGGGAAGTATCCGTTCTGTCCGACAAATTCCCGGAAAAGGCGACGGGCGCGCCGCTTGATGAAAAAATCGTCTGCGAACGAATGTCAAAACTCGGCTCAACGCAGTTTTACGCGGAAAACGTGACCGTCGCTGTCGGCGAGGGGCTGTATATTTCGGCGGCGGAGCTGAATTCCTTGCGGCGGGAGCTTTGCGCGAGGCTTGAAGAGCTTGTGCTGGAAAAATGCTCTCCGAAGTACGAAATAAGACCGTTTTCTCCGCCCGAAAAACGGGTTCGAGAGCCGAATTTGCAGACCGAAGTGAAATTCCGCGCCGAGGTGTACAGCAAAAAGCAGCTTGACGAGGCTTTGACGCTTGATTTTGAGCTTGTTTACGCGCCGATTGGTCTGCTTTCGGAGAAAACTCCCGATAAAGAGCGCGTTGCAATAGCTTTGCCGCTGTTTTTGGCGGATTGTGAAAAAGAGACCGAAAAGCGGCTCTTAAAACTTCGTGAATACGGGTTTTGCAAAGGTCTGGCGCAGTCTTTGGGACACGCATATTTGCTGAAAAAATGCGGTTTTGAGGTATGCGGCGGGTATCGTATGAATATCTTAAATTCGCTGTCGGCAAAGGTGTGCGGGGAATTTGGTTTTCGGGATATAACGCTGTCGTTCGAGGGGACGGCGGCGGCTTTGTCCGAGATAAATTCCCCCGTGCCGAGGGGAATTATCGCTTACGGCAGGCTGCCGCTTATGCTTACAAGACGCTGTCCGCTCTCTGACGGCGCGCCTTGCGGAAAAATGTCGCCGTTTTTGGAGGGCAAAAGCTGCGGCGGGTGCGTTTATGACCGAAAGGGAAACGCGCTGCCTGTTTTGTGCGGCGGGAACAGCGTGGAGCTGCTTAACCCCGAAGTCCTTGTTTTAAGCGATAAACAGCAGGTTTTAAGAAAATTCGATTTTGCCGTGCTGAAGTTTACCGAGGAAAGCGAAATCGCGCCTGTGCTGGAAATGTACAAAAACGGACAAAAGCCGAACGGGCGGTTTACGAGGGGCTTGTATTTTCGCGGCGCGGAGTAACAGTCGCTTTGGCACTTTACAAAATCGCGTTATTGTGGTATAATTGTAATATATTTTTGTTTGGAGAATGTCAATGAAGGATCATGCTGAAATTTTCGACAGAAAAGCCGATCTTTTGTATGAAAAGCTGAAAAGCGGCGAAAATGCTTATGCCGAGTTTTCGGCAAATTTCGGGAAAGTCGTCGCTTTTATTTCGGTGTGCGATACCGAACAGCGGGCGTATGTTTTCAGAGCCTCGGCTGATAATGCAGACAAGGCTTGGGAAAAGGCAAGAACGTCCGCCGCGGAATTTGTGCGCTCGGAAAAGCTCAATCCCGTGTGGGTAAAGGGAGATATTGCCAAAAAAGGCGAGAAAAAGCCTTTTTCGGAGCTTGCGGACAATCCGAAAGTTTTTTCCCGCCGCGGAATTGCTTTTAACGGCGAACTTGAAACTGCGCTTATTGAGTCGGAAATAAACGGAAACTCCCTGATAAGCCGCAAGGACGGTAAGATAAAACTGTCGGCTTTAAACAGGTATCTCGCATTGTGCGAGGTGAGGACGCTTACGCAGTTTCCCGAAGATGTCATTCTTTTTGACTGCGAAAGTTATTTCTGCGACGAAAAAAGCGCGGTTTACAAGCTTTATTCCGAGGGGGAGGAGTGCGGCAGGCGTGTTTCCGACGGACTTGACAAGCAGACGGCGTACAGAGCGGTCTGCACCTCTTCGGATTATCTCGCAATGCAGGTGGGGCTGGACGGTAAATTCGACTACGGGTACTATTCCGTTTCAAATAAGGCAATTCCTGGTTATAATATCCTGCGGCACGCGGGTTCGGTGTGGAGCCTTTTGTCGGCTTACAGGTTAAGCGGCGATAAGTTCGTTCTCGAACAAGCCGAAAGCGCGATAAATTATCTGATACGGAATATGGTTTATAAATATCCCGAAAAACTGTCCCGCGAAAACACGCTTTATGTTTTTGACGCCGAGCAGTCCGAGGTCAAAATAGGTGCAAACGCCATTGCGATAATCGCGCTTACCGAATATATGGATATTATCGGGAACAACAAGTACGAAAAGTATGTAAGAGAGCTTGGAAACGGCATAACAGAGCTTTTTGACGAGCGCGACGGGAGTTTTTTCCATGTTTTGAAATACCCGTCTCTTGCGCCGCGCGACAAGTTCAGAACGGTGTATTACGACGGCGAAACGCTGTTTGCTCTTTGCAGGCTGTACGGGCTTACAAAAAAGCAAGGTTATCTGAATATGGCGTGCGCCGCCGCAGACAGATTTATCGCGAAAGATTATACAAAATATTCCGACCATTGGACGGCATATGCTTTTAAAGAACTTGCTTTATACACTCACGAGGAAAAATATCTTGATTTCGCGCTTAAAAACGCTTTTGTAAACCTTAAAAACATTTACCGCAAGCATACGCAGGTATGTCTGGAATTTTTGGGAGCGTCGTTTGAGCTGCTTTGCATGATTAAAGAACAAAATCTGCCTTGCGGGTATCTTAAGGAATTTGACGAAAAACTTTTTGTTAAAACCATATTCCAAAGCGCGGAATATATTTTGAATTTATACGGCTATCCCGAATATGTGATGTATTTTGAGCGTCCCTGTGGGTGTCTGGGTTCGTTTTTTATCCGCAGCGACCGCTGTCGGACGCGGATAGACGATGTTCAGCATCTGTGCAGCGGGTTTTATCTGCTTTACCGCAATTTTGAAAAGCTTGACGCTATGAGAAAAGACGGACAGCTTTGATTTTGAGTTTCATGATTTAAGGAGAGATGTTTATGTCGAAAAGACTTGACCCGCCTGAAAATGTTTCGGCTGTCGGAAAAGACGGCGCGGTATATCTCAAATGGAAACCCGTTTTCGGAGCAGACGGCTATAAAATCTATTTTTATTCGGCGTATGAGCCGTCAAAGTGCATAAAAACGCGTTATTCTCAAGGGACGGAAAAAACGGTTTCGGGATTTGTAAACAACAAGGGCTATCTTGCGGAAGTCCGCGCTTTCAAAAACGGCAGGTCTTATGAAATCATGGGAGAGTCCTCGCGGAGAGTGCCTTTTTCGCCGATGTGCGAGAAACTCCGCGCAGAGGGCGCAGTTTGCCTTAAAATTGGCGAAAGCAAGCAGATAAACTGTGTTTGTCCTAATGAAAACGCCTCGTATAACTTTGTTTCGGAGAATACCGAAATTGCCGAGGTAAATTCCACGGGAGTTGTGACGGGCGTGTCAAGGGGCGTGTGTTATGTCACGATAACCTCCTCCGACGGCGAGAAATTCCGCACGAAAATCGTTGTGGAACGCTCGTTTAAACTCCGCAGCGGCAGAGCGGAGCTGCTGTTCGCGGGGGATATTATGTGTTCGGGCAGCCAACAGCGCGCCGTACAGAAGAATTTGTTCGATTTTTCGCGCTCTTTCAATAATATCCGCGGGCTGATAAAAAAGGCGGATTTTGCGGTCGGGGTGTTCAATCCCATTTGCGTTGATGATTTGCCGTATGAATTTGAACAGCAGCGTCAAAGCGGCGTTCCCGTAAAAAACATTGCTCCGACAACGTTCGTTTCTGCTGTCGCTAATGCGGGTTTCGGCGCAGTTGTAACGTCCACCGACAACTGCCTTTGCGCGGGAGAAGAGGGCTTGGATCGTACCGTTGCAGAGATAAAAAAAGCGGGTATGAGGAATATCGGAACCTGCGGCGACAATCCGACGGTTCTGGACGTTAAGGGGATAAAGGTCGGAATAGTCGCGTGCGATATGCTGTCGGACGGGTCGAAAGGCGACGCTCTTTTCAATAAAACGGGGCGTTATGACCGCGAATATTTTGTAGAGCTTATCAATACCGCCCGCGCTATGGGAGCGGAGTTTATCGCGGCGGTCGTTCATTGGGGAACGTCAAATTCCCACAGAATAAGGCAAAGCCAGCGCGACGAGGCTGTTTTTATGGCAAAGTCGGGAGCGGATCTGATAGTGGGAGCGCACCCGCATGTCGTTCAGAAATTCGAGTTTATTGAAACCGAGGACGGGAAAAAAGTCCCCTGCGCGTTTTCTCTTGGCAATTTTCTCTCCTCAATGTCGGAACTTCGCGAAAACCGCGACGGAGCAATACTTCGGGCGGAGCTTTACAAAAACGAGAACGGCGTCTGCGCGGATTATTCCTATATCCCGTGTTATTGCGAGGACAGGGAGTACGGCGTTTGCACGACGGCGGCAGACCCTCCCCACAGCGAGGCATGCCGCGAGTCGTTTGAGAGAACTAGGGCTTTTATGGGCAAGTCTATAAAAACGCACCCGAAAAAGCCGCTGATGATGATTTTCGGCTCGTCGAATAACTACCGAATTCTGAAAGCGGGAAACGCGTTTCGTGTAAATAAAACGGCAATGCTGCTGTCGCCGTTGTCGCTCGGAGCAAAGAGAGCGTATGCCGTGCCGGAAAAATGCGGCGAAACCGCGGCAATTGATATAAGCAAAGACGTTGTCGGCTGTATTGACAAGGTAAACCCCGATTACGCCGTTGTGGACTTTTATTCGGCGGCGGTCATCTCCTGCTTTAAGGATACCGCCGAGGAATCCTGCTATTTCACGAATATCGAGGATTTCCGCGAGACCGAGTTTTACGCGAAACGCCGCCCGGACTGGGTCAGAATTCGCCCGCCGTTCGGAGAGAGCGTCTGGAAACCGCTTGTAAAGGAATTCGCGCAAAAGCTGTTAAGCCGTATTCCGAGCGAGAGAATTATTCTCGTGCGGTGCTGTATTTCCTCGAAGAGGAAAATGGGCTTTCAGCTCAGAACTGTTTCCGAAAACGAACGCCGAAACCGCTTTATGCGGGAAATGGAGGATTATTTCATAGAACTTGTAAATCCCGCCGTTATTGACCTTGCGGATAAGTATTTTGTCGAGGAAAACACGTTCAATATCTTTGAGGAGGATTATTACGCGGACGCCTATAAAGCGGCTGTGGAGATAGTTTTCGGCACGGGAAGAACCTGCGTAAGCGGCGCGGACGCGCAGTCGTGGTTTTCGCGGGCAATGAAGTATTACGAGAGCATGTCTATTCGCTCGTATCACAGCAGGCTGCTTGATATGAACAACGCTGCGGATATTATAGTAGCGCAGACCTCGGTGGATTTTTGCGCCAGAAACAGCGAGCGCATTATTCGCCTCAAAAAGTCGGGTCTGTCCGAGCTTTCGGAGGTTGGAACGTTTTTTGAAAACGATGCCGCGGCGGGGGAGATTATCCGCGCGGCTGAGATAATAGACCTTGTCATCAAGGGAAACCTATCTCTTCCGTATGATTTTTACGCTCCCGCGTTTGTGGGGAATTACAACATTGTTCAAAGCATTGCCCGTCAGCTTGCAAAAGAGGTTGGAAACCATGTTGACGAGCATAATGCGGAGCTTGTGTTTATGCTGCGCGGAAAACCGCAAATGGCGCGTTATCTCGCGGCTTTGGACAGAAAAGTTATCGATGTGTGGGGGAGCGACGTCTCGCGCGAGACGATAAATCATTGCAGGGAAGCTGTCGTCGGAAAATACATCTTTATGCAGGCGCAAATTCTCTTGAACGAAAAACCGCTTGAAATAGACGTTCCAAGCGACGCAGAGCAGTTTTGCGGCAACAAATGGCGCAGAAAAGCCGCTCTTGACGCTTTCGCAAGAAACGGCATTGAATTTCTGGAGGAAAGCTCCGCGCATTGGATAATGGTGGATTTTTACGACCTAATTTGCCCGATGGCGGAATACAAAGGCACGCTTTTCGAGATTGACGATTTTATCCGCAGAACGGATTTTTATAAAAGTATCAGCAAAGAGAGCGCGGAATGTTATCTGTTTGAAAAGCGGGATATGAAATTCTGCTTTGACGGGATAACCAAGTTTTCAAACGAAATTCTTGACCTTTACGGCGAAAACATCATTCTTATAAAAACCGACCCCAAGAATTACGCGATAACGCAGGATTTTAGGCTTGACCTCATGAAAGACGAGCTTTTCGCGATTAAAAAGAAATTCATCGCGCTGTGCGAGGAGCGTTTCGCAAGCATTACAAAATGCTATGTTATCGACGTGTCGAAGGAGTTTTACTCGTCCGACAGCTATCCTTTCGGCGGCAGGCATACCGTCCATTACGAGGAGGAATTTTACCGCCAAGCGGGGGAATATGTTTCGGATATATTAAAAGGTACAGAGAAAAAGGTCTTTAATCGCGTGGACGAGAATTATATTCTTTTGCGAAATCTTAAATTAAAGCGTGACAGATGATCATACCTTTATGGGAGGTTGATTTATGAAAAACCGATATTCCGGAATACGCCGGGATATAATATGCGCCATAGCGGCGGTTTTGCTGTTTGCGGGGTGCGATACAAGCCCGCCCGACAGCTCAAGTTCGGGGGAAAGCTTGTTTTCTTCGGAAAGCGCGACAACAACCGACAGTTTTGAAACGCATGAGCCGAGTTCATCAGACGAGACGCCAAGCTCTTCGAGTTCCTCCGAATTGCCTTATTCTTCAAGCTCTTCCGAGTCGTCAACTTCGGTAAGCTCAGACGGCGGAAGCTCGGGAAATTCCGGGAGTTCGGGGAATTCGTCGAGCTCTTCGGCGCAAAGCACGGAAAGTTCCGTGCCGAATAGTTCTTCTTCGTCCGAGGAAAAGCCGCAGGTGGTCATTCCGGACGTTGCCGTGCCGACTTCTCCGGGTATAAACACCATTGTTGCGGCAAGCGGGGTTGTGGATTATTCAAACGCCTCGCAAGGGTATATTTCCGCGAAATACACTGGTTCTCGCGGGAAAGTAAAGCTGCGGATCGAGGCAAACGGAGAGGTATACAATCACGACCTTAACGTGAACGGGAAAACAGAATATTTCCCGCTTTCGTGCGGGAACGGTACTTATAAGATAACTCTTTACGAGCAGGTCGAGGGTTCTAGCTATTCCGTGGGACTCCAGACCTCGATAAACGTTAATATGCCGAACCCCCGCGCTCCGTTTACATTTCCGAACGCATATGTGAATTACAACAAAAATTCGCAGGCTGTGAAAAAGGCGGCGGAGGTCTGCGCGGGCAAAACGGGAACTATTGAGAAAATAGCGGCTGTCTTCTCTTGGGTGACTTCAAATATCACCTATGACTATAATCTTGCCGCAACGGTTACAAGCGGGTATATGCCCGACCCCGACACTACGATTGCGAAAAAAAAGGGAATATGCTATGATTACGCCTCGCTAATGGCGGCAATGCTGCGTTCGCAGGGGATACCCTCAAGGCTTGTGAAGGGTTACGCGGCGTCCTCGCCCGAACCTATCTATCACGCGTGGAACGAAGTCTACACCGAACAAACGGGTTGGATAACACCCGAACTGCTGCTTAAAAACAACGGCTACAATATCGTGGACGCGACGTTTTACGCGGGTACAAGCAATAAACAGCAAATCTCGGACTACATTTCCAACAACGGGAATTATTCCGACCTGTACTATTACTAATTTAAGAAAAGGGACTGAAAATGAGAAAATTCAATTCGGACGAGACGTCTTATTTTTGCGAACAATTAGCTCTTATGCTAAACGCCGGTATGCAGCTTGCCGACGGTATTGAGATACTGTGCGAGGATCTTGAAGATAAGCGGATAATGGCGGTGTGCGATTCGCTTTTAGACGACCTCAACAACAACGAGACCTTGGCGCAGGCAATGCAAAGCAGCGGCGTTTTCCCCGATTATGCGGTGAAAATGGTGAAACTCGGCGAGATGACGGGACAGCTTGAAAAGGTGCTGAACAGTCTTGCGGATTATTACGAGGAGCGCGCGGAGCTGCGGCGCGCTGTCCGTCAGGCGGTGCTGCACCCGCTTATGCTGCTGGTTATGATGACGGCGGTAATAGTTGTGCTTATCGTGCTGGTAATTCCGATGTTCGGGGACATTTTCTCCCAGTTTGACAGCTCTATCGCGGGTTCTGTAAAATACACCGTTGATACCGCGTATACCGTCGGAACGGTATTGCTTATCGTTTTGCTTGCTATAATCGTAATTTCCGCGGCAATAGCGCTTTTGTCGAATTTTTCGGGTTTCCGCGGCAAGCTTATGGAATTTCTGGCGGTATTTCCTCCGACAAGGAAAATGTCGCGCAGCTTTTCGCTTTCCAAAATAGCGGGAGCTTTGAATATGATGGTATCCGCAGGCATAGCCCCCGATGAGATGTTAAGCGAGGCGGCAAAGCTTATCGACGATAAAAAGCTGTCTCAAAAGCTTATGCAATGCCGCGAGAGGGTGCTTGCGGGAGAATATTTCGCCGACGTTATCTCCTCAGCGGGAATTTTCCCCGCCGTGCACGCGCGTTCTCTTAAAATCGCGTACAGCTCAGGCTCGTTTGAAAAGGCGTGGAAAAAATTGTCGGAACGCTGCGGCGAGTCGGCAATGGATACCGCCTCCGGCATAGTTTCCTTTATAGAACCGTCGATTGTAATAGTCCTCACGACTGTTATTGGGGCAATTTTGCTTACGGTAATGATACCTTTGATGAACATAATGTCGGTAATGGGGTAAGGAGAAACAATGAAACGCTTTTTAAAGTACGCGGCGGTGTATTTTATCCCGGCAGCGTTGTTCGCAGCGGTGATAATTTGGCTGGTTTTCGGCTTGTCGAACACGATGAACGCCGCCGACAGGGGAGAGCTTTCCGCCGTGAAAAATACTCTCGAAAACGGAATAACGCTCTGTTATGCGATTGAGGGAGCGTATCCGAAAGATCTGGAGCATCTTAAGGAAAATTACGGCGTTGCTTACGATACCGAAAAATTCATAGTTTATTACGAGTGTTTTGCGGACAATATTCGCCCGACGGTAAACGTTATTGAAAGGCGGGGCGGCGAATGAAGAAATATCGCAACAAATCTTTAAGCGAGTCTATAAGCACTATCGGAAGTATGCTGCTTTTTATGCTTTTCGCGGGGTGTACGCTTATGATAATCGCGGTCGCGGCAGGCACTTACAGCAGGATAAGCGACAACTTTGACAAGACCTTCGGAGCGTCGTCGGCGCTGAGATACATTTCCAACAAGATAAAAAGCAGCGAGAAAGCCGAAATAATAGGCAGCGGGAACGGTATAAAGCTTGAAAGCGGCAATATCACGAATGTTATCTGCTTTTACGACGGGGGTCTTTACGAAAACAGCATGGCAACGGACAGCCCGAATGATTACAAGGGCGAGAAGATATTCGAGCTTAGCGGGCTTGAAATCGCGTCAGACGGCGATTGGTACAAAATAACGGTTGTTTTGAACGGCGAGGAAAGCAGCACATATGTCAGAAGAGGTGATTTCCCTGAAAACCAAACATAAAGGCTCACGCCGCCCGATAAATCTGTTTTTTGCGGAGATCATCATAGCGTTGCTGTTTTTCAGCATTTCGGGAGCGGTCATTCTGCGCGTTTTCGCCGCTGCGGACGAAAAATCCCGCCGCAGCGCGCGGCTGGAGAACGTGATAATTTACGCGCAGTCGCTTGCGGAGTTGTATTCCGAAACGGGAGATATAGAAAAATGCGCCGAAATGGTTTGGGATAAAGCCGTTGTACGTGAAAATACTCCCGAACATATCTCGATATATCTGCCCGATGAAAAAACGACTTTCGACGCGTATGAACAGAGCGAAAAAACCGCCGCGGGGGAGTTGTCCGAGCTTAAAATGGTGTTTACGGCGGAAGGCAGCGAGATTTACACGCTGACCTGTACGGCGTATATAAGCGGGGAGGAGAGCCTATGAACAAGAAAAAAGGATTTCGCGGATTAGGCTTGGGCGTTGGATATGTTTCGGTAATGATGATCTTTGCGGTGGTGTGCCTTACGCTGTTTGCGGTGCTGAGTTTCCGCGCGGCTAAGTCAAACGACGCTTTCAACGAGCGCAGCGGGGATTTCCTTAAACAATATTACGAGGCTGACTCCAAAGCTAAGGAAATTTTGGCGCAGCTTGACGAATGTGCTAACTCCGCTGTAAATTCCGGATTTTTCGCGGACAGCTTTGAGTTCTCCGCGGGAGAGATCGAGGGAGTGCGGGTAACTCCGGCAATGGGGGGTTGCAGAGCGGAATACAACGTTCAGATAAACGATACCTGCGAGCTTGCCGTCAGAGTTACATTTAAAGGAAGCGGCGGGTATGAAATAGGGCTGTGGCAAAGCAAGTCGTCCGCTGTAGACGGCGATGATTCTCATATCAACGTCTGGGACGGAAATATACCGTAATTTTAAAAAATGAGGTGCAAAATGGAACTTCTTGATATTTTGAAAACAGCAACGGACAATTCCGCGTCGGATATTTTTATTATCTCCGGTGCGGAGGTAAGCTATAAAGCCAACGGAAAACTGGTAAAAATAGCGGACAGCCCGCTTCCCGTAGCGGAGGCGCGGCGGCTGGCGTCGGAGATATACAAGCTCGGCGGGTTTGATTTCGATATTGACAATTTGCCGAACAAGGAAATGGATTTTTCAATATCCGTTGCAGGAATGGGAAGATTTCGCGCAAACGTCTACAAACAGCGCGGTTCTTATGCCGCGGTTATGCGTTATGTGCCGTTTGAGCTGCCGGACGCTGCGGCTTTGGGAATTCCCGACGAGGTTATGAAACTCTCCAAATGCAAAAGCGGAATCGTGCTTGTCACGGGACCCGCGGGCAGAGGAAAGTCCACCACGCTTTCTTGTATTATAAATAAGATCAACAATGAGCGTTCGGGGCATATAATAACAATAGAAGACCCGATAGAATTTCTCCATAAGCACAAAAGGTGCATTATAAGCCAGCGCGAGATAAACATCGATACCGAATCCTACCTTGACGCGCTGAGAGCGGCGCTGAGACAGTCTCCCGACGTTATTCTGCTCGGAGAAATGCGCGACTATGAAACGATAAGCGTTGCTATGACGGCTGCCGAGACGGGTCAGCTTGTGCTTTCAACGCTCCATACGCTGGGCGCGGCGAACACAATCGACCGAATTATCGACGTTTTCCCGATAAATCAGCATCATCAGATAAGAATTCAGCTTTCAATGGTGTTAAACGCCGTTGTGTCGCAGCAGCTTTTGCCGACCGTGGACGGAAAGCTTGTTCCCGCGTTTGAGATACTTACAATGAACAGCGCGATAAGAACTCTTATCCGCGATGAAAAAACCTATCAGATCGATACTATCCTGCAGTCCGCTCCCGGAATGCAGACCATGGACAGCTGTATTTTGAAGTTATTTAAGGACGGAGTGATTACCGCCGAAACTGCGGTGAATTACGCGTATAATCAGGATACCATGCAAAAACGACTCGGAATTTGAAATTTTGAGATGTTTAACACGAAAATGTAGTACCTATTGTGCAAAACGCATAAAAACGGTTGAAAAATTTCTGCGGATTTGTTAGAAAATGTTTGATAACATTTTGACAATTATATTGACAAGAATAATTACTTTATGGTATAATCTATATTAAGGGCAGCATATGGTGCGGCTGCCGGCTTGGGTGTGCGGATTATCCGTAACGCTATATTTTGTGGAGGTGCTGTTATGGCAGACGATAACAAGAAGAAAAAGTCAAATAAAGGCAAAACAGCGTTTATGTTCGCTTTTGCGGTTACTGTTTTGGGTTCTCGTGCTGCCTCCGCGACTGCGGCGGCGGCTCCCGTGAATGTCGATGATTTCGAGGATCAGACTACCGAGACTGCCGACAGCAATCTTGGTACTAATCCCGAACTGAGACAGCTTTCCGGAAACGTTTACGCGGCGTCTGAAAGTGCGACTTCCGTTAATGCGTTCAAGAATGCTCTGAATAATGTTCAGGGTTTCGGCGCGTATTGCAGATTCCACGACGGCGGGCATGTTGAAGGAAATGTTGCGGCTCTCGAAACGAATAATCTTTTTACGTTCAATACAGGCATCAGAAGCAGCGTTGCAAACGCGGGGACGCACTATGTTCAGTATTTGAAACAGGTTCCGCAAAACGGCATTAAGCTTACTATTGCGGACGGTACGGATTTTGAACTTGTGCTTGGGTTTGACTTTACCGAGGACAGAACTATCGATAACGGTCACGGGCTCGGCTTTACGGCGGGCGGTCAGACTTATGTTATCGACTGCGGTGGCAAGGTCGATCAAGTAAAGCTTACCCGCGCCGATGGCAGCAATTCTTTCGAGAATATTGAAGATAATCTTGATGCAATTGCCGAGGCAGGACAGGCGCTTATCGAAAGCATGGATTATTCCGCCGAGGATTCAAAGACCGCGATTACCGACGCTTATAATCAAATTGTTCTTAATGGTAACGGCGGCACGGATTCCACGTTGTCTGCGGGTCAGACGATTGTTGTAAGCGTTGACTCGAAAGACCTTCCCAACTGCGAGAATGATCTTCGCAAGCTTATTGAAAATAACAACGGTTATCAGATAATCGTGAATGTTATAACTTCCGCTGATACATATGACGTAAGTTTCGGCAACGTAAATTCCGATGGCTGGTGCAATGCTGCGGCGAACGTTGTGTTCAACTTCGGTACATACAGCGGCAGAATTTCCGCTCCGCAGATTGGCGGTATATTTGTAGCTCCGAATGCGTCGTTCAATGTTGGCGGAAACCTTGCGGGTTCTGTTATTGCTGACAGCATTTATATGAACAACGAGATACATCAGGTTACTGCGACCGATGTATATGTTGAGGATACCGAGGAGAAGGACGTTGAGTCCGAGCAGGATACTCCCAATATCGACGAGCAGAATCCCAATCCCGACGGCGACGACGACGATAACACCGAGGATATTGGCGATGATGACGACGATGACACGGTGGTCGGAGATGATGACGACGATGACACCGTTGTTGATGACGGGGAC
>CANQNY010000044.1 GCA_947625335.1 uncultured Clostridia bacterium | reverse complement strand
CCGCCTGCGTAACCCGCGCCCTCGCCGCAAGGGTAGAGGTTATCGGCTTGCGTGGTCACAAATTCCTCGTTTCTGGGAATTCTGACGGGGGAGGAGGAGCGCGTTTCTATCGCGGTAAGAACGCTGTCGCTGTCGGAAAATCCGCGTATCTGCCGCTCAAAATTTTTAATTCCCGCCGAAAGCGTTTCGCTTATAAATTCGGGGAAAAGTTCCCGCAAATCGCAAGGCTCAACACCGGGAAGATACGTCGGAGTAACGCGCCCAAGCGAAAAACCGCCGTTTCCGAGAAATTCTCGCGTCAGCATTGCGGGCGCAAAGCCGCATTTCCCGTGAGCCGCTCCCATATCGTAAGCGCGGGCTTCAAGCTTTCGGATAAATTCCACGCCCGAAAGCGGTTCATGCCCGAAATCGTCGGGAGACACCGACACTAAAACCGCGCTGTTGGCGTTTTTGCCTGCGCGGTCAAAGCGGCTCATACCGTTTGTGACGATACTGCCGCCGTCGCTTGCGGACGCGACAACATACCCTCCGGGGCACATGCAGAACGTGTACACGCCTCGTCCGTTTTCGTGGTGAGACAGCGCGTATTCCGCAGGCGGGAGAGCGGGGTGTCCCGCGAATTTTCCGTAAAGAGCCGCGTCAATATCCGCTTGAAGATGTTCAATCCTCGCCCCGACGGAAAACGCCTTTGGAGCGATTTCCGCGCCGTTTTTCAGCAGCATTTCAAACGTGTCCCTCGCAGAATGTCCCACCGCCAAAACCAACGCCTTGCAGGGAAAATCTTCTCCGTTTACGCGGACATACCGCACATTGCCGCTTGAAAGCCCGATATTCTCCACAGCCGAGAGAAACCGCACCTCACCGCCGAGCTGTATAATCCTGTTTCGGAGATTTTTCACCACGTCCCGCAGCTTGTCCGTGCCGATATGCGGTTTTGCTTTTACGAGAATTTCTTCGGGCGCGCCGAATTCCCGGAATTTTTCGAGAACTCTCGCGCAAAGCGGGTCGTTTATCCGCGTGGTGAGTTTCCCGTCCGAAAACGTCCCCGCGCCGCCCTCGCCGAATTGAACGTTAGTCTGCGGGTTTACCTTGCCGCTTTTCCAGAATTTCTCAACTTCTGAAATTCTCTCGTCCATAGACGCTCCGCGCTCGAAAACAACAGGCTTGAACCCGTATTCGCACAACGTCAGCGCGCAGAACATTCCCGCAGGACCAAATCCCGCGATAACGATGTTCCCGTCTAGGGGTTCTGTGCCGAATTTAACGTTAAGTTCGGGCTTTACAAACGGCTTTACGCTCGGAAATCGTTCCGAAAGCAATTTTTCCCGCTTTTCGGAAAACAATTCCAGATACACCGAGCTTACAAACGTTATCCCGCGCCGCGCGTCAACGGAGGTCTTGTAAATCCTTGCCTGTTTTACTTCGCGCTCGGAGAGCCTAAGCGCCGCCAAAGCCTTGTTTACGGCGTTTTCCTGAGGCTCGTCAAGCGAGGTTTTGATTTGTGTAACGATTATTGCCATAGCTATCGTGCAGCAGCATTTATGCTGACTTTATATTCTCCCGTAACCCAGCATTTCTGGTTCGCGCCCTTAATCTGAACCGAAATGCTCACGTCCTGCGTTCCCTCGCGAAGCGTAACGCCAAGGAGGTTTACCGTAACGTTGAAGTCGGAAGAGCTCAGGTTCGACACGTCCTCGGACGGACCTACCGCGGTCACGGTAAGCTCTTTTGTGACAAGCGAAACGTCAAAGTTGTCGGGCATGTTGGTTATGGTAATATTTTCGCTGCTTACGGCGAAATCAAGTTTCCCGTAGGATTCGTTTGCCCATACAATGCGGGCGTTGTTGTTGCCGGAGAGATTTTTATACCCGTCGGGCAGAACAATGGGAATAAACGTCGTTTTGTTGATGTCGATGTCGGAAATATCAATCGTGCCGATATTAAGCTCGCTTAAATTGTCAATTGTATCGTCCGGAGACGCAACGGTTATCGAAGACGGCTGAATATCGAATTTAAGGCTGTTTATGTCGAAATTATTCGGATAGTTGATAACGGAGAACCTGAGCGGAAGTTCTTTCTGCTTGTAAATCAGGATATTCACCGACACGTTGTCGGCAGAAAGCTGCAGCTGATCCGGCAAAATTCTCGTGCCGTTTGTGCTGTAGATGTAAATTTCGCTGTTTGTCTGGTGCGCCTCGGACAGCTCTCCGTGATAGGTGCTGCGCGCCTCGACGCGTCCGATGCTGTTTAAAACGTTCGCCGAACCGGTAATGGATATTTTTTCGGGGGACGCCGCTATTTCACCCGCGTAAAATCCTTCCGGCAGGCTTATATCGGGAGCGGTCGCTTTTATGTCGAATTCCTTGGTAATTATCTCGTCTATGGAAACAGTCACCGCCCGCGGCTCTGTCTCGGCAATGGTGCAGTCGCGGTCGGTTTTTGAAAGCACGGTAAGCGGCAGGGTATACGTTCCCGCGGAACGCACCGAGGAAAGGTCGATATTCGCATAGAAATCGCCTGCGCGAAGGTCGCTTATATCATAGCGTTTTCCCTCGATAGTGATGTTTGCCGAGCCGTCGATGCCGCCTATTATTTCAAGGTTATTCTGAACCATATAGTCCGTGGGGATAGCCTCGATGCCGATACCCGTAATCGGGCGGCTTATGGTCGGGAACACGTTTATGGAGACCACCAGCCAAAATCCCAGCGCGATTATGAAAGCGAGAATAAGGGTCTTATAGTTTTTCTTAAAGTCGTTCAAAAAGTTGAGAATAAGATTTTTCACAGCCGTATCTCCTTTCCGTTAATGTGAGCGCGCTTTTTTCTTTTTTTCGGAAACCGCGCCCGGCATAAGCGACTGCAATATATTTTTGAGAGCCTCCGGGGCGAGATTGCGCGTCAGCTGACCGTCTTTCGCTACCGAAATAGTTCCCGTTTCCTCGGACACCACGATAACCAGCGCGTCGGAGTTTTCGCTCATACCCAAAGCCGCTCTGTGACGCGAGCCGAGATCAGTCGAAAGATACTGGTCTTTTTGAGTGTTCGGCAGAAAGCACCCCGCCGCGTAAATTCTGTTGTCGCGGATAATCACCGCGCCGTCGTGGAGAGGCGCTTTGTTGAAAAACAGATTGCAGAAAAGTTCGGGTTCGCATTCCGCATTGATAATGCTTGTCGTTTCCTTTTCGATAATATCTCCGAGCTTGGTTTCCCGCTCAATAACGATAAGCGCGCCCGTTTTGCTGTCGTGCAGTCTGGAGCAGGCGGCGGTTATCCCTTCGATAGCCCTGTCGCGCGCCGACGCATTCCCCGGCAGCCTGTCGATAGACTGCGTAAACGTGCTTACTCTCGTTCTGCCGACCTTTTCGAGAATTCGCCGAAGTTCGGGTTGGAACACGATTATAACCGCGATAATTCCCACTTGTAAGAAGTTGTCGATAAGAAAACCCATTGCTTTAAGTTCAAAAATCTGCACCAGAGCAAACATTATCAAAAGGAAAAAAATACCTTTTAAAAGCTGCATAGCGCGGGTCTCGCGCATAAGCTTGATAAGATAGTACACAAGAAACGTGAGAATAATTATATCCAGCACATCGAAAAAGCTTATCGACCGGATTATTCTCAGGAAATTCTGAAAAATATCCTTTATATATTCAACAATTTCTTCCAAAGCACATTCTCCTTAAATTTGTGAAGATCAGCCGCGCTCCTGACCTCTTATGATAACTCCGATAAACTCCGGTCCTGCGTTGCAGCTTACCACAACGCCGCATTTTTCCACCATTGCGGGAGGATAGCCGACTTTTTTGGTCATTTTGTCGATAAGTTCCTTTTCGCGCTGCGGACAGGTGGTTGTAATGACGGAATAGGGCGTTTTCGGGATCATTCTCGACGAGATAGTTTCAACCGCCGCGTCGATAATCGCCTTTTCTCCGCGCACTTTTTTGAGTACTTCGGTAACTTCGTCGTACAGGACGATAAGGGGTTTAAGCCCCATAAGTTCTCCGAGAAACGACGCCGCGGCGGAGATACGCCCGGATTTTTTCATATGCCGAAGTTCAAATCCTATAATAAACGCCTCGGTATGGCTTGCCCAGTCTTCGAGATAGCTTACCACGCTTTCAACGTCCGCGCCCTCGGAAAGCTTTTTACACGCCTCCACGACGGGATAGCCGTAGCACAGCGTGTAGTTTCTGCCGTCCACAACGTGTATTTTAAGGTCGGAAAGCTCTCCCGCAAGGTTGTCCGCGGCGATTTTCGCCTGCGAAAACGTCTGCGAGCCGTGGGAGTTTATAACGTCCACGATAATCTCGCGCACGCCCTCGCCGTACAGCTCACGGTACTTGTCCTCAAACTGTATCTGCGTAATCTGCGAGTGCTTTGGAATTTCGTCGTTTTCTTTAAGTATCTTGTAAAACTCGTCGGGCTGTATATCAATCCTGTCAATGAAAGTTTCCCCGTTTACAGTCACCGCAAACGGCATTATAACAAGATATTTTCCCCATTCCTTTTCGGTTTCGGGGGAAATATCGCAGCCGCTGTCGGTGATTATTCTTACGTTTTCGTTCATAGTTTTATCCTTTCCGGTCAGCTTCTGACCAGTCGTATTTTGTAAGTTCTCCGCTGTTTTGAAGTTCGGGGAAATCCCATTGCCGCAGGACTTCATACGCCGCGATTGCAACGCTGTTCGAGAGGTTCAGACTTCTCAGCGTCGGCAGCATGGGAATTCTCACGCAGCTGTCCTTATGCTCGAAAAGCAGTTTTTCGGGCAGCCCCGCGTCCTCGCGCCCGAAAATTATGCAGCACTTGTCGGGATATTTCACGTCGGAATAGCGGTTTTGCGCTTTAGTGCTGAAAAAGTAGAATTCCCCGCTGTTTTCAGCGAAAAACTCCCCGATACTGTCGTAATAAGTAATATCCAGAAAATGCCAGTAATCCAGCCCCGCGCGTTTAAGTTTCCTGTCGTCGGGCTCGAACCCCATGGGTCTTATGATATGCAGTCTTGCCCCCGTAACGGCGCAGGTTCGGGCAATGTTGCCCGTATTTTGGGGTATCTGCGGCTCGACGAGTACGATATTAAGTTCCAACGTCTGTCTCCTGTACTTTAAAAAGAATTACGTAAATATTATAACACATTTTAAATCCCATTGCAATAGATTTTTGTAAAATAACTTGCAAAATAACGAATAATGTGGTATACTTATAAATATGTAAACCGAAACGGGCGAAAAAGGAGTTATAAAATTGATAACCAAACAGCAGAATACCCGCGAGAAATACCGCGGCGAGCGCAGCGGAGAATTGGCTTTAGCGTGCGATGTGTCCCGCGGACTGATAAGCGCGGTTTTTTACGATACCGCTCTTCACCGCAGATACGCCAGAGCCGCCGTGTGCGGGGAAATAACGGCTCTTTCGGCGGGAGAAACGCTTGTAAAGCTTGTAAGCGCGTCCATGAGGGAGTTTAAAATTCCCGCGTCGGCGATAAAAAGCGTCGGGATAGCGGCTCCGATGCATGTCGAAAGCTGTCTTGAACACGCGCTTTCCCCGAGCGACTTGTTTTTGCCGCCCGACTCGGAGATTTTCTATGTTCCGTATATCTCCGCCGCCGTTGGTGGAAGATTTACGGCGTCGCTGCTTACTTTGCCCGACGAGGACTGCGTTTTCGCGGATTTTGCGGGCGACCTCTGCACGGCGCACAGACGCGACGGAAAATACGCCTGCGCTGCTTTTCCGCTTAGGGGAGCGTTTGACGGGTGCGGGCTTGAAAGCGGAATGGCTGCCGAAAAAGGCGCGATAGACGCTGTTCGGCGGGAACGCGACGGAACTGTAGTTTACGAGGTCGTGGGAGACGCTCAGAGCACGGGAATTTCTCCCTGCGCCGCGGCAATGGCTGTTGAAATAATGCTGAAGACGGGTTCTCTCGACGGCGACGGCATTATGACCGACCGCGATTTGTTCTATATCGGCGAGGATTTTTTCGTGTCACAAAGCGATGTTCGGGCAATTCAGTCCGATAAAGCGCGCTGTGCGGCGGCGCTGGAACTCCTCCCGAAAACGGAGAAGGCGTTCTTTTCGGGGGAGATTTTTTCGGGCTCGGCAGGGCTTAAAACGCTTATTTCTCTGGGAGCAGTCCCCGAAAGGTATTCCAAAGCGGCTTTTTGCCGAAATTCCGCCGAGCAGGGGATGATTCTCTGCCTTGAGGACGCGAAAATGCGCGAAAAGGCGTTTCATATCGCCGAAAACGCGGAGGATATCACCGAAACGCTTTTTCCTGAATTTGACAATAACGCCTTAAATCGTATGTCTTTTGAATCCGTCAGCGGGAAAATTTAATAAAATTCCAAAAAATTTGTATATTTTGTGAAAAAGCACTTGATTTTTTTTGGTCAATGTGTTATAATAATAAGGCATTTGGTATCCGTCAATGTTTCCGAACGCCCGATTTAAGGGCAAAACGGGAGGCTTTGGCGTGTGTTAATGCGCGGCGTAAAGCCAAACATTAAAAACGGACAGTCCGCTGAACCTGCGGGAATTGACCCGCGGCAGAACGCTCGGATAAGCCGGGTTCAAGAATGTCCGAAAAGCAATGGAGGAAAAAATGGACGCATTGAAAATCATTGAACAGAGCAGCATGAAAGAGACCGCTCCCGAAATCGAGATCGGAGACCTCGTAAAGGTCTACGTTAAGATCAAGGAGGGCGAGAAGAGCCGTATCCAGATGTTCGAGGGCACGGTTATCGCCAAGAAACACGGCGGCATCAACGAGACTTTCACCGTAAGACGCGTGGCTCACGGCTGCGGCGTGGAGAGGGTATTCCCCATTCATTCGCCGAGCGTTGACAAGGTAGAAGTTGTCAGAAACGGTAAAGTCCGCAGAGCAAAGCTTTACTATCTGCGCGACAGAGTCGGCAAGGCTGCTAAGGTTAAGTCCAAGGTTTGACGCGTGTCTCGCCTTGTTCCGTTTTCGCGGGGCAGGGCGGGATAATGACAATTTTAGGAAATTGCGGGGCGTGTTATGAACGAAAATAAAGAGCCGGAAAACATATCCGAGGAGTCCGAGAGTTCGGCTGCTGCCGAAGTTGAAGAAGAGGATAAGGAGAAACTGCCCGAGCCGTCCGGGGAGGAAAAGGAAAAGCCTTTTTCGGACGCTCTTGATTGGGTAAAAAGCGTTGTTTACGCTGTGGCGGCGGTGCTTATGCTCAATCTGTTTGTTTTTCGTTCAATAACGGTGTCGGGCGATTCCATGAATAATACATTGATGAATAACGACAAGGTTTTGACGGAGAATTTCTTTTACACGCCAAAGCGCGGAGATATTGTGATTGTGCAGGCTGACAGGCTGAAAAACCGCACTCTTGACGTGTACGGCGAACCTATTATAAAAAGGGTCATCGCCGTCGAGGGGGATACCGTTTGCATAGACTTCGTCAAAGGCGATGTCTTCATAAACGGCGAACTTATCGAGGAAGACTACATCAAAGACTTGACGCATCTGAATCCCGCGGGGGGAATGGAGAACGGCAAAGAGTACACCGTTCCCGAAAACTGCGTGTTTGTTATGGGCGATAACAGGAACGGCTCTAACGACAGCAGGAATTTAAGGGATCTCGGTTTTGTCGATCAAGAGATGATTATGGGCAAGGCGTTTGTGCGCATTTTGCCTTTTAAAGATTTCAAGTGGCTATGAGCGAAGTCGGAAATATCCAATGGTTTCCGGGGCATATGACCAAAACAAGGCGGCTTATCGAGGCTGACCTTAAGATGGTGGACGCCGTGGTTGAGGTCATTGACGCGCGAATTCCCGAAAGCAGCAGAAATCCCATTATAGACGAGATTGTCAAAAACAAGCCTCGCATTATGATAATGAATAAGTGCGATGTTGCGGACGAAGCTGCAACGGCGGCGTGGAAAAGGCATTTCGAGAGCTTGGGTATGTGCGTTATCGTGTGCGATTGTCGCAGCGGGAAAGGGATAAATAAATTCCTGCCCACGGTCAAAAAACGCCTGGCTGAGCTTATCGAGCGCAGAAAGTCGCGCGGTATGATAGGAAAGGCTCTGCGGCTTATGGTGGTCGGAATTCCGAATGTCGGGAAGTCCTCCTTTATCAATCGAATGGCGAATTCCAAAAAAACCAAAGTCGGCGACCGTCCGGGAGTTACGCGCGGAAAACAATGGGTATCGATTGATAAGGACGTTGAACTTCTGGATATGCCGGGGATTTTGTGGCCTAAATTCGAGGATAAGGACGTGGCGCAGAAACTGGCGTTTACGGGAGCTGTAAAGGACGAGGTCATCGACACGGCGGCTCTTGCGAGGGCTCTCGGAGAGACGCTTTTGAGGGATTATCCCGCGCTTTTTAAGGGTAGGTATAATATTTCGGGCGAGGGCGACGTTCTGGTTGAGATAGCTAAGGCTCGCGGAATGCTGGTCACGGGGGGAGAACCCGATACAGAACGCGCGGCGGCGGCTCTGCTTGACGAGTTCCGCGCGGGGAAAATCGGGAAAATAACCCTTGACAGACCGCCTGTTCGATAAACAAAGGAGCGCGAATGAGCAAACATCATAAAAGCCGCGAAACTCTGCTTTCGATTGAGGGCGTGGAGCTTGATAAGATAGGCAGTTTGCGCGAGTTTGACAGGATAGTGTCCGAGAAATTCGGCGTTGTGTGCGGAATCGACGAGGCGGGGCGCGGTCCCGTGGCGGGTCCCGTGTATGCGGCGGCGGTAATTCTCGATCCCAACAATCCGATCGAGGGCTTGAACGACAGCAAAAAGCTTACTCCGAAACGCCGCGAGGCTCTTTGCGAGGAGATTTGGGACAAGGCGTTAGCGGTGTCCGCGTCCTGCGCGCTTGTGGAGGAGATTGACGGGAGCGATATTCTGTCGGCGGATTTGCTTGCAATGTCGAGGGCGTTCGACACCCTTTGCATTAAACCCGAAATTGTACTTGTGGACGGAGATGTTCTCCCCGAACTTCATAACCCGTTAAATAACGAAGAGAGTTTCGGCGGGGTTATCAAAAACGTGATAGGCGGCGACGCGAAGTCGGAGGCTGTCGCGGCAGCGTCGATTGTAGCGAAAGTTGAGCGTGACAGGGAAATGTTAAGGCTTGCCGAAAAATATCCTCAATACGGGTTTGAAAAGCACAAAGGTTACGGCACAAAGGCGCATTTGGAGGCTATCGGGAAATACGGTCTTTGCCCCGTTCACAGAAGGACGTTTTTGAAGAAATATCTTAAAGATAACGATGAATGATAAGCAGTTGAAAGGCAAGCTCGGCGAAGACACCGTCTGCGAGGAGCTTGTGCGGCGCGGTCATACGATAATTGAGAGAAATTACCGCAAGCGCACGGGCGAAATCGATATTATTTCGCAAATTGGCGATTATCTGGTGTTTACCGAGGTAAAGGCGAGAAAATTAGGGAGCATGGTTTCGGGGCTTGAGGCGGTGAACTTCGCGAAGAAAAAGAAGATTATTCTCACCGCCGATACATACCTTACGGAACACCCTTGTAATTTGTGGGTAAGGTACGATATTGCCGAGGTGTGGCTCTCGCGCGGGAAGAACCCCGTGGTGGTAAGCGTTGATATATGCGAGAACGCTTTCGATACCGAGGGCGTTTATACAATAAATTGAAAGGAAGAGCGTATTTATGGATTACGCAAGCACAAGAAATTCCTCTTTAAAGGCGGACAGCGCGCACGCTATCGTCAAAGGGCTTTCCGACGAGGGCGGGCTTTATGTTCCGAAAGAGATACCGAAACTCTCCGAAAAAGAGATACTCTCACTCTGCGATATGAGCTATGTCGACAGGGCGTATGCTGTTTTTTCAAAATATCTTACCGATTTTTCGGATAAAGAACTCCGTCATTGCGTTGAGAGCGCGTATAACGACAAGAATTTCGACACCGAGAATATTGCCGAGATAACAAAGCTTTCCGGCGGGAGATATGTTCTCGAATTGTGGCACGGTCCTACCTGCGCGTTTAAGGATATGGCTCTGCAGATTTTGCCGTATCTGCTGACAACTTCCGCTAAGAAAACCGTTGACGGAAAGCACATTTCCATTCTCGTGGCAACTTCGGGCGATACGGGAAAGGCTGCTCTGGAGGGCTTTAAAGACGTTGACGGAACGTCTATCTGCGTGTTCTACCCTGAGGACGGAGTTAGTCCCATGCAGAAACGCCAGATGACCACTCAAAGCGGGAATAATGTGAACGTCTGCGCGGTAAAGGGCAATTTTGACGACTGCCAGAACGGGGTCAAGGCTATTTTCACGGATAATGATATAGCAGAACAGCTTGCCGCGAATAATATTCTGCTTTCCAGCGCGAATTCCATAAACTGGGGCAGACTCGCGCCGCAGATTGTGTACTACGTTTCGACGTATGCACAGCTTGTAAAGGACAAGGAGATAACTTTCGGCGAGAAGGTGAACATCGTTGTTCCTACGGGCAATTTCGGAAACATTCTCGCGGCGTATTACGCAATGCTCATGGGAATTCCCGTAAACCGCCTTATCTGCGCGTCAAACAGCAATAACGTGCTTACCGATTTTATCAATACGGGCGTTTACGACAGAAACAGAAAATTCTACACGACGGTGTCTCCGTCGATGGATATTCTCATTTCGTCCAATCTTGAAAGACTGCTTTATCACCTCACGGACGGCAACGATAAGCTTATTTCCGACTGGTTCGGAAAGCTGAAAGAAAGCGGCAGATACGAGGTTAACGACGATGTGAAGAAGAAACTTGGAGAGCTGTTTTTCGCGGGCTGGTGCAGCGATGAGCAGACAAAGGCTCAGATACACGATACTTTCAAAAACGAGCATTATCTGCTTGATACGCATACAGCCGTTGCGGTCAAGGTATACGAGGATTACAAGGCGAAGACCGGCGATACGACAAAGACGATAATCGCGTCTACCGCTAATCCCTACAAGTTCGGCAGGGCGGTTTACGAGGCTGTCGGCGGGAAAATCGATACCGACGATGAGTTTGAGCTTATCGCAAAGCTTGAAAAGGAAACGGGGACGAAAATTCCCGAACCGCTGGCGGCTACGAGGAATAAAGAGGTTCGTTTTAAAGGCTCTGTTGAAAAGCAGGATATGCCGCGCGCGGTGCTTGATTTTCTGAAGAGCTGATTTCGCGGTAAAAAACGGAGGGTTTAGTGGTTTATACGATAGGCGACCTTCATTTATCGCTTGGCTGTGACAAGCCGATGGATATTTTTTCGGGCTGGACAAATTATCTTGAACGGCTTACAAACAACTGGAACAGCAAAATCCGCGACGAGGACACGGTTATTCTGCTTGGAGATCATTCCTGGGCGTTAAAGCTGGAGGACAGTTTAAAGGACCTTGAATACATCGATAAGCAGCTTCGCGGCAGGAAAATTCTTGTAAAGGGCAATCACGACCTATGGTGGTCTACGATGAACAAGAACGTCTGCTTTTGCGAGAAAAACGGCTTTTCGAGCATAAGTTTTTTGTTCAATAACTCATTTCTTGTCGAGGGAATGGCTGTTTGCGGGACGCGCGGCTGGATTCGCGAAAACGGCGAACCGCAGGATATAAAAATTCTGAACCGCGAGGCGGGCAGACTTGAGGCGTCGCTGCAGGCGGGCGTAAAGCTTGGCGGAGAGCTTACGGCGTTTATACACTATCCGCCGATTTTCGGGACGGAGGAAAACGTCCTGATTACGGAAATACTGCACAAATATCAGGTAAAGCGGTGCTTTTACGCGCATTTGCACGGGAGCAGCATAAGAAACGCTATTAACGGCGAGCGCGATGGCGTGGAATACAGGCTGGTTTCCGCGGACGGCGTAGGCTTTGACCCGATAAAAATAAACTAATTGCAAAAAGCATGGAGGATTTCACAATGGAAATTATTTCACAGAACAACACGGCGACCAATACCTATGCGGTAGAGGTTAAGTTCAGCGCGGAGGAATTCGAGACGGAGGTAAATACCGCCTACAATCGCCAGAAGAACAAGATAACCATTCCCGGTTTCCGCAAGGGAAAGGCGACAAGAAAGGTTATCGAGTCGTACTACGGCGAGAATATTTTCTACGAGGACGCCGTGAATGCTCTTTACAGCAATCATATCGAGGAAATTATCGATAAAACGGGTCTTGAAGTCGTTGATATCGAAAACACCGACGTTACCGAAATGGATAAGGAAAAGGGCGTTACGCTGAAAGCGGACCTTATTACAAAGCCCGATGTGGAAATTTCCGATTATAAGGGAATAAACGTCAAGAAAACCGTCAAGACTGTCACCGACGAGGCGGTAAACGCGGAAATCGATAAGATGCGCGAAAGAGTAGCGCGTATTATTACCGTTGAGGACAGAGCGGTTAAAGAGGGCGATACGGCGGTTATCGATTTCGAGGGCTTTGTGGACGGCGTCGCTTTCGACGGCGGCAAGGGCGAGAAATTCCCGCTGGAGATAGGCTCGCACACCTTTATTCCCGGCTTTGAGGAGCAGATTGTCGGCAAAAACGTAAACGACGAATTTGACGTAAACGTCACTTTCCCGGAGGATTATCAGTCCGAAAATCTTAAGGGCAAGCCCGCGGTGTTCAAGTGCAAACTGCACGAGATTAAAGCTAAGGAAATGCCTGAGCTTGACGACGATTTTGTAAAAGACGTTTCCGAGAAGGATACCGTTGACGAGCTGAAAGCCGACGTTCGCGAAAACCTCGAAAAGCGTTATAAGACCGAGGCTGACGACGCGTGCGATTCCGAGCTTATGGATAAGCTGCTTGAAAAAATGAAAGCGGAAATCCCGCAGGTGATGTACGAGCGCCGCATTGACGAGATAGCTCGCGAGTGGGCTGCAAGAACCCGCATTGACATCAAGGATTACCTCAAATATACCGGTATGACCATGCCGCAGTTCCGCGCTAATTTCAAGGACGCCGCAAAGCACCAGGTAGAACTTCGTCTGGCTCTTGAGAAGATTGCAGTTCTTGAAAACATCGAGGTTTCCGACGAGGACGTCAACAAGGAATACAGCGATCTTGCCGAGCAGTACAAGATGGAAGTTGAGAACGTAAAGAACGCTATTTCCGAAAAGACGCTTGTACAGGACCTCAAGATCGAAAAGGCGCTTGATTTTGTTAAGGACAACGCGGTTATTGAAGAAGTAACAGAGTAATTTCCGCTGTCTGAGAGTTTGAAAGTTTGAGAAAGGAGCAACCTTATGGCTTATATCCCTTATGTTGTAGAACAGAGCAGTCACGGCGAGCGTTCCTATGATATTTTTTCGCGTTTGCTCAATGACAGGATAATTCTCCTGCACGACGAAGTGAATTCCGCGACCGCGAGTGTTATTCAGGCGCAGCTCCTGTATCTTGAAGGACAAGACCCCGATAAGGACATTTTCCTTTATATCAACAGCCCCGGAGGGTCTGTGTCCGACGGAATGGCTATTTATGATACAATGCAGTATATAAAGTGCGATGTGTCGACTATCTGCACGGGAATGGCTGCCTCCATGGGTGCGTTTTTGCTTTCGGCGGGGGCTAAGGGCAAGAGAATTGCTCTGCCCAACAGCGAGATTATGATCCACCAGCCGCTTATTTCGGGCGGCGGGATTTCGGGTCAGGTGACCGATATCCAAATTCGCTCGAATTATTTGCAGCGTATCAAGGACAGGCTCAATCATATTCTTAGTGAAAATACCGGCAAAGATTACGAAACTATTTGCCGCGACACCGAGCGCGATAATTTCATGAACGCCGAAGAGGCTCTGGAGTACGGAATTATCGATAAAGTGTATAAAAACCGCGGCGAATAACGGAGGATTGTTCATATGTTGGTTTGTTCCTTTTGCGGAAAGAATGAAAATCAAGTCGGACGAATGTTATACGGAATGTCCGAAACTGCCGTGATATGCAGCGATTGCATTCTCACCTCGTACAATATGCTGGTTGACAGCGGCGATATCAGACCCGCAAAGCCCGTAAAGAACTCGAAGAACAGACAGTCGGAGTTTTTAGCCGACGCGTCGGAGCTTATGACTCCGGAGCAGATAAAGGCGTATCTTGACGAGTATATCATAGGTCAGGAGGAGGCAAAAAAGGTTCTTTCCATTTCGGTCTACAACCATTACAAGCGCGCTTTTCTGAATGACGACAATAACGAAGTGGAAATGCAAAAGTCAAATGTTTTGCTTTTAGGACCTACGGGCGTGGGTAAAACAATGCTCGCGCAGACCTTGGCAAAGCTTTTGAATGTTCCGTTTGCGATTGCCGACGCTACAACGCTTACTCAGGCGGGTTATGTCGGCGAGGACGTTGAAAACGTCCTTTTAAGGCTGGTTCAGGCGGCTGATTACGATATAGAGGCAGCCGAACACGGGATAATCTACATTGACGAGATTGATAAGATCTCCCGCCGCAGCGAAAACACTTCTATTACCCGCGATGTAAGCGGCGAGGGCGTTCAGCAGGCTCTTTTGAAGATAGTTGAGGGCACGGTGTCAAACGTACCTCCCCAGGGCGGCAGAAAGCACCCGCATCAGGAGTTCATTCAGGTGAACACAAAGAACATTCTGTTTATCTGCGGCGGAGCTTTCGAGGGCATTGAGAAAATGATAGCGCAGCGCGTTTCAAGCTCGGCAATGGGCTTTGGCGCGGACGTGAAGTCGTCTAAGGATAAAGAGAGCGCGGATCTGTTAAAGCAGGTAACTCAGCAGGATCTGGTGAAGTTCGGAATTATTCCCGAACTTATCGGACGTCTGCCGATTGTAACGCCGCTTGAGGCGCTTGACGAGGAGGCTCTGGTGAGAATTCTCGACGAGCCGAAAAATGCTCTTATCAAGCAGTACAAGTGTCTTTTCAAGGCTGATGATATCGAGCTTGAATTTGACAAAGAGGCTCTGCGCGCGATTGCGAAGAAAGCTATCGAGACAAAAACGGGCGCGAGAGGATTGCGTTCTATCGTAGAGGACGTTTTGCGGGATATTATGTTCACCGCGCCTAGCGACCCCGCGATTACGAAAATAACAATCACCGAGGACTGCGTTTCGGGCGAGGGAAAGCCGCTTATAGCGCGTGATGAGTCGCGTGCAAGATCGGCGAAAATTACCAAAAAGAAGAAAATCGGGTAAATAGTTAAAAGGCGGTGCTTAGGCATTGCCTTTTTTAGATATTTAGAAATTAGAGATTAGAGGGTTAGAGAGCGGTATGGGAAAAGTTTACAGAAAACAGCGAATCGAGGGCGTTACCGTGCCCGCGATAATACACAACAGGCAGTATTTCTGGCATAATATGGCGGTCTACGAGGACGGAGCTGTAAGCTGCTGGGAAAAGACCGACTTGTGCGACGTTATACGTCAGCTTGAACGCGGTTGGCTGGCGTTTTCTGTGCCCGCAGGCAGCGCGCTTAGCGTTTACAGCTTGTGTACGCTTGAAATTATTTCGGCAAATTGGAATTTCGACAAGGAGGGTTATCGGCAGTTTATTGAGGACACCGTGCGCTCGATAAATCCCGAAATGGCGAACATCTGTGAAACCACGCCGCGTGAAAAGCAAATGTGGAAAGAACGTCATATTTGCTTTGTCGCAGACCCCACGCCTTTCAAGGTAAGCGGGAATTTCGGCTATGAAACTCTGGACGGCAAGCAGATGAATGTATTTCTCCGCAAAGACGGGGAAATATTACTTACGTCGGTTACGGCTTTCGCGGACGGGACATTTTCTGTCGACGGTCTTGAAGATTATTTTCCGTTTGAGAGAATTCGGGAACTTTTTGATGAAGGCACGCTTTGCACGTCCCCGAAAGAGAACGAGAGCGTAAGTTTCGGCGCGCTTGGGAACGCTGTCTGCAAGACAATCTATGAAGTTCCGAAAGCCGAAAAGTTAAAGG
>CANQNY010000043.1 GCA_947625335.1 uncultured Clostridia bacterium | reverse complement strand
GGCGTTATCGGGCAGAAACTCAATATAAAGCCTATCAAGATAAAGATACCCACGCTTGCGAAATCGCTGTCAAAAGACGGCAGCGGCGACGCCTGCGAGGCTATTATGACCACCGACACCCGCAAAAAGGAGTTGGCGGTGGAATTTGAGCTGGACGGGAAAAAATGCCGCCTTGGGGGAATTTCCAAGGGCAGCGGTATGATAAATCCGAATATGTGCACAATGCTGGCGTTTATCACGACAGATGTCTGCATAAACGGAGAGCTTCTGCAAAAGGCTCTTCGCAAGGTGAATTCCCTGACTTACAATATGGTAAGCGTAGACGGGGACACTTCCACAAACGACACGCTTATTCTGATGTCCTCCGGGCTTGCGGGAAACAGCGAGATAATCTGCGAGGACAAGAATTACGAGATTTTTGAAAACGCGCTTTATGCCGTTATGATGAATTTGGCGCGGGAGACCGCGCGCGACGGCGAGGGCGCGACAAAGCTTATCGAATGTATGGTAAACGGCGCACCCGACGAAAATACGGCAAAGGTTGTCGCGAAATCGGTTATTTCGTCAAACCTTGTCAAGGCTGCTCTGTTTGCGGCTGACGCAAATTGGGGCAGAATTCTCTGCGCGATAGGCTATGCGGACGCGGAATTTGACATAAACGCGGTGTCGGTGGAGCTTGCAAGCGCTAAGGGAAAGCTGACGGTGTGCGCGGACGGCGCGGGCATAGCGTTTTCCGAAGAATCCGCGAAAGAGATACTCTCGGAGGACGAGATAAAAATTCTCGTGGACCTTCACAGCGGCGAGAGCAGCGCGATTGCGTGGGGCTGCGATCTTACGTTTGAGTATGTAAAGATAAACGCGGAATACAGGACATGATATACCCCGTTCCGCGTCATCTTAGAAGTATTTTTTCGGTCACAAGCTTTAAAGGGAACTCGCTCGGCGGGAAAATCGTCTGCGAATGCGGGTGCGAAAGTTTCAAGCTGCTTTATTTCGGCAGCGAATACAAAAGCGGTCATATCGGCTGTTTAAAGTATAAAAATAAATTCGCTCTGAATGTTACGGGAATTTGCGTTTCCTGCGGAAAACGACATCTGCTGTTTGACCTCGCGAAACACGGCTTTGACGGCTTTGTCAACGGCGAGGGCGTAAGCGTTTCGGACGGGGAGCTGAAAGAGTTCTCCTGCTGCGAAAACGGTTTCAACGTGGAAATGCTGATAGAGACCGAGGATAAGGAGAATTTTGCAGAGGATTTTATCGACGCAGATTTCTCTCCCGAAGATTATGTTGACACGTTCAATTGGCTTGTGATAAATCTGAAGTGTTCCGAATGCGGAAAGACTTTACGGGATTTTGTAAATATCGAGCTTTCATAAGCTCCGTTTTAAAGAGGTACTAAAATGCAAATCGATTATGATGTTCGGGCAAACGTTATGGTAGAGGCTCTGCCCTACCTGCAGAAGTATAACAACAAGGTAGTTGTTGTAAAATACGGCGGAAACGCCATGACTAACGACAGATTAAAACAGGCTGTTATGGAGGACATCGTGCTGCTTTCGCTGGTCGGGATAAAGGTCGTGCTGGTGCACGGGGGCGGTCCGGAGATAAACGATATGCTCAAAAAAACAGGCAAAGAAAGCAAATTCGTAAACGGTCTGCGCTATACCGACGAGGAAACTATCGACATCGTTCAGATGGTTCTCGCGGGAAAGGTCAACAAGGACTTGGTTTCCATGCTTGAAAGCCACGGCGGCTCGGCTATCGGACTTTGCGGACTGGACGGAAATCTTATCGAGGCGGAAACTCTCGACCCCAATTTGGGTTACGTTGGAGAGATTACTAAAATCAACCCCATGGTTATACAAAACGCCCTCGACAACGGCTATATTCCCGTTATTTCAACTATCGGGCGCGGCAAGGACGGCACGGTCTACAACATAAACGCCGATACCGCAGCCGCGAGAATTGCCGCAGAAATGAAAGCTCCGTCGCTTATATTGCTGACCGACATCAAAGGTCTGCTTGAGGACAAGGACGACGAAAACACCATTATCCGCACGATCGGAGTAAGCGAGGTTCCGTTCCTTAAAAAACAGGGCATCGTGTCGGGCGGTATGATACCGAAGATAGACTGCTGCGTAGAGGCTGTAAGGCGCGGCGTAAAGCAGGCGAACATAATCGACGGGCGTATTCCGCACTCCATTTTAATCGAGCTTTTGACCGACATCGGCGCGGGCACTATGATAATTGCGTGAGGTGATAATTTTGAATACTATAGAACAGTTCAACAAGTACGTTATGCATTCCTACGGCAGATACGACCTCGTTCCCGAACACGGAAACGGCGAAATTATGACTGACGAGGACGGCAAGGAGTACATCGACTTTGGTTCGGGAATAGGCACAAATTCTCTCGGTTTTTGCAATGACGAATGGGTAGAGGCTATCTGTTCCCAAGCGAAGAAAATCCAGCACACCTCGAATTACTATTACACCAAAGTTCAGGCTGATTTTGCAAAAACTTTGTGCGAGACAGCGGGTTTTTCCAAGGTGTTTTTCGGAAATTCGGGTGCGGAGGCAAACGAGTGCGCTATAAAGCTCGCGAGAAAATACAGCTTTGACAAATACGGCAAGGGCAGGCACAAAATTCTGACGCTTGTAAACTCGTTCCACGGCAGAACGCTCTGCACGCTCTCCGCGACGGGTCAGGACGTTTTCCACAACTACTTCTTCCCTTTTGTTGAAGGCTTTGATTACGTTGAGGCAAACAATATCTCCGACCTTCACGCGAAAATCGACGATACTGTCTGCGCGGTGATGTTCGAGTATATTCAAGGCGAAGGCGGGGTTTTGCCGCTTGAAGAGGAATTTGTAGACGAGATTTTCAAAATCTGCGCCGAAAAGGACATTCTCACGATAGCCGACGAGGTTCAGACGGGCGTCGGCAGAACGGGAAAATTCCTTGCGGGAGAGCATTTCGGCAAGAAAGCCGATATAACCACTCTCGCAAAGGGCTTGGCGGGCGGAATTCCCATCGGAGCGTGTCTGGCGGGCGAAAAATGCGCGGACGTGTTCACTCCGGGAACGCATGCGTCAACGTTCGGCGGCAACCCTATCTGCTGCGCGGGAGGTCAGGCTGTTCTCAACAAGCTCAACTCCGCGGGATTTCTCGACGATGTTGCGAAAAAGGGAGAATATTTCCGCGAAAAACTGCTTGCTCTGCCCGAGGTAAAATCCGTTTCGGGAAAAGGCTTGATGATAGGCATTGAGCTTAAGACCAAAAACGCCGCGGACGTTGTAAAAGCGGGACTTCAAAACGGGCTTATGCTGCTTACGGCGAAAACAAAGGTTCGCCTGCTGCCGCCGCTTACGATAACCTACGAGGAAATCGACAAGGGGCTTGCAATTCTCGCAAAACTACTGGCTTAAAAAATAATTATCTGAAAGGAAAAATTGTTATGAATCATTTGCTGAAACTTCTGGATCTCAGTTCCGAGGAAATCATTGATATCCTCAACCTTGCCGACCAGCTCAAATACGAGCAGAAACACGGCATTCCCCACAACACGCTGAAAGGCATGACGCTTGGAATGATCTTCCAGAAAGCGTCCACCCGCACCCGCGTTTCGTTTGAAACGGGAATGTATCAGCTTGGCGGTCACGCGCTGTTTCTCTCATCAAAAGAACTTCAAATAGGGCGCGGCGAACCCGTTCAGGATACCGCACGCGTGCTTTCGCGCTATGTAAACGGCATTATGATACGCACTTTCGAGCAGGAGGAAGTGGAAAATCTCGCACATTACGGTACTGTCCCGATAATCAACGGTCTTACCGATTTCTGCCACCCGTGCCAAGTATTAGCCGACCTGCAAACCGTCCGCGAGTACAAAAACAAGCTTGACGGGCTTAATATGTGCTATATCGGCGACGGAAACAATATGGCAAATTCCCTTACCGTCGGCTGTTTGAAAGTCGGAATGAACGTATCTCTCGCGTGTCCCAATGATTACCGTCCCGACGCGAAAGTTCTCGAATTTGCGAAAGAATACAAGAATTTCAAGCTCGTTACCGACCCCAAAGAGGCAGCTACGGACGCGGATGTTCTCTTTACCGACGTTTGGGCGTCTATGGGACAGGAGGGCGAGGCTGAAAAGCGCAGAATTGCGTTTAAGGGCTATCAGATAAACGACGATATTATGAAACTTGCAAAATCCGACGCTATGGTGCTGCACTGCCTGCCTGCTCACCGCGAGGAGGAAATAACCGCAAAGGTGTTCGAGCAGCACGCAGCCGAAATATTCGACGAGGCTGAAAACCGTCTGCACGCCCAAAAAGCGGTTATGGTACGCCTTATCGCTCCCGAAAAGTAAGCAGGACAATGTCCTGCACCGTCTCCCAGCGCAGGTGGATTTGTTTTAAACACTATTTTCTGTAAGGCGGTAGTGTGGACGAGAATTTTTTTACAATAAATATGTTGACAAAAACGCCCCACAGCAACCTGTGGGGCATTTTATTGTTTCTAGCTATAAATCACCTAACCGCCGTGCAGAAATTAACGTTTCTTGCAGAACTACTTATGCCGTGAGTGAGAAGGCTTTGCCTCCGTCTGAACCTCGGAATATTCGGGAGCCTCAAACCAGAACACGCTGCCCTTTCCCTCGCTGCTGTCCGCGCCGTAGGCGAAATTGTGCTGCTCTAAAACGCTCTTTACAATCGACAGCCCGATGCCGCTGCCCATTTTAGCGCGTTTGTGGGTGGCGTTCCGTTCGCTTACTTTGTAGTATCTGTCCCAGATATACGGCAGATTGTCCGCGGAAATTCCCTCTCCGTGATCCTCCACTTCAAACCTTACCTTGCCCTCCCCTTTTCTGTACAGCCGCACTATAACAAGGTTATCGTCTCCGGCGTAGGTTACGGCGTTGTTTATAAGATTGTACACCACCTGCTCAAGCTTGGTAATATCTGCGGAGATCATCACGTTTTCGTCGGTTTTGAGGTCAATTACAATGCCGTCGTTTTCTTTCAAAATATCAAATCTGGAAATTACTCCCGAAAGCCTTTCGGAAAAGTTGAACGTTTCAATATTCATTTCCGTAACGCCCGCCTGAAGTTTTGAAAGGTCGAGTATATCGGTAACAAGCGACGAAAGCCTGTCTGTTTCGTCAATAATCACCTTAAGATGACGTTCGCGTTTTTCAGGATTATCCCCCGAAATATCCCGTATCATCTCGGCGTAAGCCTTTATCATCGTAAGCGGGGTTCTGAGGTCGTGGGAAATGTTTGACATAAGCTCCCTGCGAAGGTCGTCGGACTTTGCAATCTCCTTTGACGCAGAACTCAGCGTTCCCGCAAGCTGTTTTATCTCGGCGTAGTCGCGCTTTACGATTTTAGCGTTAAATTTGCCCTGCGGGAGTTCTTTTGCGGAGTTGTTTATTCGTATTATCGGCTCGGAAATTTCATACGCAAACAATGCCGACATAAAGATCGTCAGCACCATCATCACCATTCCCACAAAAAAGAACTGTCTGGTGAAAATGACCATCGTTGTGCCTATGGGCTGGAGATAATTGCAGATGAAAATATACGCCTCAGGGTTTGATTTATCGCCAAGATAACTTCCCACCATAAGAATGGAGTTGTCTTCCATCTCGTCGCGGAAACGTTTTTTGACAATGCCGCTTTCCGACTCGGATATTTCCTTGGTAATACCGGTTTTTCCGATTCCGTTCAGCGAAAAGCTGCTGCCGAGTTTGTCCGCATAATAAGTCTGACCCTCGCGCGGGAAATAGACCTCGATATACATCTTCTTTTTTCTGGCATGTTCGTTTATGATTTGCGCGATATTGTCGTTATCCCAATTTTCGTGAATTTCAACTAAAGCCTCGCTTATTTCATAAGTTTTCATCCACTCGTAGAAATTAGGGAACAACGCCACCAAAAAAATGTAAGTGAACGCCAGCATTACAAGCACAACGCACTCAAAAAGCAGCCACGTTCTGACCTTTATACTGCGTAAGAAATTCATTGCGGCGCCTCGAATTTATATCCCAGACCGCGCAGAGTTACTATAAACTTCCTGTACTGACCCAGATTGTTTCTAAGCATTTTGATGTGCGTGTCTATCGTGCGGTCGTCTCCGAAGAAATCATATCCCCAAACCTCTTCGAGGAGCTTGTTCCGCGTGAGAGCAATGTTTTTATTCCGCACAAGATAGAACAAAAGGTCGTATTCTTTCGGAGTGAGGTTCGCTTTTTGACCGTCTATCAGAACGTCCCGCGAGGTGAAATTTATTTCCAGCCCCTCAAACCGTTCTATTTCGCTTGGCGGGGTTACAGAGGACGTGTTGTTGCGCTTTACGATAGCGTTTACGCGCGCCATAACTTCTTTCGGGGAAAACGGCTTTACGACATAATCGTCAATGCCTATTTCAAACCCGAAAAGCTTGTCATACTCCTCGCCGCGGGCAGACAGCATAAGCATGGGCGTTTGTTTAAACTTGCGGATTTCCTTGCACGCGGAATAACCGTCCAGCCTCGGCATCATAATATCCATAATGATTATATCGTAATCCTTAGTTTTAGCCATTTCGACAGCCTGCATACCGTCGCCTGCCTCATCTACCGTATGCCCCTCGAATTCCGCGTATTCTTTCAAAACCTCGCGGATATTCGCCTCGTCGTCAACCACCAGAATTTTATACATCTTATACCTCCGTTGCAATTTTTTACGGTAAAATTTTCAAATAAAAATCTTTAAAAAAACGGCGTTCTTTTCAAAAGTGTTGAGAAAGAACGCCTATTTCACAAGAGGAAACTATGAACATCGCTTGTCGGTTTTTCACCGACAATTTAATTATAGTCTAGAATTATGAAAGCAGCGTGAAAATCTGTTGAACGTTCTGTTAAGAACGCGATTTGTTGTTTCCATATATGTTTGAAATTTCCGTCATCATTATCTCGATAATATCCGCCCTGCCGCATACATACGAACTGTACGCCTTATCGTAAAATTTAAGCGTTCCGGTGTATGGCGGCTCGTAAATCGGGAATTTTATTCCCATGGCAATTTTTTCGCCCGACTCTGTCAGATAAAATTTTCCGCCGCACTCATCAGCAAAGGATTTTATTATTTCCGTACCCATTGAGAACAACGAAAAATCAAGTTCCATTATGCTGCCATCGGGCAGCTTTTTCTCGTAAAAGAATTTCTTGTCCATAGAGGTTTGGAAAATAAAATATTCCTCAAAATTATCCTTTTTGCTGTCGATAACAAAAATTACATCATCTTCCTGCGGATTATACAACAAAGCGTAAAAGACAATATTTGCCAGCATATAACACGCGTTGGTAAAACTTCCGCGAATGAACGAGAAATTTGAATTATACTCAAATGTAACATTTTTGCTGCATTGCGTCAGGTATTTTTTGCATTTTGCACCCATATCCCGAATAAACGCCTTGAAATCAATAACCTCCATGTTATCCGGGTCGGTTTTCGTCTCGATCAAATGAAGAAAATTAAGCGTCATCATATTGACCGAATTCGCGGTATTCTGAAAGTTTTCGATTTTCTCTTTGGAATTCGGAAAATTGCACAAATTAGGGTTCAGCGAGTACGCAAGCATTCTCATATTTGCGGCGCTGTTCTCCAAAGAGGTTATATACGGCTTTATTTCAAGCATGGCGTCGGTTCGTCCGAGCATTTTGATAAGGTCTTGCTCGCTGAAAATCTCAATCAAATACAGCGACTCGACAACTTCAACACATCTTGCGGCATAATGCCTACTGTCAATAATAACAGACGAAACAGAAGAAAAATCATTAGGGTGCGCCGCGTCAAACAAAAACGTCGGTATCTCGCCTATTTCAATGAACTTCGGCTTATTGCAATAGACGCACTCCGTCGTATCTTTATCGATTATCATCGCGACATTGTCAAAACTGTCGCAAAGTTTACGAATTCTTCTTTTAGTTTCGGTGTTCATATTTTGCCTCTTTTATCTCTCTGTCATTCACAAATCAGTCGTTCAGCAGCTCTTCCATATCATCGAGCAGCGAGGAAAACAGCTTTAACGCGTCGTTTACCGCCTTTTTCCCCGTCATATCAACTCCCGCGTTTTTAAGAAGAGTAATAGGGTCCGCCGAGCAGCCGCCGCTTAAAAATCCGATATAATCGCGAACAGCACTCTCTCCCTCGTTCAAAATCCTCTGCGACAACGCGATAGCGGCTGAAAATCCCGTTGCATACTGGTAAACATAATAATCATAGTAGAAATGCGGAATTCTCGCCCATTCCATATCAAGTTCGCTGTCTACTATCAGATCTTCGCCGTAATAATCGACATTCAGCTTGTGATACATCTCGCAGAGATTTTCAGCGGTAAGCGTTTCTCCGCGCTCAACTTTCTCGTTAATCATAAGCTCGAATTCCGCGAACATTGTCTGCCGATACAAAGTTGTCCGAAACTGCTCCAAGAAATAATTTACAAGAAATGCCTTTCGCTTTTTATCCGCCGTATTTTTCAGCAGATACTGCATAAGCAGGCTCTCGTTGCAGGTGGAGGCGACTTCCGCGACGAAAATCACATAATCCGAATACACCGTCGGCTGGTTTTTGTTGGACAAATAGGAATGTATCGCGTGACCCATCTCGTGAGCGAGCGTAAATTCCCAGTTAAGCGTATTCTTGTAATTCAGCAGAACGAACGGGTGGACTTTCGCGCCCGCGGAATACGCTCCGCTGCGCTTGCCCTCGTTTTCGAGAACATCAATCCAGCCGTTTTCCAGCCCCTCGCGGAAGATTTTCAGATAATCCTCTCCCAAAGGTGAAAGTGCCTCGCATACCTCGCGTTTTGCCTGTTCATAAGGGACGTTATCCTCAATTCCGCCGACAATCGGCGTGTAAAGGTCATATGCGTGCAGCTCCGACAGCCCCAGAGCCTTTTTGCGAAGTTTTACATATTTGTGCATAAGACCCATATTATCGTGAACTGCCTCGATAAGACACTTATAAACCGCCGTATCAACCTCGTTTTCGTCAAGAGCCATATCCAAGGTGCTTTGATATTTCCTCGCTCTCGCACGGAAAACAAGCGTTTTCACCTGCGCCGAAAGCATTGCCGCAGAGCTGTTTTTAAAGCCCTCATATGTGTGATAAAGCCCGTCGAACGCCGATTTTCTCAAAACTCTGTCGGGGCTTTGCACAAGCGGGATATAGCTTTCGTGCGTTACCTGGTGAAGTTCCCCGTCCTTGTCGACAGCGTCGGGGAATTTCAAATCCGCGTCGTTGAACATAGAAAAAATCGTTTCGGGCGTTCCGAGCATTTCCCCCGCCAGAGCCATTAAACGCTCCTCGTTTTCGGATAAAATATGCGCGCGTTTGCGGCGAATTCTATCGAGAGCTTTTCGGTAAAGTTCAAGTTCGGGGCAATTCTTGAAAAACTGCTCCATATCCTCATCGGAAATTTCGAGAATTTCCGGCACAACGAACGCCGAAGCCCCCGAAATCTTCACCAAAAGCATTTCCAGCCTGCCGCACATATCCTGATATTTTGCGACGCGCGTGTCCTCGTCGCCTTTGCGCTGGGCGTAATTTATCAGGCTGTCGAACAGCAGCGTCAGTTCGTCGTCAAGCTTGAAATATTCGAGCATCGCGTCCCCGCTTTCGCGCAGTTTCCCGCGGTAACTAGCGATTTTATCCGCATACTCCCCCGCTTTTGCGAGATCCTTCTCCCAAAGCTCGTCGGAGGCGTAAATATCCTCGATAGACCACTTATTTTCGGCGGAAACGTCCGCCCTTACAGGTATTCTTTCCGGCATAAAATTCTCCTTTATCTATCGCGGCGTTCCGCGAGGAAAATTCCCATATCCTTCAACATTTCGGGAATATCGTAAATCATTTTCCCGTCAACCGTTACGGCAAAGCTCTCCGCAGGGTGTTCATCGGATACAGTATCCCACGCGCTGACATAATTATCCGTTTTCGGGATATCGTGTTCGGTAAAGAACAACTCGTATTTTTCGAGATTTTTGCTGAACAAAACGACAGAATTGTACTCAATCGAGAAAAACTCCTCGCCGCTTTCATGACACCCGAACCCGAACGCTGCAATTCCGTCGCTGTACAAAATATTTCCCACACGCGCCAGCACCGTTGACGCCTGCGCCTGCGAAAGCCCGTCGATATAATAAACGTCAGTATGCAGCGAATGCTCGATATCGGGCTCGTTGTTTTTGTTTGTGGGGAGCTCCAGAATAAAGAACAGCGGTTCGTCGTGCATACCTATGAAATGTATCATCATAGCGCCGAGTTTATCCGCCCCGACATTCGCGATTATCCTGTCCTCACACACGGAATAACACTCGAAAAGCCGTTCGGGGAACGGGACTTTGCACCCGCGTCTCATAAGCAATTCTTTCATAATTCACACCTAGCGCATTCGCTTGCGGATTTTGGGTTTTATCAACTTCTCAAACACCTGCGCGAAAACTCCCAAAAACAAATCGTACACAATAAAAGCCAACGCACCCATGCCAAGCAGAATAAGCGAGCCGTATTTTCCAAACTCGTTTGCGTCGTCCAGAAGATGCTCCATACCGAAAAGGTGAATAAGCAGCATATACGCGCTTACCGCGGAAACGGCGTATAAAGCCATTTTCACAACAAATCTCAGCGGCGCAAAGCGTATTTTCTGAAAATAATCCCTTATCGTCGGATAATACCCCAGCAAAAACAAAAACATCATCGACGCCTCGTAATTCATTGTTATCAGAAAACAAAGAATTGATACGGCGATATAGCTTATCAGCCCATATTTTACGCCAAGCTGTTCGCGTATAACCCAGATAAGAACGCCTGCCGCAGCGGGACTTACATACTCAAACGTCGGAACCATTCCGAGCATGAACATCAACGCCAGCGCAAGCCCGCTCATTATCCCGCAAAGCGACACGGTATACCCGACGCTCGGATTGTTTTTTTCAGACATTATCTGCGCCCCTGTCCGTAAAACTCCATGCTCTTTTCTTTACGCTCTCTGCCGTCGCGCAGCAGCTCTTTAAGCGTGTCTATATCGTCGTTTACCATAGCGTCGCGGTATTCCGACAGCGACTGGATTATAGAATTTATCTCAAACAGCAACGCCTTTTTATTGCACATAAAAAGACTTGACCACATTTCCTCGTTTAAATACGCCACTCTCGTGAGATCGAGAAAGCTCCCCGCCGAAAAACCGTCCGCGCGGAACAGCGACGGGCTTTTCACATATGCGTTTGAAACAACGTGCGCCAACTGCGACGTATACGCAATATTTGCGTCGTGCTGTTCGGGGGTGGCAACAACTACTTGTCCGAAATTCATACACGCGCCAAGCGTTGAAACAAGGTCAATAGCTATCTGCGGGGTGCTTTCGGTGGGCGTGATTATAAAGCTTGCCTTGTTGAACAAATCGGCTGAAGAATAATCAAACCCCGAATGTTCCGTACCCGCCATGGGGTGAGTGCCGATGAAAATAACGCCCTTTTCCTCCAGAACGGGGGTACAGTTTCTCACAACATAGCCCTTAACGCCGCAGATATCCATGACTATAGAGCCTTTTTTGAACTTATCCGCGTTATTTTTAACGAACTCCACAATAGCCATAGGATAAAGCGCGACTATCGTAAGATTTGCCTCGCAAAGCTTATCCGCGGAGATTTCCTCGTCTATCGCCCCAAGTTCGAGAGCCTTTTTAACGGTTTCGGGATCTTTATCGATGCCCATTATGTGATGAAAAGTATTAGCCTTAAGAGCCTTGCAGATTGACCCGCCGATAAGACCCAAACCTACGACCGCAATATTCATTGTCAAATTCCACCTTAATATTTAATCATCTATATTATACCACTTTACCCAAAATTTTTCAAGGTTTTTTACCTTTTTTTGCAAAAAATCATTCAAGCGTAACGTAACCGCTCTCATCTATAATCTTCTGACCCTCGTCGGAGAGTATCCAGTCTATCAACGCGCGCAGATTTGCGTTTTTGTCGTCTTTTCGGCAGACAGCGTAAAAATTCGACGAAAGCGGATATTCCCCGTTTGCGATGTGTTCTTTATCGGGATAAACGCCGTTTATCGACAGCATTTTCACGCCCGAATTCCCGACAATTCCCTCGACGTAATATCTGAACGAAAAGCCGATTGCGCTGCCTGTTAAAGCGGCAAAGACGTTGCGTTTTATCTCTTTATCGCCCATAAACGACAGCATCCGCGTCTGCGAACCGCTCCCCTCGTTTCTTTCGAGCGCGTTTATCAGGCGGTTTTTTCCGCCGACCTCCGACCAGTTCAGAATTTTCCCCGAATAGATGTCTCTCACCTGCTCCTCGGTCAGAGAATTCACGGGATTTTCAGCATTCACGATAAAAACGAACGCCTCGCGCCCTATCGGGATAAGCTCCAGCTCAACGCCCTTTTCGTTCGCGTAAGCTAACTGTTCCTCGGACGGTTTCGCACAAAAAATCAAATCCGCGTCGCCGTCAACAATCGCCTTGTAAGAGCCGCGGGTGTTGGTGTAATGCAGCGCGCTGTCGGGGGTGAAATTCTCCCCGTCAAACCGAACGCTGTCTTTCGGGTAAACCGCGTTTACAAACGCCGAAAACACGGGATAAAGAGCTGCCGCGCCGTCGATTACGGGCAAATCATCGGTGAGTTTAAACGAGGAATTAAGCTTTACTATTTCGGAATTTTCCTCAAACGGGAGATACTTGGAAAGCTCAACCGATTTTGCCTGCATACCCTCGGAATTGGGGTTAATATAGCGTTTTGTGACCACGTTGTAAACCGCAATGTCAAACGCCGCGAACACCGCCGCCGCAAGCGCGATAGCGAGAATTTGTTTTGCGAGTTTCATATTATCCTCCGTTCGCGATGTAGGAAATTATCGACGCATGCTGATAAAGCTGAAAAGTATAAATCACCAGAGCCGCCGAAACTGCCGCCCCGACAACGCACACCGCTATAAGAATACCGTAAAAAATCTTGTCTTTCATAAGTCCCCTTTCACATATTCGCAATAACCAGCAGCGTCAATACTATAATGAAAATCATACCGCTTACCAGCACGCCCGCGATAATCCCCGTCACGACAGCGGGAATTCCGCGTTTTCGGCGAAGTTCGGCGTTATCCTTCGGCGTTTTCAAAAACCTTACAAGCATTATAACAAACACCACGGCAGCCGCCGCGGGCAGCCCGTAAATTATCCCGTAAATCAACAAATCTAGCGGATCCATAAAACCTCCCAAACCCAATAATGTTTTATTTTATTATACAATATTAACTTCCCGTTGTCAAGCATGAAAAAAGGGCATTGTCTCCAATGCCCTCTTGTTTATCAAGCCTTGCCGACAGAGCCGAAAAGCTCCATTTTCTCCTTAACGGTAGCCTTGATAGCCTCCGCGCCCGGAGCAAGCAGCTTTCTCGGGTCAAAGCCCTTGCCCTGAAGGTCCTTGCCCTCTTCAATGTACTTTCTCGTAGCCTCTTGGAACGAGAGCTGGCACTCGGTGTTTACGTTTATCTTCGCAACGCCCAGAGAAATCGCCTTCTTTATCATATCCGCGGGAATTCCCGTACCGCCGTGAAGAACAAGCGGCATATCGCCGACCTTAGCCTTTACAGCCTCCAGCGTTTCAAAGCTTAAGCCCTTCCAGTTGGGAGGATATTTACCGTGAATGTTTCCGATGCCCGCGGCAAGCATTGTAACGCCCAGATCAGCAATTCTCTTGCACTCGTCGGGGTCAGCGCACTCGCCCATACCGATAACGCCGTCTTCCTCGCCGCCGATAGAACCTACCTCAGCCTCGATGGAAATGCCGAGAACATCGCAAGCGTTTACAAGTATCTTGGTCTTTTCAATGTTCTCATCAATAGGATAATGCGAACCGTCAAACATTATCGACGAAAATCCCGCGTTAATGCAAGCCTTTGCGCCCTCGAAAGTACCGTGATCGAGATGAAGAGCCACGGGAACGGTAATTTTCAGCTCTTCGAGCATACCGTTTACCATTCCGACAACGGTCTTGTAACCCGTCATGTACTTTCCTGCGCCCTCGGACACGCCGAGAATAACAGGCGACTTAAGCTCTTCGGCAGTCAGCAGAATGGATTTTGTCCATTCAAGGTTATTGATGTTGAACTGACCTACCGCGTACTTTCCGTCGCGCGCCTTAGTAAGCATTTCTTTAGCGGAAACCAACATAAGAAATTTCTCCTTTGTAAATAAATTTAGGATACAAATCCATAAAATCATTATATCACATTTTCCACAAAATTGCAAGGGATTTTGAAAATATTTTTTACAAAATCACCATAATCAGGTATTATGGTCGCTTGTGTGGAACTGCTTGAGGTTGCCGATTTTTTTCGCTCTTTCGCGCATAATGTCGTCGATTTCCTCAACGGTGACCCCGCGCTCTGCCATAAGCACCGCAACGTGATAAAACAGATCGTTTATCTCGTTTGCAAGCTCGTCGTTATCGGCGTTTTTCGCGGCGATGACCATTTCGGTGCATTCCTCGCCGCACTTTTTGAGAATTTTGTCAAGCCCCTTATCGAAAAGATAGCAGGTGTAAGAACCCTCCTGCGGGTTCGCCCTGCGGTTGATGATAACGTCGTACATTTCCTTGAATGCCTCGCTCATTGTGTTTCCTCCTGTAAATCTTCATGTATTATAATCTCTTCAAGCGAAGAAAGATTTTTCGGTGTAGCCTTAAAAGTAAGGAGATTTACCTCCTTGCCGTTCAGATCTTTCGCTTTCACAATCAGTTTTCCTTCGGAAAGCTCGTGATACGCGTAAACGGGAACAGCAGCACCCTTAAACCGGGCGTTCCTGAAACCCTTTTTTGTGATTACATTGAGATAGTTGAACAAAACCAAACCAATCTCAACGCCCAAAAGCAGAAGAGCAACGGCTAAAATAGTGTAAATTTTTACCTGCCGCGCAGTATTTTCAATTTGCGTCTGATAATAGTTATCGGGGTCTAAAATTTCTATCCCCTGTTCAAGACCGATCTGCTCGGCATATTCCTTAACATAGTCCGTGCCTGCATATTGTTCGGCAATTTTGAGCGTATTGTTATACTGATTTGCACGGGAAAAAGAGGATGCCGACATAGCAAGCAAAATGATAACCGAAATGATAATTACAACCCGCGCATAATTTGCATTTTACCGCCAAAACGCCCTCTTTTTTACATAAAACAAAAAATCTTGCATAATGGAAAAGCAAGGTCAGAATTGTGACTGAAAATACGGCGATGACGAGTATGCTCATTGTGTTTCCTCCTGCAAATCTTCGTGTTTTATAAACTTTCCGAGCGCGGAAAGATATTTCTGCGTGGCTTTAAGGGTAAAAACCTTTACCTCATTGCCTGACAAATCGTTTTGCTTTACAATTATTTTGTTTGTCGAACTGTCAAGCTCCGCGAAAATGGGAATAACGTCCTTCATAAACGATAGTCTGCAGCCGTTATTTGTAATCACAACAATTGACTTCAAAACGGTCAACACACCGTCACCGGCAAGAAGTAACAGAAAAACAAATGCATAAGTCATTGATTTTGCTTGATTTCTATATTTCTCAACTTCATTGCGAATATAAACTTCGGGATCATTTATCGTTATGCCAGTATCCGCCTCTGCCCTGCTGATAAATTGCTCAACATATTCCGGATCCGATATAGCCTTTTCTTCAATAAATGAACCTCTGTCTCTAAGATAATCGGCTTTGTTGAACCCCCAAACAGAAGATACTATTATGACAATAACAACAATGACCACCGGTATCGTAAACTTGCCGACTTTTAATTTCACCGCGAGAACGCCCTCGCTTTTTGAAACTATTACAAACTTCACTAAACGTATTATGTCGGCAATAATAGTAATCGCGAAAAATGCAGAACATATAATAAGCAATATTGAAACATCCACTAATTGCTGCCTCCTGCCTGCATTATTTTATCTTGTTAAAAAAGCATGTCCTGTTTCCCGTATGGCAAGCCGCGCCCGTCTGCTC
>CANQNY010000042.1 GCA_947625335.1 uncultured Clostridia bacterium | reverse complement strand
CTACGGGCGTGGGCAAGACGGAGCTTGTAAAGGTGCTTGCAAACGAGATGTTCGACACGGTAGAGCCGCTGATAAGGCTTGATATGTCGGAGTATATGGAAAAGCACAGCGTGTCGAAAATTATCGGCTCGCCCCCCGGATACGTCGGCTACGACGAGGCGGGACAGCTTACCGAGCGAGTGCGCCGCAAGCCTTATTCGGTGATTTTGTTTGATGAGATTGAAAAAGCTCACCCCGATGTTATGAATATTCTTCTGCAAATTCTTGACGAGGGCAAAATAACCGATTCCCACGGCAGAAACGTAAGCTTTGAAAACACAATAATCGCCATGACGTCGAATGCAGGCTCGTCGAGCGGAATGAACGGCATAGGTTTCTCAAAAACGCAGGAGGAAGTGAGCCGCGAGCGCGTTATGAAGGGTCTTCGGGATTTTCTGCGCCCCGAATTTCTGGCGAGAGTGGACGAAATCGTGGCGTTCGCGCCGCTGTCCGAGGAGTCTTACGCGAAAATCGCGAAACTTAACCTCGAAGAACTGCGCACGCCGCTTGCAGAAAAGAAACTGGAACTGAACATTTCCGAGGACGTATACGCAGTTATCGCGAAAAAGGCGTTCGGCGGGAAATTCGGCGGGCGCGATATCAGGCGTGTTATCCGCACGGACATTGAGGATAAAATCGCCGAACTTCTTATCGACAACAGCGAAAAGCAGCTTTCCGCGGTCGATATTTCCGCAAACGGCGAAGAAATCGCGGTAGCGGTTCGATGAGCGTTGTTCTGATTACGGGCGGCACGGGGGCGATCGGCTCGGCTATCGCGGAGGAATTCTCGAAAACCGACGATGTTATCTTCACTTATTATAATAGTGAGGAGCGCGCGGGACAGCTTGCCGAAAAGTTTCATTGCAAGAGCGTATATATGAACGTTTGCGATGAGAATTCCGTCAATTTGGCAGTAAATTCCGTTATTGGAGAATTTTACCATATAGATATTCTCGTAAACAACGCGGGAATTGCGCTGATAAAGCCGTTTTCGGATATGACGGCGGAGGAGTGGCGGCGCATGATAGACGCCGACCTTACGGGGGTTTTCAACGTCACGCGGGCGGTTGTGCCGCATATGATAAGGCGCGGGAGCGGCTCGGTGGTGAATATCTCCTCGGTGTGGGGCGTAGTCGGCGCGTCCTGCGAAGTGGCTTATTCCGCGGCGAAAGCGGGCGTTATCGGGCTTACAAAGGCTTTGGCGAAGGAGCTCGGACCGTCGGGGATAACCGTGAATGCGGCGGCTCCGGGCGTTATCGACAGCCCTATGAACAGCTCTCACCTGACCGCCGACGAGCTTTCGGCGTTGTGCGAAGAAACCCCGCTCGGACGGCTCGGACAGCCCTCGGAGGTGGCAAAAGCAGTACGCGCGCTTGCCGAAAATCGCTTTATAACAGGGCAGGTTTTGGGCGTCGACGGGGGATTTGGCTTGTGAATTTGTGATATAAATAGAATTCTCCGCTGAGTTTTTGTGCAAAATGCTGTAAATTCCTGATAAAAGTTTGTCATAAGTAATCGCAAAATTTTCAAATTTCTGTTGAAATTTTTGCGAAAATATTGTATAATTATCTTGATTTGCAAAATAATTCTCGATTTTTCGAGTTTATAAAGGAGTTTTTTTATGAACATTGCGTTAAGCCTGCTTTCAGAAAGCGGCGGAACAAACGTTATCGGCAGACTTCAGGGTTATGCGGAGGCTGCCGAGCAGGTCGCAGACCCCGATTACTGGAGTTCTGTCGGCATTATCTCGATTACGGGTATTCTGGTCGTTTTCCTTATTCTGGCAATTCTTATCTTCTTCTTCTGGCTGCTGGGACTGATTTTCAAGGCGGTTGATAAGAAAAAAGCCGCTAAAAAAGCCGCGAAAGCCGAGCCCGCTCCCGCAGCGCCCGCTCCCGCAGTTGAGGAGCAAAGCAGCGAGGACGAGGACATGGAGGAGATTGTCGCGGTGATAAGCGCGGCTGTCGCGGCTTACGCCGAGGCTGAGGGCACTTCCTACACTATCAGAGGCATAAAGCGTCACAGTGACGCCCGTACCCGTTCTGCGTGGAGCATTGCGGGAATTACGGATAATATGCAAAAATTCTGAGAAAGGAAAACGCAGAAATGGAAATATTTACAAGTACATTCACCGGTCTTATTGAAACGTCCGGTTTTATGGGAATGGGCATTACAAATATCATAATGCTGCTGTTGTCGTTTGTGCTGTTTTATCTTGCAATTGTAAAGCAGTACGAGCCGCTGCTTATGCTGCCGATAGCTTTCGGTATGATGCTCACAAACCTGCCTCTTACGGGACTTTATCACCCCGAACTCTGGAATCCTGCGACAAACCCGTATTTCGCTCCCGAATATGTTGAAAACGGGGCGAATATCCTCGTAAATTTCACGAAAGAGACCTCGCTGGATTACGGGCGGGTATTGCACGACGGCGGTTTGCTGGATATGCTGTATCTGGGCGTTAAACTTCAGATTTATCCGCCGCTTATATTCCTTGGGATAGGCTCTATGACCGACTTTGGTCCGCTTATCGCGAACCCGAAGAGCTTTTTGCTGGGTGCTGCGGCGCAGGGCGGTATTTTCTTCACGTTCCTCGGCGCGTGCGTGCTGAACCTCACGGGAATTGCTCCGTTTACTCTTAAAGAGGCTGCGTCTATCGCGATAATCGGCGGCGCGGACGGTCCTACGGCTATTTATCTTACGTCGAAACTCGCGCCCCAGCTGCTCGGTTCGATAGCTGTCGCGGCGTATTCGTACATGGCTCTCGTGCCGGTAATTCAGCCGCCTATTATGAAACTTTTGACCACCAAGAAAGAGCGCGCTGTTAAAATGGGGCAGCTGCGCGAGGTGTCCAAGGTCGAGAAAGTTGTGTTCCCGATTGCGGTTACTATCATCGTTTCGCTTATCGTGCCGTCGGCGGCTCCGCTGGTCGGAATTCTGATGTTCGGCAATTTGATGAAAGAGTCGGGCGTGTGCGACAGACTTGTAAAGACCGCTCAGAACGAGCTTATGAACATAATCACGATTTTCCTCGGCATAACCGTCGGAGCTACCGCGGTTGCGGACAATTTCTTGAGTTTCAAGACGCTGTTCATTATCGCTCTGGGACTTATCGCGTTCTGCATAGGTACTGCATGCGGCGTTCTGCTCGGAAAACTTATGTACCTTATTTCGGGCGGCAAGATAAATCCGCTTATCGGTTCGGCGGGCGTTTCGGCTGTTCCTATGGCGGCTCGCGTTTCGCAGAAGGTCGGCTCTAAGGAAAATCCGTCGAACTTCCTGCTTATGCACGCTATGGGTCCGAATGTTGCGGGCGTTATCGGCTCGGCAGTTGCGGCGGGCGTGTTGCTGTCCGTACTCGGTTAATTGGTGAATTTTATGAATAACAGAACAATTACAGTAAAGGGCGTGGGCAGCGCGTCCACAAAGCCCGATTTTATAGCCGTATCGCTGCGGTTAAGCTTTACCGATAAGGATTATCAAAACGCCGTAAACGGTGCAAACGAGCGCGTTCACGCATTGGAAGACGCTGTTGTAGGCGTTGGGTTCGATAAAACGGAGCTTAAGACGCTTTCGTTCAATGTTGAAACGAATTATGAAAACGTTGAACAGCCGAACGGTCGTTACAAGCGCGAATTTGCGGGTTATACCTGCGTTTACGGGCTGAAGCTGTCGTTTGATATGGACGCTGCAAAGCTTTCTAAAACGCTGACGGCTATCTCAAAAAGCGGTTCCGAAGCGGAGGTTGATGTGAGGTTCACGGTTAAAGACCCCGAATCGGTCAAGGCGGAGCTTTTGAAATCCGCCGCACAGAATGCCCGCGCAAAGGCTGAGATACTCGCTGCGGCGTCGGGAGTGGCTCTGGGAGAACTTCTCGCGATAAATTATGACTGGACGGAAGTTATGTTTGCGTCGGAAACTCGTTATTGCATGGATGATAGCGTGAAACTCAACATGGCGATGCCCGAATTCACGCCCGAAGATATTGAGTCGTCGGATTCGGCGGCATTCGTCTGGGAAATAAAATAAAAAATCGGCGTGTAAGTCGAAAGATTTACACGCCTTAATTTTTGAGGTTTTGAGGTAATTATATGAAGTTTAGACTAACTTCCCGAATGATTTTCGAGTCGTCGGTTTTCCCGATAATGACCGTTGTAAGCTCGATTTTCAGATATGGTATATATTCTCTCTATTACGGCTTTTCGCCGCAGACGCCAATGCAGTGGACGGCTTTGGCGGGCGTGGTTTTCGGGGGAATTTTGCCGTTTTTGCTGACCCTTTTCGTCGGGATAAACACGGGGCAGTATTTTCTGCCGAGATTTTTAATTCTCATAAGCACCATTGCCGTTGTTGCAATAACGTCGGAATTCCTCGATTACGAAAACGCCCCGGACGTGGATTTCGTGATAATTCTCATCTCGCTGATAATCACCGCGCTGTATTTTTACAAGATAAGACCGACAAAGTTCTCCGAATGGGTCGTTATCTTCCTCTCAAATCCGTATCTCTACACTTTCATTTCGGACGTAATTCTGACTGTTATGATGTCTTCGGGTCAGACCGAGCTTGCGGGTCAGACTTTCATTTTAAGATAAAAAAATCGGACGATTGCTCGTCCGATTATTTTTTTCAGTCGATTAGCTTACAGAAGAATTCTCTCGTCGCAGTATTCGCACACCAGAATATCCCCGCGGTTGATAAAGCTGTGCGGGAGATAAAGTTCCGTTTGCGTAACGCATTTCGGGTTTGTGCATTTCACGTTGTTGTGGATTTCCCCCGTGAGTAGAGGACGGATTTTCGGAACGTTATTCATAGTGTACAAAATAAGAGCCATACGAACATACATTCCGTTGTTTGCCTGGCGAAAATAAGCCGCTCTGGGGTCGCTGTCAACAGCGACCTCTATTTCGTTTACGCGCGGCAGCGGATGCATAACAATCATATCCCGCCGCGCATACTGCATTTTCGCCTTTGTAAGACAGTAAACGTCCTTTTGCGCCTCGTACTCCGCCTCGCTTGCAAAACGTTCCCGCTGAATTCTCGTCATGTAAAGCATATCGAGATTGCGAATAGCCCCGTCGATGGTTTTCACTTCGGTAAAACTGCTCCCGTGCGCCGTAATAACGTCTTTTATGTAGGACGGCAGTGCTAAGTCGGGCGTTGAAATCAGCACAAACTTATTTTTCGGATAGCAGGAGAGAGCCTTTACCAGCGAATGCACGGTTCTCCCATACTTAAGGTCTCCGCAGACTCCCACCGTAAGGTTGTCCAGCCGCCCAAGCTCCAGTTTCAGCGTCAAAAGATCGGTAAGCGTCTGGGTCGGGTGAAGATGCCCGCCGTCGCCCGCGTTTATCACATGGCAGTCCGCATTCAGCGCGGCAGCTTTCGCCGAACCCTCCTGCATATGCCGCATAACGAGAATATCGGAGTAGGTGCTGACAATTTTCACGGTATCTTTCAAATTCTCGCCCTTAGCGACCGAAGAATTGCTCGGATTGTCAAACCCTATGATATTCCCGCCAAGCCTAATCATCGCAGCCTGAAAGCTCATCTGCGTGCGGGTGGACGGCTCGTAAAAAAGCGTTGCCATAATTTTTCCGCGGCACTTATCGGCGTATTTTTCGGGAGAGTGCTTGATTTTTTCGGCAAGTTCGAGAATTTCGTTCCATTGCGACACCGTATAATCGTCCATATCTATCAAATGATTGAATTTGTCCAAAAAAACCACCTCTCAATCTATTATAACAGAAAATTCCCCAAAAAACAAGGGAATTTTTCAAAAATTTAAAAAAAGGCAAAAAAAATAAGCCCTTTAACGGAGCTTTTTCTTACCAGTATTTTCTTCTGTCATCAGTCAGGCAGCAGATATAATCAACGGAAACGTCGAAAAACCGCGCCAGTTTAATAAATAACCATATCGGCATTAAAGCCCTCCCGGCTTCGTAACGCTGATATGCCTGCTGATTGGTTAAATCGAGTATAACAGCCATATCACACTGGCGCAGTCCGCGCTCCTCGCGGAGCAGCTTCATGCGCTCATAGTAAATTATGACAAAAACACCCCCGATTTTTAAAAAAATTTTATGAATTTTACACAAACTTTTAAATACTCTCCTGACTTAACTACCCATAAGTAGTATAATTTTAAGTAATAAATAAAACTACTAATAAGTAGTTTTTAACGGTTTTAGAGCTATTCTCATTACAGAAGCGCAAAACGGGGAAAATGCACGGATATGACCGCTTTGCGGTTGTATATAAGACAACAGGCCGGGGTTCCCGACCGGGTCAAAATTTTTTTAATAGGAGGTCTTTACTATGGTAAAGAAACTGCAAGCCCTCAAGGCTAAAAAAGGCTTTACGCTGGTTGAATTGATCGTTGTAATCGCGATAATCGGCGTTCTTGCCGCAATTCTTGTCCCCACCATGATGGGCATGGTAACTAAGTCCAGAGTTACCTCGGCAAACTCCACCGCGTCCGGCATCAAGGACACTATCACCGCGTTTGTTTCCAACATGGAGACTAACGGCTACTCTATCAAGAGAACCTCTGCTGCCGAGACTTGGACAATCACCGTAACCTCGGGTACTGTTGCTGTTAATGTTCCTGCGTCTTCGCTGACTAGTGCTGCTACGAACTACTCTTTCCCGGGTACTGCAAGCTCGAAGATTGGTACTTGCACCAATAATTTCTCGAAGGCACTTGCTGAGCAGATTATTGACCAGTACACCTTCAAAGACGCTGCTGCTACTATCTACATGACCAATGGTCAGGTTACCGGCGTTGTTTACTACGCAGGTTCTACAATGCCTACCGGCATTCCTTCTGCTACCGACTTCACCAACGGTACTTTCGCATGGAGCGGTGCTAAGGATAACCAGATCGGTATCACCACCGGCGGTGAAATCCTTGGTACTTATCCCGCACTTGCTTACACGGCTACTGCTTCAGCAGGTGCAGGTGCAGGCGCAGGCGCAGGCGCAGGTGCAGGCGCAGGCGCAGGTGCAGGTGCAGGCGCAGGTGCCGGAACATAATAATTAACGCGAAAGGGTGCATTTAAATGCGGTACAAAAAGCGAAAGCGTTTCAGTCTGCACAGGCTGACAAATAAATTCGTCTCTTTTGGGAAAAGCGCGTTGGAATGTATCCGAACCTACCCTACAGTACGGCGCGAAGTCCCCGTAAACGTAGTAGACGTTATCTCGTCGCTGTGCGTACTTGGCGTTACGGCGGTGGCGGTCGTCTTTATGGTCACGGGAAACTCTTAAAACCGATCCCCCGAATTTTTTCGGGGGATTTTCTTTTTCACTTGCATTATTTGCACAACTGTTGTAAAATATACATGGGGTGATAATTTTGAAACTTTACGGGGTAAGCATAGGACCGGGCGACGCGGAGCTTTTAACGCTGAAAGCCGTGAAAACGCTCGAAAAATGCCGCGTTATCGCAGCCCCCGACGACGGTCTTGCGCTGTCGATAGCGGGGCGGGCGGTGGACTTGTCGGGGAAAGAGATTGTGAAGCTGGCGTTTCCGATGACGAACGCGCGCGAAAAGCTCTCCAAATCCCACGAAAAAGCCGCCGAGACCCTTTCGGAGATTTTAAAAACCGAGGACGCGGCGTTTGTGTGCTTAGGGGATATTTCGGTGTATTCAACTTTTCATTACATATCCGATTATGTGAAAAATCGCGGTTTTTCGGTGGAAGTTATCGCGGGAGTAACTTCGTTTTGCGCCGCGGCAGCCGCTCTCGGAATACCGCTTGTAAGCGGAAAACAGCCGCTTGTGATAATTCCCGCAGGCTGTGAAAACGAGAAAGAACTTTTGTCCCTCAATGCAACCCGCGTTGTGATGAAAGGCGTTTGTGAACAAAACATCAGCGGGGAAAAATACGCCGCCGAAAACGTAGGTCTCGACGGCGAAAGGTTATTTTATCCCGAAGATGAAATCCCAAAAACGGGTTATTTCACCTGCACGATAATAAAATGAAATTACTCGATTTTTTCCGCGTCCTTTGCGAATTGTGAGAGGTCGCGCCCCTTAAGCACCAGTCCGAGCAGTTCGGGGAGCTTTTGCGGCGAACACGCAAAACACGGTATGCCGAGCTTTGAGAGTTTCCCCGCGACAGCCGCGTCGTAATAGGGCTTTCCGCGGTCGGCAAGAGCCAGCAGGCACACCACGGTCACGCCGGACAGTTTCATTTCCTCCATTCGCCGAATGAACGCGGCGCGGTTTCCGCCCTCGTCAAGGTCGGAGATGAGGAAAAAGAGGGTCTTTTTCGGGTTTTCTATGAATTGTTGGCAGTACACCACCGATTTGTCAATGTCCGTGCCGCCGCCGAGCTGAAATCCGTACAGCAAATCGACGGGGTCGGAGCATTTGTCGGTAAGGTCGATTATATTCGTATCAAACGCCACAACGCGCGTTTTGACGGAACTCATACTCGCGAGAATGCAGCTTACCACCGACGAATAAATGACCGATTCCCCCATAGAGCCGCTCTGGTCGATGTCGAGGATAATGTTCCACTTGCTTGCGGCGCAGACGGCTGCGCGCTCGAAAAAGTAGAAATGTTCGGGGACGATGGTGCGAAGTTCGGGGGAGTAGTGCTTTAAATTTCGGCGGATTGTCATTTTGTAGTCCAGCGCCGACGCAGACGGTATCGGAGAGTGTTCGCGGCGGTTGACGGCGGCGGTGACTGCTCGGCGAATGTCCTGTTCGAGCAGCTTGTTAATATCCTCAACAATCTTTCGGATAAATTCGCGAACGCTGTCCTTCGAGCGTTTCGGGATCATATCCTTAAGCGTTAAAATCGCGCTTGCAAGGGAGATGTCGGGCTCGGTGTTTTCGAGAATTTCAGGCTCGAAGATAAGCTGTTTCAAGCCGCAGCGCGTCATAGCGTCGTTTTGTATGACTTTTACAATTTCCTTGTCGAAAAGCGTTCTCACATCGCCCAGCCAGCGGGAAATCTGCGGATTTGACGGTCCGTGACCCGCGCCGCCCGCATTCCCGAAACCGCCGTTTTCGCTCTTGTTGTATATCGCCGCAAGCGCGGAGTCCATAAGATCCTGCTCGTCCGAAAGGGCGGGCATTTTCATTCCCGAGAGGCGGTTTTCGCTCTCCTGCCCGAGAATCAGCCGCCAACGCTGCATTTGTGCTGTTTTGTCCATAATTTCACCTATAAATCAAAATCAATGTCCGCTAGCGCGTCGATTGTTTCCTGCGAGGTTTCGTCAAGTTTCGCGTTCAGGACTTCGCTTACTTCCTCGCCGTTCAGCCCCCAGATTTCGCCGAGATTTTCGGCTATGGAATCCTTTTCGGCAGCCGAAAAATCCGCAAACGCCCGCCGCAGGAACACCAAAGCGCGTTTGAACTCCTCGTCGTCAAGCGACTCGAGATACTCGTCAAGGCTCTCCCACAGCGATAAACGGGCTATAAGCGCGTAGCGGTTTTTAAGCGTCAGCCCCTCAAACCACCCTGCTCCCAAATCGGCGGGAACGCCCTTTGAAAGCCGCCTTGACACCTCGGTTTTAAGCTCGTCGTTGGTCATCTGATTGCGTTCGAGGAGAATTGCCGCGCAAAGCCCCGAAAGTTTCGTGTTAAGGTCGTCGCGCCGCGCAGTTTCGCGAAGTGCATAGAGCCATTTTTCCGTGTCAAGGCTGTTTTGCGCGAGTTCCACCGAATTCAGCATATTGACAGCCTGTGCAACAGCAGAACAAGCCGCGTCGTCGCACACGCACGCTCCCGTCATAACAAGGCACGCGCGCAGGTATATCTGCTGTAAAATAGGGATAATCTCCGAGCAGTCCGCGCGGCGTATATCGCCGTAGTTTATCACATTTGACAGGCTGAACGCCGTTTTTGCAAGCTCCTCGAACGACACCGCGTCAACGGCGGCTCTTTGCAGCGCGCCGACCGCGTAGTTCGCCGCCGCGGACATTCCGCAGCAGAACGCGTCCTCCACGGCTTTTGCGATAACGGACATCTCGTCGGAATGCTCAACCTGTTCTTTAAGCTGAAACGCCGCCGCAAGCTCGACGGTATCGCCCTTAAGCGCGGATTCCACCAGCGCGATCTCCGCCTCAGGCGTCCAGCAAATTTTCCATTCCTCCGCCCAGGTGGCGTTTTCCTGCTTCGACGGGACATATTCCGCAAAATTTATTCCCAGCACGCGCAGTTTGTGCAAAAAGAACGAGCGTGAAAGGTCGAGAAACGCCGATTTTTCCGAGCCTGCCCTAATATTCTCGCGAAGATCGAGTTTCAGGTCCTGCGCTGTTACGGAGCGGTATTTTTCGAGTTTCAGGTCTTTCAGCAGGCGGTAAAAATCGTCCTGAATACTCGTTCTCGAAACGCCTTCGGGCAGTTCGCCGATTTTCGTGCCGATTTCTGCGTCCGCCGCGGCAACGCTTACCGCCGCAAAACTGCCCTCGCCTATACAGGTCTCGGCGGCGTCGCGAAGATCGCGGAGCGTTGGGATATTCCCACCGCGCATTTTTGCAAGCGAGCCCGCGAGCCTCACGCCCTCGATTACCTGCGCCGAGGACGCCGCGCCGCCGTTTTCGCGCGTTTTTTCGGCAATTTTGGAAAGATATGCATAGGCAGGATACAGTCTGTCCCCGCGAATAAGTCCCTCCCGGATAAGCTCGTAATACGCGGGAGCTTTGTTTCCCGCGCCGTAACCCGACCGCGTTGAGAGCCTGTAATACGAGTACGGCATAAGCGTGTGCAGAGACTCCGCGGCGGGCAGTTCGGGGAGCTTTTCGTCATTTTCCCACGTTTTCAGCCCCTCGACATGATACGCTCCCGTTACCACAACGATTTTTTCGGGAGAAACGCCGCCATTTACCGCGTTTCGGATAACACAGCGCATATAAATTTCGCGCAGCTTTGTTTCCTTTTCGTCAAACTCGTCTTTTTCGGAAAATTCACGAATTTTCGCGCCGAAAAGGTTCGCGCCCTCGTGATAAGCCGAAAAATCCGCGCATTGTTCGAGAGTTCGCTCCCAAAACGTTTCGTGAGAGCCGTCCGCGCTTTTTTCCGCAAGCATTTCGTAAACGTCGGGTTTTCGTTCAACCGGTTCGGTTTCGTCAATTTCGTCGGTTTCAAGCTGTTCAATTTTACGAATTCTCTCGTCTGCAAGCGCCAAAAACGTTTCCGACGGAAGATCCATAAACCGAAACGGAACATTGTTCTCGTGACACCATAAAATAGCCTGATATTCGGGCGAATATTCCGCGAACGGGTAGAGAACAGTTCTCACGGGAACGCTTTTTGTGTACGCCAGAATTGCGAACGGAGGCTTTGTTTCGGGACGGACAATGTCGTTCGACACGTCCTCAAAATCCGCGGGAGCTTCTATAATGACAAGCTCAGGACGCGTATTTTCGAGAAATTCACGCAGATAAAACGCGCCCGCGGGGGAGAGGTGGCGTATTCCGAAGAAGTTTATCATTCGTTCAGCTCCCTGCATGCCTTGTAAAGCCCGCTCCACGCCGCGCCGCGCTTTTTCATGATGTTTTCAAGGTATTCCTTCCACGCAACGCCGTCCTTGTCGTCGTCTTTTACAACCGCTCCCTGAAGTCCCGCCGCAATATCCTCGTCGGAAATTTCGCCGCTGCCGAAACTCCCCGCTAAAGCCATGCTGTTGCACAGCAGGGAAATAGCCTCGGCGGTCGACAAAACGCCCGCGGTGGTTTTTACTTTCTGTTTTTTGTCGAGAGTTTCGCCGTTTCGCAGTTCGCGGAAGATAGTGCAAATTTTCTCGATAACCTCCGTTTTCGGCAAAGCGGCGTTGAGGTCAAGGCTTGAAGACAATTGCTCAACCCTTGTTTTAACGATGTTCATTTCCTCTTCCAAAGTCTCCGGCGCAGGCAGAACCACTATATTGAAACGCCTTTTCAGCGCCGCGGACATATCATTTACGCCCCTGTCGCGGGTGTTTGCGGTAGCGATAATCGAAAAGCCCTTTTTCGCGGGAACTTCGAGCGATAATTCGGGCACGGAAATCCGCTTTTCCGAAAGCAGGGAAATCAGCGTGTCCTGAACTTCGGACGCGCAGCGCGAAATTTCCTCCACACGCGCGATAGCTCCGTCCTCCATAGCCGTAAACACGGGACTTTTCAGCATTGCCGCCTCGGACGGTCCGTTTGCGATAAGCATAGCATAATTCCACGAATAGCGGATTTGCTCCTCGGTAGTGCCTGCCGTGCCTTGTATAACGCGCGAGGAGTTGCCGTTTATCGCCGCCGTCAGGTGTTCGGACAGCCAGCTTTTCGCCGTTCCGGGTTCTCCGATAAGGAGTAAAGCGCGGTCGGTTACAAGCGTCGCAATCGCAATCTCAACCAAGCGTTCGTGACCTATGTATTTCGGCGTGATAACGGTTTTCCCGACTTTGCCGCCGCAGATGTAGGTTTTCACCGACTTCGGCGACATTCTCCAGCCCTCGGGCACGGGGTCTTTTTCCGCTTTGATAAGCGCGTTCAGCTCATCTTCAAATAGCTGTTCCGCAGGAAGTCTTAAAATCGAATTGTCCATAAATTTCTCCTTTAAGTATAATTAAATCTACACTCAGACTGCCTAGAAAGCTTCAGATACGAGGAAGCAGTAATGCAACTAGCCTTTGTGGCTGTTGCATTGCTGCTGACGAAGTAGATGAGGCTTTATCGGCAGTCTGATCAGTGTTGTGGCGTCCAGTAATGCTCTATAAACTCACGCAAATCCTCCAGATCGAGGTTCAGCTTTATATTGTTAGCCTTAGCGTAGTTTTCAAGGTCGTCAATTTCCTTGCACAGATAGTCGTAATCTGCGTTAATGTATCTTAAGATGTTGTATGCGTCCTTGTATTTATCCGAAAATTTCATGTGATTAGCCTTGTAATACTCGCAAACCAGCCCCTCGATATTCCGCATACCGCACGCCTCCATCATCCACAGGCGCGTTGTTACGTCCTCGTTGTCGAGAATTTTCTTCACATAGCGGTTTTTGACCTTTTCGTACATCTCCTTGTCGTTTTTGTCGAAAAGGTATTCCAAAAACAGGTCAGACTGATACCAGTCGCAGCTTATAAGCATATCTATCCACTTCTCCCGTATCGGCTGATTTAGCGGGATAACGTAGTATTCATGCGTTGAGGGTTCGGCGTCACGGCTGTCGTACAGCTTGTAGGTCATGCAGTATTTTCCGTTTATAAGCTTTATGCGCTCGATTTTGGTAATCGCCGAGCCCACCGCAACGCCGTTTCTCTTGTCGTGTTCAACAAATTTTTTGGTTTCGAGAATTCGCTTTTTAAGCAGATCCGTGCAGTCGTCCGTGCCGATTACCATAGCATAAAATTCCGACTCTGAAAAAGTCCTGTCGGGGTATTTTTTTGCAAATTCCATTGCAAGGGCGCACATGTCCTTGTCCTGCGTCATAGCGACGGTATTGCACAGCGCGATGTCTACCAGCCCTCTTATGCTCAATTTTTCCTGCTTGTCGCCGTCCTTTTCGCAGGCGCGCCTTAAAAAGTCCGCAACGTCCTTGCCCGTTTTCCCGCTGAACGCGACGTATTCGATATGTACCCCGTATCCGTCGGTTTTGTAACTTCCGCCGTCGTTGTTGTCAAGCAAACGGTTGCCAATCTTCGCGGCAAGCCTGCTTGACCAGTCCGAGGTGCTGAACCGCAAGTATTCAAGCGTTTCCTGCGGATTTTTCTTCTCCATTTCCTCAAAGAATTCCCGCGACTTGTCGCAGTCAAGCCTTGCCAGCGTGTAAAACGCCTCCTCTTTTACCGCGCCTTTTTCGGTTTTGGTGAATTCTATCAGTTTGTCGGCGTTGTTCACGTCGTGCCTTAGCGCGCGCACAAGCAGTTTCTTCGCATTTTTCTCCGCAAGCGGGATATTTTCAAGGTAAAAGTCGTTCGCTTTCTCTTTCCCAAGCGTATCTATAAGCGTAATGCGCCTAATCGTCTCCTTTTTGCCCTTAGGGTCAAAGCCTTTTTGGAGCAGCGGGACCATATCTTCTCCCATACCCTCGATTATCTCGTAAACCATATCCGCAAGGTCGGAATAAGACGCTCCCAAGCCCTTTACAAGCGCGGGTTTAACGCGGTAGTCCCCGAACAGCTCGGATTTTTCTTCGACAGCTTGCCGAACGATGTTGTATTGCCCGCTGCCGGGCTTTGTGAGAGCGTTTATCAGCACGGACAGTTTGGAATACGGCGCGTTTGTTACATTCGCCGAAAACTCCGCCGCGGGAATTTCTTCAAGTTCCCCTTGAACGTCATATCCCGCCAAAGCCACCGTCACCGAATCCGTAAGCGTCAGCGCGTCGAGCAGCGTGCCCGCAGCGTCCTCGCATTTTCCCGAAACAAGGCTGCTTGAAAGCTCAAAAATCTTCCCGAAAACGGGCGACGCATTTTTAAGCGGTTCTATCGCGCCGACAGCCTTTTTCAGCCTGAAATTCTCCGAAAGCAGATTTGCTCCCGCAATCGCCGCCGAACGCAGCTGTTCGCGAAGTTCAAAAATAGGTGTAGTATCCATAATTTACCTCCTTAGTAAAGCAGTCTTACAACGGAATTTTCGCCGTCGGGGATAATGCAGAGCGGTTGTGCGGAAATCTTCCGTTCTTCGAGGTCGTAGTGAAAACCGCACAGCATAACGCCGTCTTTGAGAAGTTTTTTGCTCGGCAGAGCCTCGATTTTGTCGGTCGTAGGCTCAAATTCGGCAAAATCACACAAAGCTACGCTATCGCCGCCTTTGGTTTTAAGAACGGTTTTATCGCCGATTTTCCCGATTTTCTCAAACGCGACAAGCTTGTAAATCACGGGGCTTGACATGGCGTTTTGCAGGAAATTTCGTATGCTCTTTATTTCGTCCTTGACGGAATTTGCCGCAAACGAGCGCAGGGTCTTAAAATCATCGTCGCAAAGCTCGGTAAATTCCGCGTTGTCCCACCTCACGCGGACATTTCCGTCGCCGGGGTAAACCGCCATCGACGGCACATTAACCGCCCCGAACACGGAATCGTCCGCTTTGACGTGTTTGAGCGACTTCAGCGGTCGGAAGTTCTTGGTTTGGAAAATCTTGCCGTTTTTGAGGTCAACCCAAACCCCCGTGTCGATAAATTCTTTCCTTGCCTCATCGAACGCCACATTAAACGACAATTGCGTAAGCCGCGCGTCTTTCTCGCACTTTCCGACAGCCTCCAGCTCGACAAGTTTCCAGTTTCCTCCAAGTTCCTCGTAAAGCGGAGTATCGTCCGCGGCGGGGTCGTCGTTTTCGATTTTTTCGGTGATGTATTTCCGCGATTTTTTGATAAGCGAATTCAGCTTTTCAAGCACGTCTATTGCGTTGTCGTAATGCTGTTCGAGGTTATCTTTCTGATACTCGGTAATTTCGATAATAAGGCGGTTGAACAGCCTTTGAATGCCGATAAGATAGTAGTCGCCGAATTGTTTGGATAAATCCTGATAATTCGACAGGGAAGTGCCGCCCATAGTTCCCAGACCCGCCGAGATAAGCTCTTTTACAGCTTTCTCGCACAGCTCCAGACCCTCAAGCTGCTTTTTGAGTTTCTTGATTTTTGCGGAGTTGGAAGTCTTTTTCGCAGCGGCGGTTTTCTTTGCAGCCTTTTCCGCGTTCTCGGGAGCGTCTTCTTTTGTCGCTTTAGCGGATTTTGCGGCAATCTTTGCCCGCTTTGAGAGAATGTCCTCAGGAATTTCGCACACTTCAAACGCCTTGTCCGACATCATCTCGTACATAAGCCCCAGCGAGTGCTTGCAGGGGAACTGCCTGCTGGGACACGAGCAGCGGAAAACGGGGTGATTTTCGTCTATGTAGTCCGCGGAGGTGATGTAAGGATTTTTGCCGCTGCCCTTACATTCGCCCATAAAGAAAGTGTCGTCCGCCGAGCGGCAGAGCTTTACAAACCCGCCCGAATTCGCGATTTTTTTGCCGTTAGACGCCGCCGCGGGGTTCGGCGCAAGCGACAAAATCAGCTGTTCCGTAATGTTTTTCATTGTGAACTCTCCTTTTATGATTTAAAATAAAAAACTGCTGTTTTCATTATACACTTTTTATAAGAATATTTCAATAGCTTTATGAAAAATACTTGAAATCAGAGGGAAAAAGTTGTATAATAAATTTGAAAATAACGCTCACAGCGATTTTGGAGGAAATTATGCAAACTGTAATTATTGTTTTGGACTCCGCGAAAATGCAAAATCCCGATTTGGATATAATTTACGATTTGCCCGACCGTATCGACGAATTTACAAACCACGCGGTGTACGACAACGCAAGGACAAGTCCTTGACCGTCTCCCAGCATAGGCGGCATATTTTCAAACGCCCTTTTCTGTACGGCGGTAGTGTGGACAAAAGTTTATGACGTTAGGCTATGCGTTCAGAATTTATCTTCAAAACAAAACAACCCGCTCTCCGAGCGGGTTTTATTTCGGTCTGTATTTCTCCATAATCTTCAAAGCGGTTTTAATCCCGTCCACCGCCGCGGACATTATCCCGCCCGCGTAACCCGCGCCCTCGCCGCAAGGGTAGAGGTTATCGGCTTGCGTGGTCACAAATTCCTCGTTTCTGGGAATTC
>CANQNY010000041.1 GCA_947625335.1 uncultured Clostridia bacterium | reverse complement strand
TTGCCGTGTAAAATCCTGCCGTCGGCGGTGCGGAAATTTTCCTCCCATTGATTTTCAATATGTATCAAAGCCCATTGACGGCGGCAGAATGCGAAATGCTGAATTCCCGAAAGTTTCAAAAATTCTTCTTCAGAATACATAATACAATTTAAGGTTTGCAGCAAAGTTTTTTGCCATGTTAATTTTCCTCCTTAGTTGCTGCTTATTCAATCCGTGAAATAGCTGCAACCGCCTCAAACATTCAGAAAACCCGTTTCAAATTTCCGCTTGTCAAGCACGCCGCGCATATATCCCAGAAAATCATCATAACCGAGCGTCCAGCGGTAGACTTCGGGCAGGATTTCGGATAATTCATACGTTGCTGTTTTGCTGCGGCGTATGGTCACGGAGTATGCTTGAATAAGGTGCGGATTGCCGCCGCCGTGCGCGATCTTATCGGCAATACGGTCATCTGTTAATGCAATTACGGTATCGCTTTCGATAGGCTCAAATTCTTTGTCGAGACTGCTGAAACTCATATCATTTTCAAGAGCGATAAAATGTTTTATCTCCTTTAATGTCACTCCGCCCTCAACGGTTATTTCGTCTTCAAGGGAGCTTGTGCTGAGTTCCGAAGTAATCTCAATCTCGCTTTTTAAATACTTTTCAAGCACCAAGGCGGAATACTTCAGGCTTTTGTTTTTAGTAAGCATTTTATCATCAACAAGTGAAAAGCTCCACATTTCGGCAACGCCGTACTCCCCGTGGCGGTTTACTCTGCCCGCCGACTGCAAAAGCGAGAGCAATGAAGAGTTTTCGCGAAAACCCGTTCTGAACGAAAAGTCCACGCCCGCCTCAACGCACGAAGTCGCCACCAGCGTCCAGTTCGCGTCATTTTTGTCCGCAAGACGATCCATAATGCGCTGCACAGCGGCGTCTCTGTCGTGCGGATTAAGAGCCGTTGATAAATGTTCAACACATTGCCGTCCGTATTCGGCGCAAATATCCTCAGCTATTACTGCCGCCGACTGTACTGTGTTGACAATTAAAAGCCGCGGTCCTGCGCTTTCCTGTACGGTATTTATAAGCTCTCCGCGAGTAAGCGCGTGCTGCACGGCGCGAAACGTCACTCTCCCTGCCTCGTATTCAAAAAGGTCTTTGTGAAGTTCGCCGTTTGTAAGTTCCGTCATCTTGGGGCGCGGCAATTTAAGTGTATTTAAGCTTTTGAGTTCCCAAAAACGCACCAAAGACCCCGACGCCAACACCCACCGACAGCCCCAGTCCTCGGCAAGGATATTCATCCATTGCCACGCCAGCGGCATCAGTTTTATCGGTAATGAGCAGTGCGCCTCGTCAAGCAAAATCACACTTCCGGGCAGCTCGTGAAGTCGCCTTAAAGCGGACGGTTTTGAAGATGAAAGCGTTCCAAAAAACGCTACCGCCGTTGTTACAATAATAGGCGCACGCCAAAGAGAAGTCAGGCGGCGGCTGTCCTCGTTCTGAAAATCAGCGCGAAAATGCAGTTCAGCCACGACATCTTCGGGATTTTCGCCTGGCAGCGTCAACGCTTTTCTGTATACGCTTACCGACTGTTTTATGATGTTTGTAAACGGCAGAATTACAAATATTCTCCGCGAATTATTCTCTATTGCCTGCTTTAAAAGATTAGCCATAACAGCGGTAGTTTTCCCCGAACCCACGGGGCTGTCGCAGACAGAAAAAGGCGTATTTGCGCTTGTATTTCGGCACACATTATACATTTTTGTGCGAAGTATGCTGCGTTTATCATCGCCGCTAAGGGAATTGACGTATCTGTCAAGCGCGTCAAGACGTTCTTGCGCTCTTAGCGGTATGCTGCTTTCATTCACCGCGCCTCCGTAAACTCCCGCCGTGTCGGAATGGTCGGCGTCGGCAAGGCAGGACAATGCCATTCTAAAAAACATAGGATTGCCGTTAACGCGAAGTTCGGGCTTTGTAATTTCGTTCGGGCAAAGAGTTTTGTGCTTTAAAAGAAGTTCCGAAAGCGAATTGTCGACAATTTTGCGCACATCGGCTTTATTGTCGCGAAAAATCAAATCTTTGCGAGCGAATTCCTCCGAAAAATCGGGAAGTCCCCTGTGGTGGGAATAAACCGCAAGCGCGGAGTACGCCGCGCCCTCTGAAAGCAATTCGGCGCACCCCGCGTCAACGTGATTTATAGGAAGATGCGCGTGCTTTTCGTCAGCCGCGCGAAGCACCGCTTGATTTTCTTCGAGAAGTTTACCAAGGTCGTGGAGCGAGGCGGCATTTCTCACGATACGCTCAAGTTCGCCGCTGAATTTTTTTGAGTATTCCTCAGCTTTCGCGGCATAACGGGCGGCATTGTCGGTGACGGCAGTCACATGCGCCTGATATGACTGCGCCGCAAAGCCGCCTTTTGCGCTGTGAGCAAGATATTTTTCTCTCATTTTGCCGCAAGGTCAACGCAGCTATCCACACGGCTCAACAGCTCCTCCGGGAGAGCGGTCGCGTCCTCGTAATCGCTCCAAGACGTGGAGGGTTCTTCCGGGATGCCGAGTTTTTTCGGAGTGAGAGCATCTTTAAGCAGGTATTCGGGGCAGCTGCCAAGAAGGTTTTTGTGTTCTATGTACCATGCATGACGTATGCGTACATCGGGGCGGATAGCGGAGCGGTTCATATCATAAGCATACGGAATAAGCAGTTTTAACAGTTCGATGTCGTCCGCTGTACAGCCTGTTTTGTGGGCATAATTCGGATTTACAAAGAAACTCATAGTATAAACTCCGTGTTCCGCAACTCTGAAAGCGAGCGGAGCCATTCCAGAATTTTTGCCCTCCTCAACGCCCGCTTTGTTGGTGTTCGTTTCGCGAAGAATATTTATCGGGGCAAGTGAAACGCCGACTCCGAACTGCACAACGCCGCTCTTTATAAAGCCTTTGTCGCTGCCGCCCTCAAGGAATGTGTTTCCGAAAACGCGAGCGTCCCAGTATTTGCTGACAAATTCACTTTCCATAAACTTAGAGGGGTCTTTGCCCATTTCTTTTTTTATCGTTTCACGGTCGCGCCCGCGCTGTTCAAGAATGTTGTAGCGGCTTTCGTTGTCTAAAAATTTCTTGGGGAGCGCCCTGAAAAACGGCGAACTATGATCCTCCAGAAGGTCGCGCAGCTTGCGCTTGAACGACACGGGCGAAATCTCGCCGAACCCGCTGTTATCACGCTGACGCGGGTCGCTTTCGCGGTCGGGGTCGCCGTTCGGGTTTGAGTTTACTACTTCAATTACAAGCAGTCCGAATGCTCTTTTTATTTCATTGCTCATCGATTAAATCCTCCGTTAATTTTTTGTTTTCTGCGTTTTCTTTTTTCGGGAAATTTGCAAGGTAGCCTATAAAAAGCTGCGCTTTCTCCGCGTCGCCGAAGTGTATGTCGGACTTCCACGCCTTGTGCAGATCCGACGCTATATTTTCATAAAGCGATAAAAGCCACGCCGCACGCCAGCTTTCTTTTCCATTGGCGTTTTCATTCTTCGTGCGATAAGACTTTGCCCAGGTAATATACGGGTTCATTCTTGTACCGAGCATATTCAGCGTGCGAACGGGATACTCCGCCGCAGAACGGTACATTCCGCTCCCCGCAAGCTGTGTCGGCAAATTACCGCCGCGAACAACACGGCAGTACAGCGTGTGAAGCTCATCTGACGCCTTTAAAAGCTGCCCGAAAAGGTAGGGTAGATCCTCCATATAATTCTCCTTTCGTATGCCCGCGCGATAGAGCAATATTCCCGCAAGCGAGAGCATCTCTTTTATGCAATTGACAAATTTCTCGTCATTCAGCGGCTTTCCGACTGCCATTTTATTGCCGAGGAACGTGCCGAGTGCCGTTGTTTGGTTCACTATAAGGCGAAGGTCGGCAACGGTTGAAACAGCGGGTTCCAACATAAGCCGAATTCCATGGTACGGTGGAATGGGCGTGTATTTTTGTGTAGTTATTTCGCCGTTTTGTTTCCAAAAGCGGTTCAGCACATCAGCAGCAGTTATCGGAAAAATAACTTCCGGTTTCTCAAACGGAAATTCGGGGAGATTTTCTCCGCCCGCCGTCCACCGTTCGCTCATCACTTCAAGTTCCCGCGCGTCGGTCTGACGGGAATACATGACCTTTGTGCGCGCTTTGTCAAGTTTATTCAAAACGAAAATCTGAAGTCCGTCGGCTTTTGCGTCTGAGCCTATTTCCTTTCCGTGCCGAAGTTCATCTATAAGACCCTTTGCACATGCCGAAAAAACTCTGCCACCGCTGCACGAAAATGTATTTACAAACGAAAACGGCGATTTGGGAAGGTGCGACGGATAAGCGAAAAGTATTTCGGATTTATCGGTGACAGTCCATGTTTTATCCTTTTGTTCCTCGCTGCCGAGCCATTCTAAAGCCGCCTGAAGATTTTTCCGATTTTCCGAGGAAATCGGATAGCTTGCGCTTTCAATCCGCCCGTATCTGAATTGACATTCATGCGCTTTAAACATAGTGCGAAGTGAAACAGTAAAACCCGACAGTTTTACCTGAGGCATTGGGTCGTCTATCGGCGAATACGCCGAACCGAATGCGTCCAATTCGCCTGCGTCTGCGCCGTTCTCGTCTTCTGACGCGAGAAGTGCCGTGTTCAGCTCGGTTACAAACATATCGCTGACTGCCGGAATTCCCATCTCCACAAGGCGCGGCGTTTCAAGCGCAACGCTTATATTGTCTTTGTTGGTTTTTCCTTTTTTAATTTCATCTTTGCAAAGGAACAAAATACCCAGCGCAAGCGAAATATCCCTGCGTTCCGAAAGCATTGCAAAAGCCGTGTTTTCAAGCTCGCGATGAAACGTCTGCGGGTCGATAAACAGGCGGATTTCCTCTGTCAGAATTTTCAGCGGTTCAAAATCCGGTACCAACTTTTCAAGTTCATTTGGAGTGCTTTCCATGTGATTTTTGTACAAACTGCGGAAATTTTTATTATCCCAGTTGTCCTTTTGACACCAACTGCGGATTTCTTCAAGTTTATCAGAGTCCAGCGACTCCGCGGTAATTTTTGAAATCGCGTCCTTTGTTGCGTCGTCGGTCACAAGATACAGCGGGGTTAAATTCATTGACGGAAAAGTGCCGTGATTTGTGCCGTATTTGCGTAAAAGCTTGCCGAGTTCCTTGTCAACAGACGATATTTCCAAAACCTTTCCGCCTTGTATGGTAATTCGATAGCAAGGCTGTTTGGCTGTTATATTCGGAATTGGAATGTATTTTCTGTTCCAGACATTCGCCTTGACGCCAGCGCTGTTCATTGCCTTGGACAAATTATACAGTTCATTTATCACGGACAGTCCCTCCTCGGAAACTCCAGAACGCCGCCATGAATGACAAGATCGGTGTCATAAACCGCGCGGTATTGCGAACGATAGCCGTCGTTAAATACGCTTCTGAGCATTGACGGAATATGAATATCGGGAAGGTCTGAGCACACGCGCGTACTCTCGCGAAACGGTCCGAAATACGACACGGTAAATTCACTCCACCCAAGCGAAAGTGTTGCATAAGACTGCCCGCGCGCCAAACGACGATTGAAAATCTCCTGATAAGCGTGACCGGGGGAAGTCGTTGCGCTGTCCCACTTTCTGGCGGATTGGGGCAAATTGTCCTTGTTCGGATTTGGAACTGCATCAGCATAAAGCCGATAGCAAACATCAAGCAAAACAGTCGCAAACATCTGGCGATTGTTGCCCTCTTTTATATCCTTGCCTATGCGTAATGGTCCGCCGTAATTCGTAGCATAGGAGTGAAAAACAGGCACGCTGCACAACTCGACTTTTCGCGGAATTACAAGCACGTCAGGACCCCAAAGCACGCTCTCAAAAAGTGCGCGGACAGCGGAAAAGGTCGGCGCGGGGTAACTGCACGGGGAGTCGCCGCTGTCGGGTCTTGTCCATATCGCGGTGTTTCCCGCGACTTCCATTGCAACCGGATAAGTTTTCCTTGCCAAAAGCAGTATCTCCTTTCGTGAATTTTGGGATTTAAAACTCTTAACTAAATTATAGCAGGAAAAATATTGTGCTGTCAAGGGGGGTGAAAAAGTTTTTTGGTTATGCAGGCGCATATTTGCACCACCACGCGGGGGATTTTTTGCAGTTTACAGTTTATAGGGTATAGTGAACAGTAGTAGGTGTTCGCTTGCGCGAACAGGTTTTTGATTGTTACAAAGAGGAAAAGTTGACGAGCCTTCGTCTACACTTCCGATGTACAGAAAACAACAAACCCGGCAGAGCGACCCCTGCTGGGAGACGGTCAACGCATTATCCTTGTGTCTATCCTTTACGAAAAAGATTTTCGTAATAGCCGTACAGAAAACAACATTCCCAGTAAGAACGACGTCTTACTGGGAGACGGTGCAGGGCTATGCCCTGCTGTCTAACCTTTACAAAAAAGATTTTATAACCTATATACCAAAACTGCATTTGGGTGGTGCACATTTTTACGGTTTTACGAGCGAAGCAAGCAAAATTGTGCAACGCTGAAGTCTACTGTGAAACAGTAGACTTCAGCGTGTGCCATATCGTTACCAAATAGGTTTTACTACATTCGTAAAAGTAAAAACTCAAAACCATCAAACGCATAATGTGATGCACTTCCAAAAGATAACTTCATAATAATTCTCAATATTATATGGATTTATATCTTTTAAATTGGACTTTGATTGTTCGCATTCAGCCTTTCGGATTTCCAATCTCGATGATCATTTTGAAATCCAAATAGATTTGCTGTAAAGTCGAATTAGAAAAAAATATCAAAACACTTGCTGTTGTCCAAACCACAGAGTTAAGTTTCAGTAGCTATTTATCTTCATTTTTAAAATCTCTTTCCTGAAGATCCTTAAGTTTATCTCTTACATTTTTTATGGTATTGATAGATGAACTTTTTAAAATAATATCATCCAGAAATTTTACAATCTCATATATCCCCCATATTGAAAGTGCAAATAAAAATGCGACAACCGCAAATGATAAAGACAACCCTATTGGTGCTTTATCTGCTATAACGCCGGCAACAAACGATATAATTGGAACTACCATAAATTTAAGAAAGTCAACTGATTTGTTTTTGGTTGCATTTTCTGTCAATAATTTGTCACATTCACTTATTAAATATCGGATTTTGCTCTTCGAATACCAATTTCCAGGAACTCCATTGCTATCGTATTTTAAATCAATAAGGATGTCGCGAAGCGTATCCAAGCTTTTGTTATAATCGTTGTAGCTATCCATCGCACCGCTTATTCTGTTTCTTTCTGATAGAAACAGTACTACAGGAATTACAAGAGATGTCACCGCAGAAATAATTCCCCAGTATATCTTATTAGCATCCATAAGGAACACAAGCAAAAATGTTAATGGTGCAAAGATCACAAAAACTATTAATCCAAATAATATTTTCTCTTTAATTGACATTTTTTCTTTATTTTTCCCCTTCTGGGATAAAAGCATATCGATTACTATATTAATCATATTATACCTACCTTTCAAACATCTTCTAAGCTATCTTCAAAGGAAATCACTCCCTCACCAATCAGATAGCCTTAATTTATGAAAAACCAAATTGTATTTGTGTCAAATAAATCCCAATGTAAATAAACACGCGGTATCATATAAAATAACACCGCATGTTGAAACACTTATCCTTTAGGAGGATGTGGGTCGTTTCCGTAAGAGTTCTTTTGACGGATTTGTCCATTTTGACCATGAATCAATAATTCCGATTTATTGTTTATAGCAATTTCTCTTGCGGTTTCTATTGCCTCTGCCTGTGTTGGTGTTACAACTGTGGCTCTGTTATTGCCCTCTCCTTTAACCTGCCATCCATTGGGGTGAGGTAAATTCTTTCCCATACTCTCCTCCTTAACCGTGGTGTGCCAGTGGGCAACAATATTTGCATCCGTCAGCGTTAGGGTATCCGTTACGCTTGGCATAATTTACAGCCTCAACCTCATTCGAGTGATATCCAAGATTATCCCAGTTTGTCGTTTTCGGAAGATGAGAGCACGTGGTAGTATGTACCTCGTTAAGACCTTTTTCATCCTTGTTCTTGTTTATGATATAATTAGCCATGGTTTACATGCCCCTTTCTGCGCAATCACACGCGCACACAAAATCAGTAGTTATTATATAAAACGCATTATAGATAAGGAGATGCCTTCAATATTCCACCCTTCTAGGCATAAAATTTGCATAAAATCCTTGACAAGTTTCTGTCATTGTGGTATAATATCATTGTCACGTGAATTGTACTACAAGTACGGTTCTATGAGCCCGTTTGATTACTCATTCGGGCTTTTCCTTTGCTTTAATGCGATTTTTTGATTGCCGTATAATATGGCATAACACCAAAATATTATTAAAAGAAGTTGAGCATGTTTAGTTTTGGTACAGCGCCATACTTTCCACGTAAATAATTTATTTCAAAGTTTTCATCCTTTCGTATTTGCACACCATTTTCATCAAGTACACCGTAAAGAGAAAATAGGGTGGAAATTCCATTGCTGTTTTTCTCGGTAAACCATATTTCATCGCGTCTCAAAATACCACTGTCAAGTTGCCAAGTATCATGAGTGGTGAAAATTAATTGTGCGTGGTTAACGTTTAGTTGGGGATCAAGAAACGCAGTAATAAAAGCTTTAACCAGCAGAGGATGCAGTTTTGCGTTTAATTCGTCAACAAAATACACGCCTCCGCTTTTCATAACATTTTCAAGCATTGGATAAAGAGCAAACATCTTCAGAGTACCTGCTGATTCATTTTCTAAAGGGATTGCGGCGGTTTTGTTAGAATTTACTAATTTATGAACAGCATCAATTTTTATATGACTTTCGTCATCTTCATCGTGCGTCTTAATTACTTCCACTTTGAAGTCAATTATTGAAGGATCAAATGTTGAGATATAACGTATAACCCTTTTCCTAACATTTTCATCTTCGGTAAAACCTTCAGGAATATTTGACGATAAGAACAAATTTTTTATTGGGTGACCAAAATCAGCAAATTCATTTGCCAAAAACCAATCCCTAATTTTTTTAAGCTTGTCGATTCTTAATTTAGCTCCAAGTGAAACTACCAACGTTTCTTTGTTAAGTGAAACTGTTATATTTTCGCGATATTTTTCGGGTATCCCGCTCAAGCTAAGTTCCTTTCCCGCACAACGATAGAAGATACGTTTAAAGTCACCTCTTGATGTACGGCTGCGGTAATTCAACCATTCTTCTTGAACTCCAACCGAACTTACAGTAAAACCGTACTGATACGTTTTTGCGCCATCCTTTTCGGAGTCGATAAAAAATACCTCAAAATACGATATATCGTTTTTGGTAGCATCATCAAAAAGAAAAGGTGCCGGCTTATTGTATCTGACCCTTCTGCCGTTTTGGATGTTTTCTTCTCCATAGTTTAAAGAGAAAGCGACATATTCTGCCATGTAATTAAACGCTTCAACCACATTGGACTTCCCGCTAGCGTTAGCACCAAAAATGGCAGCAACAGGAAGCACCTTCTCGTTGCCGATTGGCACAACATGGTCGTTGAATTCTTGAATCTTTGCAGCTGTAAGATCAATCGTTGTGTCGTCTCTGAACGATTTAAAGTTTTTGAAATTGAACCGAAGCAACATAGCACGTAATCCCTTTCATATTCTCTGTAAACATTATAGCATAAATATAAACACTTGTCAATAGGCTTTTGCAAATTATTGAGATTTTTTCTCACGAAGATGTATAATTGCATGAGAAATCGCTTTGATGATGAAAATGAAAATCAATTTATCTCATTTAGACATTTGGCTAGAGCTGCGGTTTATCGTTTCTTCTTATCTTGAACAGCCTCAAACGCCTCCTTACTAACAATCGCCTCGTGGTCGTTCTCAATAAAGTACATATCCAACTCACCCTCATTCTTCTTACGTTTTCTAGTGAGAAAGTCTTCGGTAAAGCTCTTTTGCATTAGCACATCACCAACATATTTTTCATTGGAGAGAATGCGGTCAATTGTCGAGGTACTCCAAACATTTTTACCGGTCACTGTTTTGATACCGTTTTCCTCAAGATATTTCTTTATCTTGCGAACGCCCCAGCCGTTAAGATACAGTTCAAATATTTTTCTGACTATAACTGCCTCGGATTCAACTATCACCAATCTGCCGTTCTCATCTTTATCATATCCTAAAAAGCGTGTGCAGTTAAGACACACTTTACCCTCGCGCATTCTCTCACGAATACTCCACTTTATGTTATCGCTCATGCTTTTGCTTTCTTCCTGTGCAAAACCTGCGTAAATTCCCATAATGGTCCGCATCTCCTTATCATAGTTATTAAGGTTTTCCTTCTCAAAATAGACTTTAACGCCTAAGTTGAAAAGCTCATACAGCGTTTTTAATGTGTCCAACGTGTTTCTCCCAAAACGACTCATTGACTTTGTCAGAATTAGATCAATTTTTCCATGTTTACAAGCCTTGAGCATTTTTATAAATTCGGGACGTTTCTTTAGTTGAGTTCCTGAGGCACGCTCTGCATATATTTTCACTAATTTCCAATCGTCACGTTCTGCAATCAGTTTCTCATAATACGAAATCTGCGTTTCAAGGCTTGACTCCTGTTCCTCATGATTTGTGCTCACTCGACAGTAGGCTGCCACCCTAAGTTTACTCATCAAGATCACCTCCAAAAAGCAAAACCGCAGGAATATTTCAGCCTGCGGTTAGTAAATATATAAAACAAAAAGCTACATTCTTTGTGCATCTTGCACTAAAAATGTAGCTTTCAACTTGGTGCCGCTGACCGGACTTGAACCGGTACGGTGTTGCCACCGAGGGATTTTAAGTCCCTTGCGTCTGCCGATTTCGCCACAGCGGCACGTTCAATATTACCATTATAACACATTCGGAAGAATTTGTCAAGCATTTTGCGGAATATTGCCCGTGCTGAATATTCTTCCAAAAAATGTGCATAATATTTTCACAACCCGAAAGGAGGAATTTTTATGTTCGGGATAACACCCTACGAGAGAAACGACAGGTTAAGCTCGTTTTTTGACTTCGACAAGGACCTTTTCGGCAGCCTCGGCACACGGCATTTTTCCACGGATATCCGCGACGAAAACGACCGTTATGTGCTGGAGTGCGAAATGCCCGGTTTTGAGAAGGACGACATCAAAATCGACGTAAACGGCAGCGTTCTGACGCTGTTTGCCGAGCGCGACGATAGCCGGAACAAGCCCACCGGCGAGTATATCCGCCGCGAGCGAAATTTCACGTCCTGCCGCCGCAGCTTTGATATTTCCAACGTCAACGAGGACGCTATCGACGCGTCGTATTCAAACGGCGTCCTGAAACTCGTTCTCCCCAAAAAGGAAAACGAAAAACCCCACAGCCGCCAGATTGAAGTTAAATAGAAAGTTTACAGGGCACAGTTGACAGTTTATAGCTAACAGTTAATAGTGCACAGTTATGGTATCCGCTTTGCGGATTTATTTGATTGTCTGCAAGTTTATCGGCAGCCTACCCTATTTGTTACAATCAAAAAGAGCGTTCGCTTTCGCGAACGCTCCTTTTACTATTCACTGTAAACTATACCCTGTTAACTGCCAACACGGGGAGCAATTTTTATGCCGTGTTTCAGCTGCGGTTTTGCAGTCAGCGTGCTTTTCTGCGCCTTGCCATAAGCACGAATACCGCCGCGCCCGCAAGCGCGATAACCGCGATTGTAAAGCCGAGTTCCGCGCCCGTTTCAAACGGCGTTTTGAAAGTCGTTCTCCCCAAAAAGGAAAACGAAAAACCCCACAGCCGCCAAATTGAAGTTAAATAAAATTTGCTCCCCCGAATAATTCGAGGGAGCAATTTTACGCGTTTGTTATGCGGATTTTAAATTATCCGTTCGCCTTTCTGCGCTTTGCAATAAGCACGAATACCGCCGCGCCTGCAAGCGCGATAACCGCGATTGTAAAGCCGAGTTCAACGCCCGTTCTGGGGTTGGGAACGTCCTTGTCGGGCGTTACCTCAATCTTCTCGGACGCCGTGCCCGTCATGCGTGCGCCCGCGTCCTTGGGCGCTTTGTCGTTAAGCTCAAGGAAACCTTCCATATTGATGGTATTATCCGCATTGCGCGCGATAGAACCCTTGAAAGTAAGCGACTTGAACATATCAGCCGTCACCGTCTTGCCCTCGGTATTCGCGGACTTCGAGCCGTCCCAGTAATAAGTGGACGCGCTCTTGACGTCGCTTTCGGGCTGACCGCTTATCTTTTGGCTGTCAGCGGTGGAAAGACCGCTCTTAATCTTGCCGTCCTTGAACGAGATAATTCCCGTCGCCTTGAACGAGGTGGAAACGCCCGTTACATTGGAGTACAGAGTAACGTCGGAAGACTCGTTGTTGTAGGAAGTGCAGTTTTCAACGATAATCGCAGGGTCGGAGTTGCAGGTGATACCGTTGGTCTTGTTGTTGAACGAAATGGAGTTTACGAGCTTGTGAGGAACAGCGATGTTGTCGCCGCCCAGCTTAAAGCCGTTGCCGTCGCCTGCGTTTGTGCCGTCCTCAAGATAGCCGTTGTTGTAGGCTACGCAGTTTTTGATAGTTACCGCGCCGATAGGTCCGCTTGTTACACGAGAATAGCAGTCCCAACCGTCGTCGGCGTTGTTGTACGCTACGCACCCGTCAAACACATTGCCCTCGCCGCAGGTAAGCTTTGCCGCGAAACCGTCCGCGTCGGTCATACCGCTGTCGGCGTTGCCGTAGGACGTGCAGTTGAGGATAAGGTTGTTCTTCGGCCAGTTTTCTTTCGGGTCGTTGGAGTCTCTGTTAGCCTTGATGAAAATACCCGTATCGGTGTTGTGGTAAGCCGTGATGTTATCAAGAACGCTGTTGTTGCCCGCAACTACAAAGCCGGGTTTCTTGCCGCCCGCGTTGCAGACGTCAAAGCCTTGGAAGTACCAGTAATCGCCCGCGTTTCTTATAACCTCGAAAGCGTTTCCGCCCGCGTCAAGCACGGGACGAGTTTTCGCGTCGGGGTCAGCGATCATATAGATGAGCGAATTTTCTTCGCCGTCCATGCCGCGCTCGATTTTAACGGTCTGCGTCAGCTTGTAAGTGCCTTCCATGAGAATTATCTTCTGACCGGCTCTTGCAATGCCTACAGCGGTGTAAATATCCAGCGGGTGATCCTTTGTGCCGTTGCCGTACTTTGAACCGTTAGGCGAAACATACAGATTTGTCTGAATGCCGAGGTAGGTGTCGAATACAACGCTCTTTTCAACCGTGGAGGCTTTCTGACCGTCCGCGGGAGTGAACGTGAACACTACCTTGTTAGTGCCCTCGGCAACGGGAACAGCGGACTCGTAAACAGTACCGCCCTTAACGTCGCGGGTAACTACAGACTTGCCGTTTACGGAAATATCAACCTTGCCGTCAACGGTGGGAGTGTATTCCGCAGGGTAAACATTGCGGTTTACATGAGTGCCGGAATGAACGTTAAGACCCGCTCTTGTAACGTCGTCGGGTTTTTCTTCCGCAGCGGCGTCGTCCTTGGGGTCAATCATGGTAACTTTTATATCGGAGAATGTTGCGCGAGCGTTTCTTGCTGCGAAAAATCCGACATAAACGTTGTTCTTGTCGAGAACTTCAAGAGCGTCGGGATCGTAGAATTTCTGCTGCCCGATAACCTTGCCGTCCTTGCCGTAATAGGTGAGGAAATAGCCTGTGTTGTTCTTCTGAATTTCAAAATCGAAATCGGTGAGCTGCGCGAGATTGGTAAGCGAGCTGTCTTCCTTTGTCATATTGCCGACGATGTTGTACTTTTCGCTGCCGCCCGCAACGCCCTTGTCAACAGCCGTGAAATCAAGCGGATACTGTACTCCGCAGACCTCGGTGATATAAGCGGCGTCCGCAGCCTTGATTTTTTCAAGACCCGCCTCGTCAATTCCGAGCTTTGTGTTTACGCCAACGCCGAGGTTCATGGAATACTTGGGATTATCGGCGTTGTTTGTGAAGTCAACCTCGCCAAATTCGCTGTTCCAGCGGTATTCCATCTTAGAAACAGCCAACATATACTGGTTCGACCAGAAAGGCTCGGAGCTTATAACCGCAGGCACGCTGTCCATTGCAAGCAGACCGAAACCGTCCTGACCGTTGGAATAAGTCCAGCTGTCAACATGTACCTTTGCACGGAGAGTGAAGTTCTTGTTTGCGGGAATTGCGGTGTAATAGAACGCAATGCCGTCGTTGGAGCCGGGCTGTACCTTGCCCTTGCCGTTTTCGGAGAACACGGTAACTTTCCCGTCGTTTGCGCTGCCGACAAAGCCGTTGTTTTTGGTGTCGGTGGAAGTACCGAATATAATGCTGCTCCATTCCTGCTGAGCCTCTTTGGTAGCCGTCGCAGAGAGAGCCGCGGACTTCGTTTTTGCAACTTCGCTGCCGCGTACAGCCTCAACCGTAAAGCTGTACTTCTTGCCCGTGGTAAGACCCGTTGCGGTGTACGCAGTCTTGCCGTTTACAGAGCCCACTTTCGTGCCGTCGCGGTAGATGTTGTAACCCGTAGCCTCGTCGACGGGAGTCCATTTCAGCTCAATCGCGCCGTTGCCCTTGTTAGTCGCGCTCGTGATAGTGGGCGCGCCGAGCGGGAGCTTGAAAGCAGCCGTTTTCGTATCGGAAGCCTTGAAAACCTCGCCCTCGCGCTGGAGAGTAGCCCTGAAGGTGTAAGTTCCCGAAGCCGTCGGAGAAAATTCCAACTCGTGAGAAGTGCTTTCCGCAAGGGACTGTTTGGTCTCTTCCTTGCCGTTCGGGTCGGTCATTTTAACCACAACCGCGTCGCCGCCGTTTGCGGAAACGTCAGCCGTAACTTTTACTATAATCTTGCCGTTGCCGTCGTCAGCCGCAGAGGTGATAACGGGATCGGCAACCTTGCTCCAGTCGCCGCGCTCTACCTTTGCGCCGCCCGCGGTGACTTGTACCTTAAAGATATAGTTGCCGTTGGTGTCGCCGCCGAGGAAGTAAGTTCCCGCCGCTGCAAGCTCCAACGTGTTGACATAAGCCTTGTTTTTCTCGTGAGTGCCGGTGGTTTTTACAACCTCTTTCCCTGCGGAATCGAGAATTGCCATCTGGCGGTCGTCGTCGCCGTTCTTAGCCCACCAGATCTTAACGGTAGCAGCCGAACCCGTGGTGAACTTAACAGCGTTCTTTGAGGTGTCCGCCTTGCCGCCGAAGTTTATGCGCTGAGCGGAAGAATAGCCGTCGTCAAACGTCTTTTCGGACTTGTCGACTTTGGACTTCGCGCTGTAGATAACGGTGAAGAAGTCGTCTGTACCAGCTTTTTCGGACGCTCCGTCAGCCTTTGCGCCAGCGTCGAAAGCGGTCAGATCCTTAGCCTCAAGAACGAAATCCTGCGCCGCAGCCTCTTCGGTGACTTCGATCTTGAAAATATAATTCTTCTTGGGGTCGCCGCCGAGGAAATACTTGCCCGCAGCGGAGACTTTCAGCGTGGAAATATACAGTTTGTCTTTTTCGGTAGTGCCTGAAGTTATATCAACCTGCTTATCCGACGCGTCTTTGATAATCATCTGACGAGCGTTGTCGCCTGCGCCCCACCATACCTTAACGGTAGCCGCGCCGCCCGTTGTAAACGCCACGGTGTCCTTAGGCGTTGCGACGTTTACGCCGCCGTTGAAATTAAGGCGTTTTGTGGACTTGTAAGCGTCGTCAAACGTTTTTTCCTTGTCTTCAATCTTTGTTTTTGCGCTGGCGTACACGGTAAAGTAATTATCCGTACCCGCCTTGAGGGAATCTCCGTCCTTGTAGGTGCCTTCGCCTGCCGTGGGAAGGTCGCCCGCGTCAAGAACGTAGGTATTGCCCGCGGCGTGAGCGCGCGTGTTTACAATCGGGCTGAACGCAAAGCACGTCAGCAGAAGAAACAGCGCCGTCGCAAAGGCAATAACCCTGTTAATGCTCTTGGTCTTCATCTTAATCCTCCTTAAAATATTTCGGCTGCCTTCTTGAAACAACCTATACATATTTATAATAAACTATTTTTTATTCTTTGTCAAGGAAATAAAAACGTCATAAGAAACGATTTTTAGCAAATTTTTTTGTACACATTGCACAAACTTTTCCAACAAAGTGAAAATTAAGGAGAGGTTTCTTACATGTTCAGTTATCCCTGCTTTTTTCGAACAGGAGAATTACGCACATCAAAAGCACGCAGCCCGACAGCGCGGCGGGGACGGGCTGCTCAAAAAACGGCGAGTTGTCCGAGCGGGCAAAGCTGCCGAAAAAGCGCGAAATTGCACGAACAAAACTCCCCGAAACGTGCGGGAAAGCGGCGCGGGTTATTGCGCGTTCGGTTATTCGGTTTTGGGGAACGCTGGAATTTCGCACAATAAAGCGCAGGGAGCGGTTTTCGCGCGTTTAGGCAGGCGCGGCGGGGACGGGGACGGGCTGCTCCAAAACGGCGAGTTATCCGAGCGGGCAAAGCTGCCGAAAAAGCGCGAAATTGCACGGAAAGTTCCCCGAAACGCGCGGGAAAACGGCGCGGGTTATTGCGCGTTCGGTTATTCGGTTTTGGGGAACGCTGGAATTTCGCACAATAAAGCGCAGGGAGCGG
>CANQNY010000040.1 GCA_947625335.1 uncultured Clostridia bacterium | reverse complement strand
GAGTATTCAAGAGTTTTCGCTCGGTAACGATTTGTTCGGCGGTGATCTCCATAGCGGCGTTTTTGCTGGGAATGACAATTTCCTACGCCGCCGACACGCCCTGCGGAGCGTCGATTGTGTGCGTGAATATGGTCATTTTCGTGGTATTCTTTATAATCGGCGCAATTTCAAGCAGGCAAAGGAATTAACATACAAAAAGGGGATACCGAAGTATCCCCTTTATTATTATACAGCATTTTACTGGGTCTGCAATCCCGACGCAAGGTTTGAAACCACCTTGATAATGTCGGTAATTTCGGAAACGCTGTTGCTTATGAACATCAGGCTCTTGTTAAGGTCGTCAACGGCGTTGTCGGTGTTGTCAACATTCTGCTTTGTGTTGTCAACATCGCTTACAATGTACGCCGAAGCGTCCTTAATGCCGTCGATGTTGCTCAAAATCTCGTTTGTATGCTGCTCGGCTGCCTTCAGCGTATCCGCCGACCGCACCGCAAGCGTTCTTATCTCTCCGGCAACAACCGCAAAGCCCTTTCCGAACTGTCCCGCGCTTGCCGCCTCGATAGACGCGTTTATCGCAAGAATGTTCGTCTGCTCGGAAATGCTCTTTATCTTAGAAAGAATTCTTTCGTATTCGCCGATACTTACGCTTATCTTGGAAACAAACTCCGCAATATCGTTCGCGCGGTTCTGAATTCCGTTAATATCGTTTCCGAGAGTGTTCATATCGCTCTTGATACCCGCATTTTTAATGGAGTTTTCAGTAGCCTGCTCGGATATAGGCGTGATTTTCTGAGTGAGAGTTTCCATAGACTGCTGAATTTCAAGAACAGCCTTTGCAAGCTCTTCGTTCTGCTGTTCAATCTTCTTAGCCAGCAAATGCATCTGGTTTTTCTCGTAAACCATGCAGTTGTTGGGGTGATTGTTACCGTAGAAGATGGTAGTTGCCATATCATGGCAGGACTTGAAACCGCATGCGTGGCAGTTTATGCTTCTGTCCGCCTCGGTAAACTTGCCCATCGATTTGTAAACAGCGTCAAGCTGAGCGTCCGAGGGTCTTTCGGTGGTGCAGCGGTTCTGATATGTTCTGATAAAATCTTCCATTCTCAGAAGTTTGAATATCTTTCTGTGGAAACGCTCGGAAACGTTCTTTTTCGTACCCCATTTTCTCGCGTGAGACATAATATCATACGCGTTGAAGTTGTTTATGGAGTCTCTCGCGCCCGCGCCGGTGTTGCAGCCGAACTCGCAGCTCAACACATCGTAAACCGTCGGCAGATGGTTTTTATCGGTCTTTAAGTAGTTGTCGAGATCCTCGTAAACCTTCTGCGCGCCCTCGGACGTGGACACCGAAAGTTCGGGGTCATAGGCGTGCAGGCACTCCTTAAGACCGCCCGGAATCGGATAAAACGCTCCGTCAAATCCGCGCGCCGCGGAAAACTCGAACGGGCTGTGACCGTGGGAAAGAGTTATCCCGTGCTCGCGCATATAACGGATAATGCTCTTAAACGTCACATTATAGGAAACAACGCCCGTATTCTGAAACTCAACGGTTTTTGCGATACAAGGCGTGATGCCGACAAGAGTATCGTTGTTGTGGAGATATTTTCTGGCATAAATAGCGGCGCACATAAGCGGCGACTGAACAGGGGAGAGATGCGGGAGAAGATCGGGCTTATGCATTTCGGCATAGTTTACAATCGCGGCGCACGGCTGTGAAATGACCTTTGCTCCGCCATGCTGATTGAGATACTGTATGTGCATATATGTACAGATATCCGCGCCGAACGCGCCGTCGTATATCTCGTGAACGCCTTGGTCTTTGAACCACTGCAAAACATGACGCCAAGTGCCGTCCATAGACGCCTTGATAGCGGGAGCTACGACAAACGACACCTTCTGATGAGCCTGAATAAGTTCCATAACCTTATCGATGTCATCGGTGTAATAGCGCGCCCCGTGCGGACAATGCTTTACGCACTCGCCGCAGCGGATACATTCCTTGTTGTTGATTTTTACGACTTGTCCGTCATAGGTATTTGCGTTAGGTATCGGGCAGCAGCGGATACAAGCGTTGCAGCCTATGCATTTGTCCTCTTGAACGTGTACCATTGTAAATTCCTCCAAAACTTTCATTATAACCGACAAATAGTGAAATATCGGGAAAAATATACTACAATTATATTATAAATGGAAAAAGCATTTAAATCAATTCATTATTTTCACGATATTGAAAGCCGATTTTTGTGCAAAATGACAAAAATAACCCGCAATAGACAAAAAATGCAAAACGCCCCGCAAAAAACACGAGGCGTTTACATCAAATATCAGAAAATAGCGGCGAGTTTTACGGCAGCGGCGATATTTCCCTCAGCGTAGAAATCTTTCGACTCAACAAGAGCCTTGAGAGTAAGCTTTCCGTCAATGAAAGCCGCAGCGTTCGCATAACTTACGGAAACTCTGAAGTCCTTTGCGTCATAGGTATGCGGAGAAACAGTAACAACGCCGTTGTTTACTTCGATATACATTTTTCCGTTAGAACCGTCCTCAAAACCCCAGACTTCGATATCAACTGCGATTTTCTCCTTGACAGCGGCAGCCTTGGTTTTGGAAATCTTCTTTTCGATTTTCTTGCAAACGGTCTCTATAGTAGTGACCTTAACGGCTTTTTTGGCGGGAGCCTTTTTAGCCGCAGCAGATTTTGCCGCAGCCGTCTTTGCGGTTTTGGCAGTTTTAGCAGCGGTTTTTGCAGTCTTTGTAGTTTTAGAAGTCTTAGCGGCAGCGGTTTTAGCAGCGGACTTTTTAGCCGGAGCTTTTTTAGCCGCAGGCTTAGCGTCGGTTTTTACGGCAGCGGTTTTGGTTTCCTCAGCCGGTTTTTTTGCGCCTTTAATCATAAAAAATAATCCTTTCAAATCTGTTTTCCGCATATGCAGAAAGATTTTAACCTTGATAATAATATAATACCACATTTTTTTAAAAATTTCAACCGTTTTTTACACATAATTGCCGATTTGATAAAGTTTTTAGATAATAATTTCAAAAAAAGCGGGATAATTTGACTTTTCGGCATTCGTATGATATAATTTATAATAACGAAAAATTTAAGAAAGAAGATTTGAACGATGGATAATAATGATTTGAATTTTAAATTTCCGAAAGGAATGAAATATTCCGGCAGATCTTTTAAAGAAATCTGCGAGACGGCGCAGGAGGAATTTTATAACGCCAACGGTTATTATCCCACACTCGAAGACGCTGTAAAACTCACCAAAGAGGCAAGAGAAGAAATAGAAGAATTGAAAGGAAAATAGGTGTTCGGTTATATAGGTAATTGCGTAAAATAAAAATTTTACGCAATTGAGGGGAGAAGAAAACCGAAAGTGAGGACATTGATATGCAAACACACTCAAACTCCGCGAATTATTACGATAACGCGCCGCAGTCGCTGAAGGATTTTATTTATTACGAGCAGATCGTTAAAGGTCGGTCGGAGCTTACCGTTAAAAATTATTATTCCGATTTGAGAACTTTTTTCCGATACATAAAAATTCGTCAAGGACGCGCATCAAGCGATCCTTCGGAGTTTACAAACATCGATATCCGCGATATTACCGACGAGGATATAAAATCAGCCGATTTGCAGACCGCGCAGGAATTTCTTATTTTTACGGCTAACGAGCGCAAAAACGACCGCAAGGCGCGTTACCGCAAAGGCGTTTCGCTGCGGCAGTTTTACAAGTTTCTGACTAACAACAAGCATATGTTTGACGTAAGTCCAATGGCTAATCTTGAGCTTACTTCGCAAAAATCAGCTTTGCCGAAACATCTCGATTTAGAACAAGCTGTCGAAATGCTTTCGCATGTTGAAACTTCCGACAAAAAGCGCGATTATTGCATTGTAACGTTCTTTTTGAACTGCGGAATGCGTTTAAGCGAGCTTGTCGGGATAGATCTTAAAGATATTCGGCGAACGCAAAACGCCGAGGGACAGGAAATTTATACTTTAAAGGTTCTCGGAAAAGGCAACAAGGAGCGGATTATTTATCTTAATAAAGCGTGCGTAAACGCCTATCTTGATTATGTCGCGCCCGACAGAACCGACCCCGATATCCGCGCGGCGGAGGGCTTGCGCGATATGAGTGCGCCGACCGACGCTCTGTTTTTAAGCAAGCGAAAAACTCGAATATCAAACCGCCGCGTTCAGCAGGTTGTCGAGGAGTGTTTCAAAAACTGCGGTCTGGACAACCTGGGACTTTCGGTTCACAAACTTCGTCACACCGCCGCAACGCTTATGTATCAAAACGGCGTGGATATCAGAGTATTGAAAGAAATTCTCGGTCACGCAAGCCTTTCCACAACGCAGATTTACACGCACGTTTCAAGCTCCCAGATGGAGAACGCCATGGATCAAAATCCTTTGGCTAAGGTTAAGCCCCAAAAATCCGATAAAGAGGACAAATGAGAACAAATAACGTTTTTGGCAAAATTCTCTTGAAATTTCGGGCTGAATGTGTTAAAATTAGAATAGTATGTTGCGAAGGAGAATGTTTTTATGGAAAAAGTTACCGTAAACGCCAGCAGGACTTACGATATTCTGCTTGGAAAAGGAATTTTAGACAATGCGGGAGAGCTTGCAGCTAAGGTGAAAAAATCGGGCAAGGCTGCCGTTATCACAGATGACAATGTAGACAAATTCTACGGAGAGCGGGTTATGAAATCGCTGTCAGAGGCGGGGTTTTCTCCGAAGAAATTTGTTTTCGAGCATGGCGAGGCGTCAAAATGTCACGCTACCCTGCTTAAAATATACGATTTTTTAGCGGAGAACGGATACACGCGCTCGGATTTTGTAGTCGCTCTGGGCGGCGGAGTTGTCGGAGATACGGCGGGATATGCTGCGGCGACTTTTATGCGCGGGATTGATTTCGTACAGATACCGACTACCGTGGTGTCCCAGGCGGACAGCTCGGTCGGCGGCAAGACGGCGGTCGATATCGCGGGCGGGAAAAACCTTGTCGGGGCGTTTCACCAGCCGTGCCTTGTAGTCTGCGATACAGAAACGCTTAACACGCTTACTCCCGAATTTTTCTCGGACGGTATGGCGGAGGTTGTAAAGCACGGTATGATTAAGTCACGAGAGCTTTTTGACATTCTCTCAACACAGAATATCAAGGATAATCTCGTAGATATTATGAAACGAAATGTTTCAATAAAGGGCAAGGTTGTCGAAAACGACGAGCGCGAAAAAGGTGAGCGCATGCTGCTGAATTTTGGGCATACGCTGGGTCACGCTATTGAAAAATACTACAATTTCACGGGGCTTACGCACGGGTGCGCGGTGGCTGTCGGAATGAGCGTTTTTACGCATATCGCCGAACGGCGCAATTTGACCGAAAAAGGCACAGCCGACAAGCTGGACGCTCTTTTGGTGAAATGCGGACTTCCGATAACAGATCCCGCTCTTTCGGATATGGACAAGCTGTACGAGCTTTCGCTGCGCGACAAAAAGCATCTTTCAAGCGGAATGAATATCGTTATCTGCTCCGAAATCGGCAAAAGCGAGGTTGTTAAAATGTCGGTTGAGGAATACAGAGATTTTCTGAAAGGCTGAATTTATGGATCTGAAAATAACACCAAAGGCTCTTAAAGGGACGGTTACCGTGCCGCCCTCAAAGAGCGTTGCTCACAGAATGATAATCGCGGCGGCTCTGGCTGACGGCGCGTCCGAAATATCAAATCTTTCGCCGTCCGAGGATATTCTTGCGACAATCGATTGTATGAACGCACTCGGGGCGAAAATCGATTTTGACGGCAAAACGGCGGTGATAAAAGGCGTCGAAAACGTCCCCGACAAGGCGTTGCTCGACTGCCACGAATCGGGTTCTACAATGCGGTTTTTGATACCGGTGGCGTGCGCGCTGGGAGTGCCGTCGGAGTTTATCGGACGCGGGAAACTGCCGCAGCGACCGATAAAGCCGTTTTTGGAGGAATTTCCGAAACACGGTGTTTCGTTTGATTTTTCGGCGGCATTTTCGGGGAATACCCTCCCCTGCTCGATTTCGGGAAAATTATCGGCGGGGCGTTTTGAGATAGACGGCGGAATTTCCTCGCAGTTTATAACGGGGCTTTTGTTCGCGCTGCCGCTGCTTTGCGGCAACAGCGAGATAGTTCTCACCTCGCCTCTCCAGTCAAAGCCGTATGTAGATATTACCATAGGCGTTTTGAAAAGCTTTGGCTGTGAAATTAAAGCTACCGAAAACGGTTATTTTGTACGCGGAAATCAGCGGTTAACGCCCTTTTCGGGTGCTGTCGAGGGAGATTATTCCCAGTCGGCATTCTGGTTTACGGCAAATTCTCTGGGTTCGGAGCTTGAAATTCTGGGACTTTGTGAAAATTCGTTGCAGGGTGATAAAAAAATCGTTGAAATATGCGAAAATTTAGGTAAGGAGCATAACGCCTTCGAGCTTGACTGCTCGGATATTCCCGACCTTGTGCCGATTTTGACGGTGCTTGCAAGCTTTTGCAAAGGCAAAAGCGTTCTTACAAACGTTGCAAGGCTGAGAATTAAAGAATGCGACCGCCTTGCCGCTATGGAAGACTGCCTTAACAGAGTTGGCGGCAAGATAACGGCGTTTTCCGACAAAATTGAAATCGAGGGCGTAGAAAAATTTACGGGCGGCGAAATTTCGTCCTACAACGACCACAGAATTGCAATGTCTATGGCAATTGCGGCAACTAAGAGCGACTCCCCTATTATCATAAAAGGCGCGGAATGCGTCGCGAAATCCTACCCCGACTTCTTTGAGGTGTACAAAAAGCTCGGCGGGGATATTACAGAGCTTTAACGGAGGTATTTTATGTCATCGGCTTTTCATGGCGGAGTTCAGTTTTCGCTTTTCGGAGAAAGTCACGGAAAAGGCATCGGCGTGGTTATTGACAATCTTCCCGCGGGAGAAGAAATCGACCTTGAAAAAATTGCGGAATTTATGGCGCGGCGCGCTCCCAAAAAGGACGGGACTTCGACTATGCGGAGCGAAAAGGATATTCCGGAGATACTTTCGGGGCTGTTTGAGGGGAAAACTACAGGCACTCCCCTTGCGGCGGTAATTATGAATACCGATCAGCACTCCTCCGATTACGGGAATATTTCGCACATCGCGCGTCCAGCTCACGCAGATTATACGGGCTTTTTGCGCTATAACGGCGCGAACGACCCGCGCGGCGGCGGGCATTTTTCGGGTAGGATAACCGCTCCGCTTTGCTTTGCGGGAGCGGTTTGCGGGCAAATTCTCTCTCACCGCAATATCACGACGGGCGCGCATATCCGTTCTATTAAAAATGTGCAGGACGAGGCTTTCGACCCCGTGAATATTACTGCAAAGCAGCTTGATGCGGTAAAATCGCGCCCCTTCCCTACCCTGTCGGAAAAAGCCGAGCAGGAAATGCGCGAGGTGATAAATTCCGCGCGCGAAAACCTCGACAGCGTGGGCGGAATTGTCGAGTGTGCGGCAGTCGGGTTTCCCGCGGGCGTGGGTTCTCCGATGCTGGACGGACTGGAAAACATCATATCAAGGCTGGTTTTTGCAATCCCCGCCGTTAAGGGAATTGAATTCGGAAACGGGTTTTCCTGCGCGGATATTTTCGGCAGCGAAAACAACGACGAGTTCACCGTAAATAACGGGAAAATTGCCACCGTCACCAACAATCACGGCGGAATTCTCGGCGGGATAAGCTCGGGTATGCCGATAATTTTCCGCGCGGCGTTCAAGCCTACGCCGTCCATCTCGCGACCGCAGAAAAGCGTTGATTTCAAGACTCTTACCCCCGAAGAGCTTGTTATTAAAGGCAGACACGACCCCTGCGTCGTGCCGAGAGCCGTGCCTTGCGTTGAATCCGCAATGAATATTGCTCTTCTCTCCGCTTTGCTTGAACAACCGAAAATTTAAGGAGGAAATTTGTGGAAATACCGAGAATTCGTATTGAGGAAACCGACGACATCTGCGTTTTAATCTGCCATTTGATATATTCTCTCGGCTGTCCGCTGTCTAAAAATCAGCTTGTGGAAATAACCTCCTTTGAGGACGCGGTGAATTATTTTAATCTCACAAAAGCCCTTGAAAAGCTAAGCGGCAGGCTCTGCGAGGAGATTGACGTCGACGGCGAAATTGTTTACAACAACACGCCTACCGGCATAAAAGCCGCGCGCGAGCTTGGCGCGACGCTGCCGCTGTCGGTGCGGGACAAGCTGTTTAAAGAGGCGGTGCGCGTGTACACCCGCGACGCTATGCAGAAAAAAGGCTCTTTTCTCGCGGTGCGGTATATCAAGAACGCCGACGGGAGCTGTACCGTCGGAATTACCGTAATGGACGAATTTACCGCACGGCAGAAGTATTTTCTTGAAATCACGGCTGAAAACTCCCAAAAAGCCGACCTTATCAAGGAAAAGGTAAAATCCGACCCGCGGGGCTTTGCGAAGTACCTCGACAGCTTTTTTGAATAAAAAACCGCGGCATCGTCTGACGCCGCGGTCTTTTTGTGTTCTTGTGTGATTGTGTGAAATTTTATCCGCAATGTTCGCAGTCGTGAGACTGTGCAAACTGCTCGGGATCGTATTCAATGCCGTTTTTGTCGTAGTAATCCTTGACAGCCGCCTTTACAGCCTCCTCGGCAAGCACCGAACAATGCAGCTTGTGAGCGGGAAGTCCGTCAAGAGCCTCAACTACGGCTTTATTCGTAAGCTCCAACGCCTGCGAAACAGGCTTGCCCTTAATCATTTCGGTTGCCATGCTCGAACTTGCGATAGCCGAGCCGCAGCCGAACGTGCTGAACTTGACATCGGTGATGATACCGTCGTCAATTTTCAGAAAGATCTTCATAATATCGCCGCATTTCGCGTTGCCTACCTCGCCTACGCCGTCGGCGTTCTCAATCGTGCCGACATTGCGCGGATTGGTAAAATGATCCATAACCTTTTCACTGTATAACATATTTCCTCTTGCCCTCCTGCAAATCTTGCCAAACCGGTGACATTTTACGCAGATAATCCACGACCTCTTTCACCGATTTAATAATGAACTCCATATCCTCCGGTGTGTTTTCTTCGCAAAGCGAAAGCCGCAGCGACCCGTGAGCCACCTCGTGCGGTCTGCCGATAGCCAAAAGCACATGGCTCGGGTCCAGCGACCCCGACGTACACGCCGAACCCGACGACGCGCAAATTCCCTTTGCGTCAAGCAAAAGAAGAATGCTCTCGCCCTCAATGCCCTCGAAACACATATTTACGTTTCCGGGGAGTCTTTGCGTCCTAGAGCCGTTCAAAACCGAGTGCGAGATCTCTCCCAAGCCCTCGATAAGCCTGTCGCGCATTTTCGTAAGCTTTTCGGCATTTTCTCCGAGCTTTGCAACAGCCTCTTTCATAGCCGCCGCCATAGCGCAAATTCCCGCGATATTCTCCGTACCCGCGCGTCTGCCGCGCTCCTGCGCGCCGCCTTCGATAAGCGTCGACGGGAACAAGCCTTTTCTCACATACAGCGCGCCCACGCCCTTTGGACCGTGGAATTTATGCGCCGAAAGCGACAGCATATCACAACCAAGCTCTTTAACATCAACCGGGATATGCCCCACCGCCTGCACGGCGTCGGTGTGAAACAAAACGCCCTTTTCTTTGCAGACCGCCGCAATCTCTTTTATCGGCATAATCGTGCCGATTTCGTTGTTCGCGGTCATTATCGTCACCATTACGGTGTCCTCGCGGATAGCATTTTTCACCTGCTCGGCAGTAACCAGCCCGTCGCCGTCGACATCAAGCAGCGTTATCTCAAAACCGCGCTTTTCAAGCTTGTTTAACGCGTGAAGAATAGCGTGATGCTCGGTCTTCTGGGAAATGATGTGCTTTTTCCCTTTCCTTTCGCCAAGCTCCGCCGCGGTAAGCAACGCCTGATTATCCGACTCGCTGCCTCCCGAAGTAAAGTAGATTTCTTTAACATCCGCGCCAAGGCACTCGGCAACCTCCATACGCGCTTTTACCAACGCCTCCTGCGCCAACTGTCCCACCGTATGCAAAGACGACGGATTTCCGTAGTTCTCCTCCAGATACGGCATCATCGCTGAAATCGCCGTTTTCGACATTTTCGTAGTAGCGGCGTTATCAACGTATATTGTTTTCATTACATCACCTGTTTCCGAATTTTAAATAGAATTCATATCTATTCACTAGGATTATAGCACATTTTTTTCATATTGTCAATAGATATTTGGTTAGTCAAGACAAATTTGTCAAAAAATTCTCAAATATCATTCATAAGGATTTTCCTCAATGAATTTTTCGAGCAGCTCCGCCGCGCTCCTGCAAAGCTCGGGACAGGGACGCTTTTTGTAATATTCGGGAGTTCTGGGCTCCGGAGCGGCGGATTGTTCCGCTTTTTCAAGCCCCAAAAGCTCGCGGCAGATAATACTTCCGTTCTGCTCTCTGAAACGGTTTGCAAGCTCGCGGATTTTCTCGTAAAGCTCTTTTTTGGAAGTCACATCTTTCGGGTCGGAGTAGCCGTAAAGCCAACTTAACACCATCACAACGCCCGAAAAAGTCCCGCAGACCTCGCGCATTCTGCCCATTCCCCCGCCAAAACCGCAGGAAAGCCTTGCCGCGGTATCCTCCGAAAGTCCGAGTTCCTTTGCGAAAGCCACCGTCACCGCTTGCGTGCAGTTGTAACCTTTGAGGAAATTCTCATATGCCGCATCGCCCTTTGTCATTTGCAGAATTCCTCAACAGCGTCCGCGATAGGTTCGCCCGCGTCGGACTCGGTAAGCTCCAGAAGTCCGCTGTCCACGAGTTTTGCAAGCTCGGGATCAATAGGAAGTTTTGCCAAAACTTTCAAGCCGAATTTTGCGGCAGTTTCATCAAGATGACTTTCACCGAAAACATTGATATGCTTTCCGCAGTCGGGACAGAGCGCGTAGCTCATATTCTCTACCAGACCGATTATCGGAACATTCATCATATTCGCCATTTTGACAGCCTTGCCGACTATCATGGAAACAAGCTCCTGCGGCGAAGTTACTACGATAATTCCGTCAAGCGGGATAGACTGGAACACGGTAAGCGGAACATCTCCCGTTCCCGGGGGCATATCCACAAACATATAATCCACGTCATCCCAGATAACGTCCGTCCAGAACTGCTTTGCCGTACCCGCGATAATAGGACCGCGCCAGATAACGGGGTCGGTGTCGTCGGGAAGCAGCAGATTGACCGACATAATTTTAATGCCTTTTTTGGTGATTACGGGATAAATGGCGGTTTCGTTGCCGGTAGCCTTCTCCTTAATACCGAAAGCCTTCGGCACGGACGGACCCGTAATATCCGCGTCAAGCACCGCGGTCTTAAAGCCTCTTCGGTTCATAATTACCGCTGCAAGGCAGGTCACTAAAGATTTTCCGACGCCTCCCTTTCCGCTTACGACTCCGATAACTTTTTTGATGTCGGAAAGCTCGTGCGGCTTTTCGATAAGGCTTTCGGGCTGACGTTCCGAGCAATTCGCGGAACAGCTTTCACAATCGTGTGAACATTCGCTCATAGTAACAAATCCTTCCTTTATGTGAAATATAATTTATCATACAGCAAGCGCTGCAAAAAGCGTTATTTAAGAATTTCCCCTGCGAAACTCTCCCCGTCGACTTTGGCAGACACTCCGAGCATTTCGAGAACCGTCGCTCCGATGTCGCCGAAACAGTTTCTTGTGCCGAGATTTTTCGAGAGAATATTCTCTCCGTAAACCAGCACGGGAATGTATTCGCGCGTGTGATCCGTTCCGCTGTGGCACGGGTCGCAGCCGTGATCGGCGGTGATTATAACGGCGTCGTCGGGGAGCATTTTCTTCATAAATTCCCCGAACCAGCGGTCAAACTCGTTTAAGGCGTTCGCATAGCCCTTTGGGTCGCGGCGATGTCCGTACTGCATATCAAAATCAACGAGATTTGTAAAGCAAAGCCCGTTGAAATCCGTTTCGCGGAATTTGTCGGTAATTTCCATATCAACTGAATTCCCGATATTCCTGTCGGCTTTGGTTAATCCTTTGCCCGCGAAAATATCGAAAATCTTCCCCACGCCGATAACGTCCCTGCCGTTTTGCGAGAGAATATCAAGCGCGGTGTCCTTTGGCGGAGTAAGCGAAAAATCGTGCCTGCGGGAGGTTCTCTTAAACGGGTGTTCTCCCTCGAACGGACGCGCGATAACACGTCCCACGGCGTATTCACCCTTAAGTATCTCCCTTGCCGCGCGGCAGTATTCGTAAAGCGTCTCCACGGGGACAATGCTCTCGTGAGCGGCGATCTGAAAAACGCTGTCCGCGGACGTGTACACGATAAGCGCGCCCGTTTCCATATGCTCCCTGCCGTAATCCGCGATTACCTGCGTTCCCGAATACGGCTTGTTGCAAAGAACTTTTCTTCCGGTGGCTTTCTCAAATTGTTCGATAACTTCCGGCGGGAAACCGTTCTGGAACGTCGGAAACGCTCTTTCCGAAACGCACCCCGCTATTTCCCAATGACCCGTAGTAGTATCTTTTCCCTTGGAACGCTCTGCAATACGCAAAAACGCGCCCTCGGGAGAATTTGTTTTCTCGCCCGACGAAACCCCGTCAATGTTGAACAGACCGAGCCGCCGCATATTCGGAACGTTCAGAATTCCCGTATCAAAGCAGGAATGCAGCGTATTTGCTCCTTTGTCGCCGAAATCCCCCGCGTCGGGCATTTCTCCGACGCCAAAGCTGTCAAGCACTATCAAAAAAACGCGTTTCATACTAACTCTCCTTTGCAAGCAGTTTTACCGCCGAGCTTGTTCCAATTCTGTCGCAGCCCTCGCGCAAAAACTCCTCGATTTGCTCTTTAGTTCGTATACCGCCAGCCGCTTTTATTTTCACATTGCCGCCGATATGCTGTTTAAAAAGTCGAATATCTTCGATTTTCGCGCCCTCCGTTCCAAAGCCCGTGGAGGTCTTGATGTAATCGGCATTACCCTCGGTCACACACCTGCAAAGCGCGGTTTTTTCCTCGTCCGTCAAAAAACAGGTCTCGATTATCACTTTTAAAATTTTATCCCCGCACACCGCTTTGACTTCGGAAATCTCCCTTGTTATCTCGGAGAATTTTCCCTCTTTTGCAAGACCTAGGTTTATGACCATATCAATCTCGTCCGCGCCGTTTTGGATAGCCTCCCTCGCCTCAAAGCACTTGACGGCGGTCGTTGAATATCCGAGCGGAAAGCCAATAACGGTGCAGATGTTGAGGTTTGGAAAATTCTCCCTAGCGAACGGAACAAAGCTTTCGGGAATACAAACGCTTGCCGTGTGATAAAAAAGCCCTTCCTCGCAAAGCTGTTTTATCTGCTCTGAAGTCGCAGTTGCTTTAAGCAGCGTGTGGTCAATATGCGGGAAAATATCCGAATTGTCCATATTCTCACCCCTTGAAAATTCTGAATGATTTGAAAGACATAACGTCGCTTACCTGAAATTTCAAGTTATACATTCCGAAAAGCTGTTCAAAATCGACAACGACCGCTGAGAAGTTGTTGAGCGCGCCCGCCTGCGGTATCTCAACTGTTGCGAGAATTTTCCCGCTTTGCGCGTCGATAACTGTGATTTTCGACTTTGTCGCAGGATTTGAGGCAATTATTTCCAGCTTGTTTTCGCCGTTCAAACAGCAATTTTCAAAGGTCACGCTGCCGCCGTATTTTTTGAAAAAACCGTATTCGCAAAGCGACTTGTCGGTGCGAAACTCCATACCGCAATACTCCCACGAAGCCGCCGCGGGAACGCTTTTATTCACGTCAAGCCCGCGGTACTCCTCGCCGTCTATGTTTATCTCGCAGGTTCTGAAAATATCCTCCGAGGACGCGCCAGCCTGTATCTCGTATGTTCCGCCGAAAAGCGTGTATTTATTTTGGTTGATATCCCACATTTTAAGCTCGTCAACATCAAAAGAAAGCGTGACATTTTCGCTTTCGCCGCCTTTGATATGCACTCTTTTGAATGCCCTTAGCTCTTTTTTCGGAACTGCGCTTGAAAATCTCGGCGCGGCAACGTATATCTGAACTACCTCGTCGGAATCAAATGTTCCTATATTGCTTACTTCAACGGTTATCTCAACGCGTTCGCCCTCAGAAAACGAGGTCTTATTAAGGCGCGGCGCGCTGTAGCGAAAAGTTGTATAACTAAGCCCGTAGCCGAACGGGAAAAGAGCCTCGCCCTTATAGTACCGATATGTACTTTCGGTGGAAATGATGTTGTAGTCCTTTATGCTGCAAAGCTCATTTTCGGAGCTGTACCATGTCATAGGGCACCTCCCCGCGGGAGAAATATCCCCGAAAAGCGCCTTTGCGACAGCCGTTCCCATAGCCGGACCGTTGTGTGCGGAATGCATAACCGTCGGAAATTCCGCTCCCACGGCGTAAGGATACCCCGAAACTAAAAACAGCACCGCGTTTTCGTTAAGTCCTAAAACCGTATCTGCGATAAGCTGCTGATGTTCGGGAAGATCGAGATTTTTTCTGTCAATCATCTCCCTTGCCCCGACAAGCGGATTATTTCCGCAGAAAACCACGGTATTATGCGTTTCGGTTGCCGCCCGCCGAACCCTGTCAATTCCGGAAGAGAAAACCTCTATGTTGAAAAACGAATTCGCGCGGGCTTTTTGGTTGTCGCAGACGGTAATTTCGCCGTTTTCGGTGATTTTAAGGAACTTTCCGCGGCAGTTTTTCATAACGCACCGCCTGCCGTCCCGCAAAAGCGTGAATTTTTCCTTTATAAACCACCCGTAAACCGTGTCCGAACAGCAGCTTAATGTTCCGTCCTCGCGCAGGAATTTCCCGTTATACTGCGATTTTATCGAAACCTCGCCGCCGCCCCACTCGAAAAGCTCCAGAAGACACCGTTCGTTGATAAGCGGAGCGTCGCACACTAATTTTCCGTCGTCCTTAACCTCAAAATAAAAGCCCGTTGCGGCGTTTCTTAAAGCAATTACATCGTTTCCCGACTCGTAGGAAACGTTTTCCCTGCCGATTAGCGCAACGATAGCGTCGAGTATCGTCGGATTTTTCTCGGAAGTGCCCGTGTACCAGTCCAAAAAGTTCATATCCGCGTGAATTCCGATAACGGAAACGCGCTCGTTTTTATTGAACGGCAAAACCGATTTTCTGTTCCTCAAAAGAATAAGCGACTCCTCCGCCGCGCGGAGCGTTACGGCGTAGCTTTGAGCCGTGCAAAGCTCGCTGTCGGGGATATTGCTGTACGGGCAGTCGCTGTCGAATTCGCCGAGCATAAATCTCGCCTTAAGCGGACCGAAAAGCGCGTTGTCAATATCTTTTTCGGAAATCAAGCCTTTCTCCAACGCCTCTCGTGCAGCCGCCTTTACAACGTCCTGTTCGTCCGTTATAATATCCGCGCCGCCGTTTTTGTATACGCGGGCAAGAGTTTCCGCGTGACAGCTGTCGTTTCTGTGCCGGGTAACATTCTCCACAAAATCCCACGCGTCGGTAACAGAGAAAACCAGTTCCCATTCCTTTTTGCAAATTTCCGACAATTCGGGATTTAACATCGCCTCAACCCCGTTTACTTCGTTATATGAAGTCATAAGGCATTTTGCGCCGCCTTTTTTTACGGCGCGTTCAAACGGCTTTAGATAATAATCCCGTTTAAGAATTGCCGGAATAGACGCGTTGTCGGCGGTTCTGTCGTCCTCGTGATTATTCGCGTAAAAGTGCTTTAAAGTCGGGATAACTCGCGAATATTTCTCGTCTCCGCCGCGCATTCCCGCAGTAAACGCCGCAGCCATTTCGCCCGTGAGAAGAGGGTCTTCTCCGTAACCCTCCTCGGTTCTTCCCCAGCGGGGGTCGCGCTCCAAATCGACTGTCGGAGCCCATAAAAACAGCGACGATTTTCCCTGCTTGTTGTAAATTCGTGCCTCTTTTCCCGTAATATCGCCCATAGCAAGCATAATTTCAGGATCGAAAGTTGCCGCTAAACCGAACGGTTCGGGGAAAACGGTAGTGGGCGCTGTCCCAAACCTGTTTTCATCTCGCGGGTCGCTCCTGCACACCAGTCCCCTTGCCGCCTCGCTGCCGATTTTAACAGCCTTTATGCCGAGCCGCGGTATCTCCCTTTGTCTATAGGTCACAAGCAGCAATTTTTCATCAAGAGTAAGCTCTTCAAGCAGCGCATTTACACGCTCATCAAACGAAAGCGACGTGTCTTGGAATCTGTACGGCATGACGACCTCCCAAAATAAAAGCTTAGGTTCACAAACGCTTTCTTACAAGAGAGCGTTCGGGAACTTCAAGATCTGTTTTAATCGTAATTTTGCTCATGGCGTGGCGCGCTGTGTCAATCTGCTCGCCGTTTTCGTTAAACATAAGCATCGGCGAGAACTTTATCGGCTGTTTCTTTGGAGCGAGAATTTCAAGCTCGTCTGACAGCGTGAAGTAATTCCGCACCGTAAGCTGCATAACGCCGTTTTCGCACTTATCCACAACCGCAACGAAGTCATAATCGCGGATATAACCGCTGTCGGCTAAATACTGCCCGCCGTTTGTGAGTACAGCGGGGTTCTGAGAACCGCTCCCGTCGCGCGGACTGCCGTAGAAAAAGCCCGTGCAGTACGGTCGGTGGCT
>CANQNY010000039.1 GCA_947625335.1 uncultured Clostridia bacterium | reverse complement strand
TTATAACCATAGAAATTGCGGGCGTGGAGCAGCTTGCGAACGTTATGCTGCGCCTGAAGAAGATACCCGGAGTGGTTTCGGCGGATAGAACAGGTAAAGCCTGAGCCGTGGTATTCGCCTTCGGCGAATACCACTTGCAGTAATTGCCTTCGGCAATTACTGCTTGCAAAAAAAGAGTCCGGAATAGGAGTGTGATTTATGTCGTCTGTCAGAAACCAATTGATAAACGTTATAGACAGCCTTCCCGAGACAGAGCAACAGTTTTTGTTTGAAGTTGCAATTCGCTTTTTAATTGCTTCGGGAAGTGATCTTAAAAGTGTTGAAGCCGCGCGGGAGGAATTTGCAAACGGCGAAACTGCATCTCACGAAAAGATAAACCGGGATTAAAAGCTTGCCGGAAGGGGTGCTTTTATGGAAAATATTGCCCGACTGCCTTTGGGGGCGTTGGCGTCTAACTGCTACGTCATTCCCGCAGGGGAAAACGCGATAGTAATCGACCCCGCGTCAAGCGAGGAGGTGCTGGCGCTGCTCGAAAACGAGGAGCTGACGCTCGGCGGAATAATCATAACCCACGGGCACTACGACCACTTCGCGGGTGCGGCGGCTCTTAAAGAGCGCACGGGAGCGCCTGTTTACGCGCCCGACCTCGACGCGGAGATGTATAAAAGCGCGGAAAAAAGCTGGGCATGGTTTATGCAGGGAACGGATTTTCGCCCGATAACGCCCGATTATCTGTTCTCGGACGGGGACAAATTCTCGGTCTGCGGGACGGAATTTTCGGTTATGACCTGCTCGGGGCATACGGCGGGGAGCTGTCTTTTGTTCTGCGAAAAATGGGGCGTCATTTTTACGGGAGACGTTGTCTTTAAAAACAGCATAGGGCGCACCGACGGATTTTCCGGAAGCGCGCGAAGTATGCGGGAGTCTCTCGCGAAAATTGCGGCTATTACGGGAGAGTGGACCTTGCTTTGCGGGCATGGAGATACTACAACGCTTTCAGAGGAGAAAAAGAACAATCCGTATTTCCGCTGATTTAGTAAAAATTACTATACAATTTTATTTTGAGGGCAAAATTTGTGAAAAGTTACAAAAAGATTTCAAATTCGCAAAAATGTTGTGAAATGTCCTTGACTTTTTGAGAAAAATTTGTTATAGTAAATTTATGCGGCAGTGGCACCGCAGGTATAATTTTGTAATCGGAGGGTTTTTCAATGGAAAACGACGAAAAGGTATTCGGTGTTCTGGCGTATATCGGAATTTTGTGGCTTGTTCCGCTGCTTGCGGGAAAGACCGAGTTTTCGAGATTTCACGCAAATCAGGGACTGGTTCTGTTTATTGCGGAAATCGCGGTAAGCATTGTTGCGGGAATAATCACGCTTATCCCCATTATCGGCTGGATTATCGGTCTGCTTTTGTGGGCGGTTGATATTTTCTGGCTGGTTCTTATGATTATGGGTATCATTAACGCTTGCCAGGGTCAGCAGAAAGAACTTCCCCTTATCGGCAAGATCAGAATTCTTAAGTAATTTTTGTGCAAATCAAAAGCTGCCGTGAAATACGGCGGCTTTTTTTGTTTTATTGTGCAATTTGGGGCGGTAACTACTTGACTTTTTCCAAAAATGAGTTATAATAATAATGTATGCGTTATTTTCTCGGAATGTGGAAATAAACGGAAATTATATTTTGCGAGGACGGAATAATTATGAAGTATATGGGACTTAACGAGCTCAGAGAGAGCTATCTCTCCTTTTTCGAGAGCAAGGGACATTTGAGAATGGCAAGCTTTCCGCTTGTGCCGCAGGGGGACAACTCCGTGCTGCTGATAAACGCGGGTATGACGCCTCTGAAGAAGTATTTTCAGGGCATTGAAGAGCCTCCGCGCCACCGCGTGACGACCTGCCAGAAGTGCATAAGAACGCCCGATATCGAGAACGTCGGCAAGACCGCGCGCCACGGAACGTATTTCGAGATGCTCGGCAACTTCTCGTTCGGGGATTATTTCAAGCATGAGGCGATTGCGTGGGCTTGGGAATATCTTACAAAAACGCTTGAAATACCGCCCGAGAGACTGTGGGTGACAATCTACGAGGAGGACGACGAGGCGGGCGACATCTGGGCGAACGAGATAGGCGTTCCGCGCGACAGAATAATCAAGCTCGGCAAGGCGGATAATTTCTGGGAACACGGCAGCGGTCCTTGCGGTCCTTGCTCGGAAATTCACTTTGACAGGGGCGAGAAGTACGGTCCTCTGGAGAGTTTCGAGCAGGCTGAGGAAAACGACCGTATTATCGAGATCTGGAACAACGTTTTCACGCAGTTTGACAACGACGGCAACGGCAACTATACTCAACTGAAGACCAAAAACATCGACACGGGAATGGGACTTGAGCGTCTGGCGTGCGTTATGCAGGACGTTGATAATTTGTTTGAAGTAGACACCGTCAGAAATATTCTTGAGAGAATTTGCTCGATTGTCGGCGTGAAATATCACGAGGACGACAAAAAGGACGTTTCAATACGCGTTATCACCGACCATATCCGTTCCACGACCTTTATGGCGGGCGACGGAATTCTCCCGTCCAATGAGGGACGCGGGTATGTTATGAGAAGACTTTTGCGCCGCGCGGCTCGTCACGGGAGATTGCTCGGCTACAGCAAGCCGTTTTTGTACGAGGTGTGCGATACGGTTATAGACGAGAATGTCTCGGCGTACCCCGAACTTGCCGAAAAACGCGCTTATATCAAAAAGGTCATTCAGCAGGAGGAAGAGAGTTTCGCAAAGACCGTTGACAAGGGCACGGAAATTCTCTCCGATATGATTGAAAAGCTCCAAAAAGAGGGCAAAACCGTGCTTTCGGGAGAGGATATTTTCAAGCTCCACGACACCTACGGTTTCCCTATTGACCTTACAAAGGAAATTCTCGCGGAAAAAGGACTTTCCGCGGACGAGGACGGCTTTGCGGAGTGCATGAAAGTTCAGAAAGACACCGCAAGAGCGAACAAATCCCTCGGCGGCGGCTGGGATAACGCGAAAAATTCCGCGCTGGACGCGTTTTCGACGGAGTTTGTCGGGTATGAAACGCTGTCGTCTGACACGAAAATTCTCGCTGTCGTAAAGGACGGAGAGGTTGTCAATACCTGCAGAACGGGCGACAAAGTGGGCGTTGTCATCGAAAAAACGCCGTTCTACGCAGAAATGGGCGGTCAGGTCGGCGACAGGGGCGTTATTACAAAGGGCGACGCAAAGCTCGAAGTCCTCGACACCAAAAAGCTCGGCGGCGGGCAGTTTATCAGCACCTGCGAGGTGAAGTCGGGAGAATTTTCGACGGGCGACAGCGTTTCGGCAAAGGTAGACGAGGAACTTCGTATGGCGACCGAGCGAAACCACACCTGCTGCCATATTCTCCAGGCGGCGTTGCGGCACGTTTTGGGAGAACACGTTCACCAGTGCGGCTCGCTGGTGTCTCCCACGCAGTGCAGGTTCGACTTTTCGCATTTCAGCGCGCTTTCCGATGAGGAAATTCTCAAAGTTGAGAAATATGTGAATAACGTGATAATGGCGGCGTCTCCCGTCGTAACGGAGGTTCTTCCGATTGAGGAAGCTCGCAAAAAGGGCGCGATGGCTCTGTTCGGCGAAAAATACGGAGATGTGGTAAGGGTAGTGTCCGTGGGCGATTATTCGACGGAATTCTGCGGCGGTACGCACCTTAAAAATTCGGCGCAGGCAGGGCTGTTCAAGATTGTTCTGGAAACGTCCGTTGCAAGCGGCGTGAGAAGAATTCAGGCGATTACCGGTATGGGCGTTATGTCGATGCTGTACGACTATGAAAATACGCTGAACAAGACCTGCTCGGTACTGAAAGCGCAGAACGCGGACGACCTTGTGCGCCGCGCGGAGAGCGTTATGACGGAGCTGCGCGAAAAGGACAAGAAGATTGAGAGCATGGAGCAGGCTGCCGCGAATGAAAAACTCGGCACGCTCGGGGAGAACGTTCCCGAAGTGAACGGCGTGAAGATAATCACCGCGCAAATCGACGGCACGGGCGCGGACGGTCTTCGTAAGGTTGGCGACAGCCTTGCGGACAGGTTTGACTGCTTTGCGGCGGTTCTGGCAGGGACTTCGGACGGAAAGTCGAATATTCTCTGCAAATGCTCTAAGAGCGCGGTGGCAAAGGGCGCGAATGCGGGCGTTATCGTCCGCGAGGTGGCTGCTGTCGCGGGCGGCAAGGGCGGCGGCAAGCCGGATCAGGCTATGGCGGGCGTTCCCGACGCGGGGAAACTTGCCGAGGCTCTTTCGGCGGCTGTTGAGATTGTTAAAAAGCATATCGGGTGAGATTTAAGGAGATATTATGGACTGCTTATTCTGCAAAATAATCAAAGGGGAGATCCCCTCTACAAAGGTCTACGAGGACGATAAAATTCTGGCGTTTCGGGATATTAACCCGCAGGCTCCCACGCATATTCTGGTTATCCCGAAAGAGCATATTGACGGGGTTGACGCGCTGAACGAGGAAAATGCGGCGGTTGTGGCGCATATTTTCGCGAAAATTGCCGAAATCGCCAAAAACGAGGGACTTGTAAACGGCTTTCGAGTTGTGTCGAATGTGGGCGAGGACGGCGGTCAGACCGTGCGGCACCTGCATTTCCACATCCTCGGCGGCAAAAAGCTTGATACTCAGATGGCTTAATTATGGGCGTTATTACCGAAAACGAGCTGAAGGCGCAGATAAAATCGCGAAATCTTGAGCGGGTGTATTTTCTGTTCGGCGAGGAGGATTTTCTCGTTCGGACGTATGCCGAGCGCATTGTAAACGCCGCCGTGCCCCCCGACGCGCGGGATATGAATTACGCGCGGTACGAGCGCGCTCCGAAAGCGGAGGAGTTGTCGGATTTTCTCGGAAATATCCCGTTTTTGTCGGACTATAGGTGCGTTTTGATCGAGGATATCGACGTTATGGAGGAATCCGAGTTCAAGGCGTATTCGTCTGTTATTGAAAATCTGCCCGAAACGGCGGTGCTGGTTATCGCGCAGACGAATGTGCGGTTTGACGCTAAAAAAGGCGATACTAAACCCAAAAAGTCCGAGCAAAAGGGCAAGAAAAACGAAAGCAAGGCAAAGCGGCTTCGGACTGTCTGCGAAAAAGCGGGCGTGTCCTGCGAGTTTAAGCAGCTTTCCCCCGCGGCGATCTGCGCTATCGCTGAGAAGAAGATTGAGCGGCTGGGCTGTTCTATCGACAGGCAGACCACCTTGCGGCTGGTTGAGGAGTGCGGGAGAAGTCTGACGGTTTTGCAGATTGAAACGGACAAATTGTGCAGTTATAAGCAGTTTTCCGACAACAAGGAAATAACCGTTTCGGATATTGAAAAGCTTGTCCCGAAACGCGTGGAAACAAGCATTTTCACGCTGGCAGGGGAGATTTTCGCGGGGAGAACGGGCAAGGCTTTGACTATTCTCGACGAGCTGATTATGCAAAAAAACAAGCCCTCGTCGGTATTCGCGGTGTTTTCGGAGCATTTTGTGGATTTGTACCGCGCAAAGCTTTCTATGAACGCGGGGAAAAACCCGCCCGATATGGTGAAGGCTTTTGGCTACGCGCCGAACAGGGCGTTTATCGCGGCGCGGGCGTTCGGCTCGGCAAGGTTCTTGTCAAAGGGCTATCTTTCGCGGTGTTTGGAGATACTCTACCGCACGAATTTGCTGCTTAATTCCTCGAAAACCGACGACAGACTGCTTGTAGAGCGGGCGATAACCGAGATTGCCGCGCTGCCCAAAAACTTGTAAATTATGATTAAGATTAAACAGGCTGTCATAGTCGAGGGACGCTATGACAAAATAAGGCTTTCAAACATAATAGACGCGGTTATCGTCCCCGTAAACGGGTTTTCCGTTTTCAAGGACCGCGAAACGGCGGAGCTTATTAAAACTTTAGCGCGAAAAAACGGCATTGTTATCCTCACCGACAGCGACAGCGCAGGGTTTAAGATACGCACGAAAATTCGGGAGATTGCCCGCGGGTGCGAAGTGATAAACGTGTATATTCCTGACCTTAAGGGCAAGGAAAGGCGCAAGCGCGAGCCCTCTAAAGAGGGTTTGCTCGGGGTGGAGGGAATTGACGACAAAACGCTTGTCGAGGCGTTCAGAAAAGCCGGAGTTTTCGCGGAGAATTCGGACTTGCCGAAAGCAGACCCCATAACAAAAGCCGATTTGCTGGATTTTGGGGTCGTCGGCGGGGAAAATTCGGGGCTTAAACGAAAGGCTCTGCAAAAGGCTTTGGGACTTCCCGAACGGCTTTCCGCAAACCTGCTGTTGGAGATACTTAATGTGATGTACACGCGCGAGGAATTTCTGAAAGTAGTGTCGGATTTTTCAAAATAATCTTAAAAGGAGCATTATATGGTTTTTTCCAGTCTTACGTTTTTGCTTGTCTTTTTGACCGTCACAATGATACTCTATTACATCTCTCCGAGAAAGCTGAAAAACGTCATAATTCTCATAAGCGGACTGCTGTTTTACGCGTGGGGAGAGCCGATTTACGTTCTCGCAATGATAGCGTCCACGGCAATCGACTACACGGCGGGGCGAATTATCGACAAATTCGACGACAAGCCCACAGTACGCAGAGTTTGCCTTATCGTATCTCTTGTAATGAACCTCGGACTGCTTGGGGTGTTCAAGTATTCGGGATTTCTGATAAATTCGCTGAACGACTGGTTCGGGTGGAGTATTCCGAACCCGAATTTGCCGCTGCCTATAGGTATCAGTTTCTTTACATTCCAGTCTATGAGTTATACAATAGACCTCTACAGACGGAAGATAAAGGTTCAGAAAAACGCCGCAAGCTTTATGGCGTTCGTAACGCTTTTCCCGCAGATTGTAGCGGGTCCTATCGTCCGCTACGAGGATATTCAGAATGAAATCGACGACCGCGTTATAACGGAAGATATGGTGGCGGGCGGAATTTCCCGGCTTATCACGGGTCTTGGGAAAAAGGTGCTTATCGCGGACAACATAGGGCTTGTGTGGACGGAAATCAAGGCTATGGAGCTTGGGAGTTTGTCGGCGGCGACGGCGTGGCTCGGCATTCTCGCGTTTACGTTCCAGATTTACTTTGACTTTTCGGGTTATTCCGATATGGCAATAGGTTTGGGCAAGATGATGGGTTTCAACTTCCCCGAAAACTTCAACTATCCGTATATGTCGAAAAGCATTTCGGAGTTCTGGCGGCGTTGGCATATGACGCTTGGGGAGTGGTTCAAGAGCTATGTTTACTTCCCGCTCGGCGGCAGCCGTAAGGGCAAGGCGCGCACGGTGATAAATCTCCTCATCGTCTGGACGATCACGGGCATCTGGCACGGCGCGGCGTGGAATTTTATGCTCTGGGGAGCGTATTTCGGCATTTTGATAGTGCTTGAAAAACTCTTCCTCGGAAAATGGCTTGAGAAGATACCCGCGTTTTTCAGCTGGCTTTATACATTCGTGCTGGTGGTGTTCGGTTGGGTAATGTTCGACGTGGTAAGCGCGCAGACTTACCACTTCGGCGATGTTTTCGGGCAGGTGTTCGGCTATATCGGGGCGATGTTCGGCGCAAACGGCGTTTTCGCGGACAGCACGGCGCTGAATTACTTCGTAAACTACGGAATTATCTTCGCAATAGCGGCTTTCGGCTGCACGGACGCGCTGAAGATAATCGTTAAAAAAATCCGCGACAAAGCCCCGCAATGGGTGCAGTACGGCTATCCGATAGCGCAGATGTGCGTTATGACGGCGTCCGTCGCGTTTCTTACAACTTCGACATACCACCCGTTTTTGTACACTATCTTCTAAGGAGGGCAAATTATGAAATTCAAAATGACCCCGAACAAGCTGATGATAGCCCTTTTTTCGGCAATGCTTGTCGTTTTGCCTGTGGTATCTATAATTTTGCCCAAACAGGACAAAAGCGAGGTTGAAAACCGCACTCTGCAGCAGCTTCCGAGTCCGATAAATACCGTTAAACTGGAATCGGCAAAAAACCCGAAAGATGTGCTGGATTCGATAAAATGGAAGTATATAAACAACCGCGAGGGCGAGGCTTTCCGCGATGATTTTGAAAAGTATCTCTGCGACCATATCGTCGGCAGGACCGAGTGGGTGAAACTATGCAACCGCCTGCAGACGCTTTCGGGAAAGAGGGAGATAAACGGCGTTTACACCGTCGGCAACCGCATGATACAGGGATTTAAGGACTATGACGAAAAGACCGTTGACGAGTCGATAAACGCGATAAACAAGTACGCCGAACGCCACCCCGACATGCAGGTGTATATGATGCTCGCGCCCACGTCGCAGGAGCTTTACGGGAACAAGATACCCTCCTTTGCGGGGCTTGCGAGCGAAAAGACGTTTATAGACGACGTGTACAAAAAGCTTGACAAAGTGACCCCGATAGACTGTTTAAGCTATCTTTCGGGACACGCCGACGAGTATATTTACTACCGCACCGACCACCATTGGACGAGTTTGGGAGCGTATTACGCATACTGCGCGGCGGCTAAGACGCTCGGTTACAGCGCGTATGGCAAGGGCTCGTTCAATATCGAAACCGCCTCGTCGGATTTTTTAGGCACGCTTTATTCGAGAACGCTTGACGACAGCATAGAACCCGATGTTATGGAGTATTATTTCCTGGCGTCGGGAGAACCTAAGGTTGAAATGACCGTAAACACGGGCACGGAGCTTTTAAAGTATGATTCGCTGTATGTTCGGGAATTTTTGGAGGTAAAGGACAAGTATTCCTCGTTTACGGGCAGCAACGCCCCTGTTGTCGACATAAAAACCGACGTTGACAACGGAAAGTCGATTTTGGTGATAAAGGACAGCTACGCGCACTCGCTCGTGCCGTTTTTGTCAAAGCATTACAGCCGCGTTACAATGGTGGATTTGCGATATATCCGCACGGATCTGGGAAGAATTGTAAATCTTGACGATTACGACCAGACCTTGATAATGTACAACGCCCTGACGTTCGCGGAAGACCGTAATTTGGGAATTCTGACCCTTACAAAATGATTGATAAAAGGGATAAAAGGGAAATTCTGCTTGTTGCAGACAAAGCTGAGGACGGCATGACAACGCTCGATTTTCTGCGCCTGCACGGTTTCTCGAAACGCGCGGTGAACGTTCTCAAAACAAGCGGAGGACTGACGCGCCGCGGGGAAATTCTCCGCACGGTAGACAGGCTGTCCGCGGGTGACGAGGTAAAAATGGTTTTTGAGGAGCTTGGAAAGTCCGAAATTGCCCCAAATCCCGCATTACGCGCGCCCGTGGTTTTTGAAAACGAGGACTATGTGATTTTCGACAAGCCGCCGCTGATGCCTACTCACCCGTCGCTTTTTCACTACAACGATACGCTTGCGAACCTTTTTGCGGCGAAATACCCGTCTCTTACGTTCCGACCGCTGAACAGGCTGGATCTTGGGACGAGCGGGCTTTGCGTCTGCGCGAAAAACAAGCCTGCGGCGGCGGGGGTAAAACTTCATAAAACGTATTACGCCGCGGTAAGCGGGGAGATAACCGAGGCGGGACGGGTCTCTGCGCCCATAGGGCGAACGGGGGATTCGATCATTAAACGGGAAGTTCGCCCCGACGGGAAATTCGCCGAAACGCTGTATACGCCCGTTCTTGTGAAAAACGGCAGGACGCTTTTGGAAATTACTCTCAAAACAGGGAGAACCCACCAGATACGCGTTCATATGGCGCATATCGGCTTTCCGCTTATCGGGGACGAGATGTACGGCGGGGATTGCTCGGCTCTTCACAGGCAGGCTCTTCATTGCGGTAAAGTGGAGTTCCTCGACAGGCTTTCCGGTGAACAAATTTCCGCCGAAAGCCCTCTCCCCGAATACATTGAACGCCTGTTTTTGTGATGTTACCCAAAAATCAAAAAAAATTCTGTGATTTTTTTAGAAATTTTATAATAATACTTGATTTATTTTGAAGAATGTTGTATAATGATAAAGGATTATTCTGCAATAAATTCAGGAAAAGGTTTGATGTCTGGTGATTTTCGGCAGTAAAATCATAAAGATTGATGTTCTTGATGAAAAAGGAACGTCTGTTCTTTCGGCTGAAAAGGGATTTGTAATACCTACAAATATCGCTGCCGACGAGGACAGCATTATTATGATAAAAGGCAGAAATCTGCCCGAGCTTGATTATAATACAATAGTGTCGGTCGTCACCACCACAAAGGCGGGCGACAGGATAAAGTATATGGGCGCAATTACCGTGTCGGTCGAGACGCAGATGAATATTAAAATCCTGCGGAACAACGATACGCAGGTTCTTGAAGAACGCCGCAGGTATTTTAAGATCAAGATAAACGAAAAGGGCAGGATGCTGTTTTTCGTCCGCGATGAAAAGACTATCCGGTATGACGAGCCGCTTGAGGTGACAATTCACGATATTAACGTCGGCGGCGTGTTTATGTCGGTGGACGAACAGCTTATGGTGGACGATCTCGTGTGCGTGGAGGTCGATCTTTTCGAGGATTATCCGCTGAACGCTGCGGCGAGGGTTTTGAGGATTCAGCGCGGCGACGGCGGGAAGATCGTGGGATACGGCTGCGAGTTTCAAGGGCTTACGGCGGCGCAGGAGGATTACATAGGACGCTACATTTACAAGGTGCAGTCCGAAATTCGCCAGCGGCGTGCCGCTGAGGAGGAAAAGGCGAAAGGCTATTTCGGCGGCGACTAGATTTGCCGATAAAGCGGGAATTTTTGACGTGGGGCAGTTCCGCGCCACTAATATTATATAATTTTACTGTTTAGGGGGAACGACGATGAGAAAATCGACTCTTAAATTCGGATTGATAGGCGTTCTGCTTGTCTTTGCGTTTGTGCCGTCCATACTTCTGGGGCTGGTAGGGACGTTTATGACGATAAATTACAGCAGTACGGTCGGCGAAAACGAGTTGGCGGCGGTGTCGCTTTCAAAGTCAAACGCGGTTGATGTGCTGTTTACGGGGTACATCGACGCGGCAACTTCGCTTTCAAAGATGAATTCCGTTATTCACGACGCTGAAAGCAAAAACGGCGAGTCTGAGCCGGAGCTTTCTGCGCTGACAAGCGGCGGCGATATTATAGACGCGCTTATTGTCGGCAAGGACGGCACGGTTATCAACTCCTCAAAGAAGAAACAGACCGGCAATTTCGAGCATTTCGGCGAGGGCGGACTGTTTGCAGTGTCGGGCTTGCTGACGTGGGAGAGCTATCAGACCGACGCGTTCTATATTTCGCACGAGATAAAGGGCACGGGAGATCTTGGGTACGCGGTTCTGGTAATTTCGGTCGACGGGTCGGGGCGTATTGCAAACGCTTTGTCGGGGAATTACCTTGACGGCAAGGCATATCTTGCTTTGGCGGATTCTTCGGGCAATATCATAAACTTCAACGGCACGGGCGGTATGCTGAAAGAAGGTCAGGTTGACGGTTCCCTTAAAAACGCTATAGTATCGTCGTTTAATGAGTCGGGTACAGGCAGCACAGAGGACGCTAAGGTCGAAAAAGCGGGCAGATACACCATCGCTTTAGGCAGTATCCCGAATGTAAACAGCTGGCATTGGGTCGGCATTACGAATTCCTCCGCGCTTACGGATTTCGCGTCCTCGACGAATATAATCATCTGGGCGGTTGTCGCGGTGGTTTGCGTTGTTGCCGCGCTGATTGCGTTTGTTATCATCGGAAAATTTGTTGCCAATATGCAGAATGTGCTTAAGGAAATGAGCGCGATAAACCTCGACGAGGGCACTATCACGATGCGTTTCGATACAAAGCACGACAAGAGCGAGCTTGGCGCGATAAAGAGTTCGTTCAACGATTTCGTGGAAGAGGTTCACTTGAACGGCGAGCGTTATCGTACTATCGCGGCGTTGTCGGACAATATGCTGTTCGAGTGGGATTTCCACAAAGAGAGAATGTATGTGTCTGACAATGTTCTCGCAAAGTTCGATCTTGATATTAAATCCGCAACGCTTTCAAACGGGCGTTTCCTCGATTCGCTTATGTCGCAGGAAAACGCGGATAAGTATAAGCGCGATATTAACACGCTGCTGAAAAATCAAGGCAGCTACAGCGCGGAATATCAGCTGAAAGCTAAGAGCGGCGCGATGGTTTGGGTTTCCTGCAAGGCTACCTGCATTTCCGACCGTTTGGGCGAGCCGCTGCGCGTTATCGGCGTATTGACCGATATCGACAATGAAAAGAAACTGGAAGTTCAGCTTTCCGAGCGCGCAAGCTACGACTTCTTGTCGCAGCTTTTCAACAGAAGTACGTTTATCAAGAAACTGTCGCAGGAGCTTGACCGCAGAGGATTTAAGAAAGTCGGCACGATGTTTATCGACGTCGATGACTTCAAGTTTATCAACGACCGTTACGGACACGCGGTGGGCGATGAAGTTATCAGATTTGTCGCGGACACCATAAGAAAGAAAGTTGACGACCGCGGAGGTTTTGCGGGACGTTTCGGCGGAGACGAGTTTATGCTCTGCTATACCAACCAGGACGATATAGCGAACCTTGAACAGATCGCAATGGATCTTATTGACGAGCTGTATGTCGGATACACGACCGACGACGGCAGACTTATCAATGTTCGTGCATCTATTGGTATTTCCTACTGCCCCGAGCATACTGAGGACGTCAACGAGCTTATCGCGTTTGCGGATACGGCGATGTACTTCGTTAAGAAGAACGGTAAGACAAACTACCACGTCTATGTTCCGGAGGACAGCGCGTCGGACGAGTATAAAGATCCCGAATTCTGATAAAATATTATCGACAGGGACGGGCAGGGGCGTACAATTGTACACTTTTGCGCGTCCCTGCTTACGTTTTGATTTGGAGGAATTGCATTGACAAAGGTACTGGCTGTCACCAACCAAAAAGGCGGCGTCGGAAAGACTACGACCTGCGCGGGGCTGTGCGGGGGACTGGCGAAAATGGGCAATAAGGTTCTGGCGGTGGACCTCGACCCGCAGGGAAATTTGAGTTTCAGTCTGGGGATTGAAGTTGAGGATAACTACACCATTTACGATGTTATGAAAGGAAACTGCGACATTGGCGACGCGGTTATTCACGGGGAAATTTGCGATGTTGTGCCGTCGAATATTCTGCTGTCGGGTCTGGAGCTGGAGATGACGGGCGTGGGGCGCGAATACGTTCTGCGCGAGCAGCTCGGGTACATCAAAAAGGACTACGATTATATAATTCTGGACACTCCGCCCGCGCTGTCGGTGCTGACGATAAACGCCTACACCGCGTCGGACGAGCTTATTATCCCGATGTTGTGCGAGGTGCTGTCGCTGCAGGGAATTGCACAGCTGCGGCAGACAATTTTTGCTGTTAAGAGATATTACAACAAGTCGCTGACTGTCCGGGGTATTCTTTTAAATAAGTATAACCCTCGGCTTACGCTTACAAAAGAGGTTGAGGATCTGGCGCAGATGATTGCCGAACAGCTTGATACCACCATTTTCAAAACGAAAATAAGCGCGTCGGTGGCGATTGCGGAGGCTCCCGCGCACGGCGAGTCGATTATCACTTATTCTCCGAACAGCCGCGCCGCAAAGGAATATAACGCGTTTATAAAGGAGCTTATCTCTCCGGGTGACGACGCTCCCAAAACCAAAGCCAAACAGCCCAAAAAGAAAAGCGATAAAAGTGGTGGTGCTAAATGAGCAAAAAAACGAGCAAAGAACCTCTCCCGCGGGCGAGCTGCAGGACGCCGCAGGTTATGAGGCTGCTGGAGGAGAACAAAAATTCCCCGAACGAGGTAATTCTCGCGGGGAAAAGCCGAATTCCGCAAAAGCTGCGGCGGCGCGAGCCGCTTTCTAAGATAATGCGCCGCGACCTCGGGGAGAGTTTCGCGAACGAGCAGGACACGGTGGTGGTGAATATCACCGAGCTTGCTATCGGCAGGGAGGCTCCCGAGGTGCTGGACAGGTTTAACGCGTGCAGCTGTCAGAAGTGCGTCGAGGCTTTTTCGATGATAATCGCGGAAAAAGTTCCCGCGAGGTTTGCGCGGGTAAGCGATTTGTCAAGCAAACAGCGCGCTTTAAGCGACAGGATAGAGCCTATGCGAAAGGTCGTTATGACCGAGATGATAAGAGAGCTTATCTGCACGGGAAAAAGATGTTATCACGACGATAATAACGAGGATAAAAAGGATTTGTAATTACAGGAGATAGTTATGGCACTTGATATAGGAATAGATCTTGGTACGGCGAATATAATCATTACGGTTTCGGGGAAAGGTATCGTTTTAAACGAGCCGAGCGTTGTGGCTTACGACAGAAAGAAAAAAGCTGTCGTGGCTGTCGGAACTGAGGCTTATAAGATGATAGGAAGAACGCCCGAATATATCGTGGCGGTGCGCCCGCTTAAGGACGGAGTTATCTCCGACAACGATATGACGCAGGCGATGATAAAGGAATTTATACACATAGTAAACGGCGGGTTTATGGTAAAGCCGCGCGTGGTGCTGTGCGTGCCGAGTTCCGTCACCGATGTTGAAAGACGGGCGGTGGTAGAGGCGGCGCTGTCGGCGGGCGCTAGGAAGGTTTACCTTATCGAAGAACCTATCGCCGCGCTTATCGGTGCGGGAATTGACATTTCCAAGCCCAACGGCACAATGGTCGTGGACATCGGCGGCGGCACGTCGGACGTGGCTATCGTTTCGTTCAACGGAATTGTTCAGTCGCGTTCCGTTAAAATGGCAGGGAACAAGTTTGACGCGGCGGTAATTCGTCATATTACGCAGAAATACAAAATACTCATAGGCGAAAAAACTGCCGAAAAGGCGAAAATGGAGATTGCAAACGTGTTTAATCCGACGGGGCAGAAGAAAATGACCGTCCGCGGAAGACACTTGCTTAAAGGTTTGCCCGAAAGCCTTGAAATATCGGATATGGATATGTACGAGGCTCTGCACGACAACGCTATGGAAATTGTCGAGCAGGTGAAACTCGTGCTTGAATCCACGCCGCCGGAGCTTGTGGGAGATATTTTAAGCAACGGAATTCTGCTGACGGGCGGCGGAGCGATGCTCGGAGGGCTTGCGGAGCTTATTTCCGACCACGTCGGCGCGCCGTGCTTTATCGCGGAAAAGCCTATCGAATGCGTCGCAAGGGGCGTTGAAATGGCGTTTTCTATGTCGAATTCTCTGCTGGACGGTTTCGAGCAGGTCCAGCTTTACGGGTTTAAATAAGGAGGTTTGATGAAACTGTTAAAAAAAGCGCCGTTTATGGAGGCGGCGGGGGACAAGGGGCATAATATTTTCGCGGAACTCGGGATCGCGCTGCTGGTTTTTTTGACAGCGCAGACGGCTATGGGGATAATTCAGATTATCGGAATGATAGGCGGGATATTTTTCGACCCGGTGCTTGCAAACGTACTGATAAAAGCTGACCGGCCGGCGGAATATTACGAAATTATGCAGGCTTTTACAGCGTCGTTGTGGACGATTTTGCCCGCGCTGTATTCAAACGCGGTTTTAATTCTCTGCCCGATACTCTATTGCAAGCTGTTTGAAAAGCGCAAGCCTTCAACCCTCGGATTTGTGAAAAAGGGCGCAGTTCCTCAGTATCTTGTCGGGATAGTTTGCGGATTTGTCGTATTTTCGGCGGCGTTTTTCGTCTGCATGCTTTTGGGCGGCGTGAAATTGGACGGTGTTTCACAAGACATTTCCACGCCCTCGGGAATTGGCATTATAGCGGCGTTTTTCTTCGGTTTTCTAATTCAAGGCATGGCGGAGGAGGTCTTCTGCCGCGGGTATCTTATGGTGACAATAAGCCGCAGATACAGCGTTACAACGGGCGTTCTGGTAAGCTCGGCGGTGTTTGCGCTGCTGCATATCGCAAACACGGGGCTGTCGGTGCTTGCACTCGTCAACCTGCTTTTGTACGGTGTGTTTGCCGCGCTGTTGGTGATTAGGTTTAACAACATCTGGCTTGCGGGAGCGTTCCATTCGGTGTGGAATTTCACACAAGGCAACTTCTACGGCGTTTCGGTAAGCGGAATGGCAAAAACGCAGTCGATTTTAACCTCGCACGCAACCGACGTTCCCGCTTTCATAAACGGCGGAGCGTTCGGTTTAGAGGGCGGAATTTGCATGACGATGGTGATGGTTTCGGGGATTACGGCACTATTTGTTTCAATAAAGCTTAAAGAGAGGAAAAACAGGACGGCTGAAACTTAAAAAGCAAACTGCTAAAACGGCTTTTTGCAGCATATAATTAAACAGGCGGATACAGAGTATTTGCCTGTTTTTCGCGTTTGCAAAGTACAGTTTTAATGCGGAAAAATGGGTATTATTTGCATATTTTCCACTATTTTGGGGAATTTTCCCGGCGTTTTTTGTAGAAATTGACGGAAATTTAGCGATTTTTTGTGCAGAATTACAAAAATAAAAAAAATGAGAAAAAACTCTTGACAATCGGTTTTGGGTGTGCTAAAATCTAATTGATAAACACCGAGTTAAACCGAGGGTTCGGCTCGGGTTTCGGGTTTCTCTATACTCTATCAGGATCGGGATATTCGCGGGTTGCCGCGTATCCACACTTTTGCGGAAGGAGGTTCGGTCCGTGCGATGTGCGGACGGATCGGCGATTATGGCAGAATACTTATCACCGGGTGTGTATGTGGAGGAATTTGAATCGGGCGGCAAGCCTATGGAGGGCGTCGGTACAAGTACGGCGGGTTTTGTCGGGCTTGCTGTGC
>CANQNY010000038.1 GCA_947625335.1 uncultured Clostridia bacterium | reverse complement strand
CCCTGCAAGACCCGCAAACCGCACGCAGCCTAATTCTAACCGCGCGGGGCAGGGTTCGAGAACAGGACAGGCGGCTGCCGGGGACAAGTCTTTGCGAAATATCGAACAGGTTAAGACTGCCGCGCAGAGGGCAAAGCCTAAAATACCGCCCAAAGCTCCCGTTTCGCAGCCGAAAAAACGCGACAACCGCGATATTCGCGGCGATATTCGCGGCGACCGCGAGGCTTTTGAGAACGAACAACGCCTTGCCGAGCATAAAAAGAAGATAATCAACTCGTCGAGAAAGCGCGAGCATTCGCTTTGCGCTTTTAATGTGGCGGTTTTGCTGACAATTTTCGGGTTCATCACGCTGTTTATGACTTTCGGCAAGCGTCCGAACGCCGCTCTCGAAGAAAACCGCGATCTCGCAAAAATGCCTACTTTCAGCTGGAAGAGCTATTTCAGCGGGGAATTCACCTCGGCGTTCGCGGAGTTTTACAATGACACCGTGCCGATGAGGAGTACGTTTAAGACGATAATTTCCGAGTTTGACGCGAAACTGGGATTAAGCTACGGCGGCGCGGAAATTCACGGAGATTTGCCCGTTATCGATAACGGCGATAAGGACAGCGCGTCGGGAAACACGTCGAAGATACCGCCCACGGCGAACCTTATTACTTCGCACGAGAGCACTAAAACTCCTCAGAGTACGCAGAGTACAGCGCAAAGCACGGGGAGTACGGGGAGCACGTCGGAGAGTTCTTCGTCGGAAAGCCAGCACGAGCAGCCCGATGTAAACCCTGCCGACCACGGCGGCGAGATGTCGGGTACGGTTTTGGTGCTGGACGACGGCACGGGAATTTCGCTGTTCGGCGGCAGCTTTAAGGGCGGCGAGTTCTACGCGGGAATGCTTAATCAGTACAAACAGCAAGTCGGCGACGATGTGAATGTTTATTCAATGGTAGCTCCCACGTCGGGTTCGTTCTATCTTCCCGCGAAATTCAAGAGTTATATGGCAAGCGAGTGGGATAATATCGAGCATATAAACAGCTTTCTGGACGGAGTTATTCCCGTGGACGTGTACACCGCGCTGTCAAAGCACGCTGACGAGCATATTTATTCCCGCACCGACCACCATTGGCAGCCTTTGGGCGCATATTACGCCGCGGAGGAATTCGCAAAGGCTGCGGGCGTGCCGTTTGCTCCGCTGTCGGATTACGAGGCTGTATCACGGGACGGTTATGTCGGGACTATGTATATGTTCAGCGACTGGAGCAAGACCATTCGCGACCATCCCGAGAATTTCACCTATTATAAGCCTCAGAACAGCTATGAGACCGAGTATTACGACAGCGAGATGAATTTCAAATATAAGGGAAGTTTGCTGCTGAATATCGATAATATCGACACAGCAAGCTGGTATCTGGTGTTTATCGGAACGGACGATATTGTAACTCACGTCACCACCGACTGCAAAAACGGCAGAAAGCTGCTTATCGTAAAGGACAGCTACGGCAACGCGACAATTCCGTGCTATACAAACTCTTTCGAGGAGATTTGGATGGTGGATATGCGGTATTTCAAGCAAAATCTCGCAGAGTTTACGAAGGACAAGGGGATTACCGACACGGTATTCACGATGTGTTCGTTCTCGGCGGTCGGCGGGAACGCGACTGACCTTAAAAATATGATCTATTGATGGGGGTTTTTATGCTCGAAGAACTGAAATACCCGTTTTGCGCGGACGAGATAATAAGCTCCAAAAGGCGGCTTTTAAGAACGCTTAGAGAGAATTTGCCGAAAACCGCTGTGCCGCTTAAAATAGCGGTTTTGGGAGGATATACAACCAGCGATATCGTAAAGATATTAGAGCTGTTTTTGCTGGACAGGGGGATAAATCCCACGTTCTACGAGTCGGAGTACGCGCAGTATTTTACCGACGCGGTGTTCCCGAATGAAACGCTTTCGGCGTTCAAGCCCGATATTGTGTTTATCTGCACAAGTTACCGCAATCTCGAAGAAAAACCCGCCGTGCTGGAGGACGAGTCCTCGGTTTTAGAGAAAATTGAGCGGGAGTATGCGCGGTTTGAGAAGATGTGGGAGAGCGTTTTCGAGAAATTTTCCTGCACGATAATTCAGAATAATTTCGAGCTGCCGCCCGAACGCCTGCTCGGAAACCGCGAGACGGGCTGCGCTTTCGGAATGGCGGATTTTATCGCGCGGCTGAATTTAAGGCTCTCGGATTACGCGAAATCGCACAAGAATTTTTATATCCACGATGTGAATTATCTCTCGGCAAGCTACGGTCTGAAACAATGGCATGAACTTCGGCATTGGAACTTGTACAAGTACGCTATGAGCGTTTCGGCTATCCCGGAGTTTTCCTATTCGCTGGCGAATATAATCTGCTCGATAATGGGCAAAAACAAGAAAGTTCTCGCGCTGGATTTGGACAACACGCTTTGGGGCGGAGTTATCGGCGACGACGGCAAGGCTGGCATCGAGATAGGAAAAGAGACCTCCGAGGGACAGAGTTTTCTGCGGCTGCAGGAGTATATAAAGTCGTTTAAGGACATAGGCGTGCTGCTTACAGTCTGCTCGAAAAACGACCCCGAAAACGCTCTGGAGGGGCTTTCTCACCCCGACGGCGTGCTGCGTCCCGAGGATTTTGCCTGCATTAAGGCAAACTGGGACGAGAAGTGGCGAAATCTCGAACAGACCGCCGCGGAGCTTAATCTCCTGCCCGAAAGCTTTGTGTTTCTGGACGACAATCCCGCCGAAAGGGAAATTGTCCGCGCACAGCTGCCCGAAGTCACGGTGCTTGATTTTTCCGACCCCGACGAGTGTATAAACGTGCTTTCGGGGTGCGGTTTTTTCGAGGTGACAACGCTTTCCGCGGACGACGCGGGAAGAAACGAGATGTATCGCCAGAACGCCGAACGCGCGGCGCAGGAAAAGAAGTTTTCCTCGTATGAGGAGTTTCTGGAGAGCCTTGAAATGCGCGCCGAGATAGGCGGCTTTGACCCCGTGCATATTCCGCGGATAACCCAGCTTACCAACAAAAGCAATCAGTTCAACCTCACCACCCGCCGTTTTACGCAAAGCGAGATTGAACAAATCGCGTCCGACGGCGAGCATATCTGCCTTTGCGGCAGACTTTGCGATAAATTCGGCGACAACGGCATAGTGTCGGTGGTTATAGGCAAAATCGACGGTGAGAAACTGCATATTGATTTGTGGCTTATGAGCTGCCGCGTGCTGAAACGCGGAATGGAATATGCAATGCTGAACGCCCTTGCAGAGTGCGCGAAATCGCGGGGATTAAGCGAGATTTTCGGCTATTATTACCCCACGAAAAAGAACGGCATGGTGCGCGAATTGTACAGGGAATTCGGCTTCCAAAAGGTTTCCGAGGACGAAGGTCAGAACACGGTCTGGAGGCTTGCTGTTGATGATTTCAAGCCGATTAAAACGGCAATTTCGATTAACAAAGGAGAATGAAAATGGACAGAGAACAGGTGAGAGTAAGGCTTACGAAGGTATTCCGCGATGTTTTTGATGACGACAGCATAGAAATTTCCGATTCCACAACCGCCGACGATATTGAGGCGTGGGACAGCCTAGAGCATATCGCGCTTATTTCCGCGGTCGAGCGGGCGTTTAAAATGCGTTTTGCAACAAAGGAGGTGAGCGGAATGAAAAACGTCGGCGAGATGATTTCCATTATCGCCGAGCGCGCTAAAAAGTAATTTTTCGCTTGAACGTATATTGACAACTAGTTTCAGAATGCATAGGGGGTATCAATATGACTAAAATTCTCCGCAAAATGAATGACAGGCGAGCGGCATTTTTCGTATGTGCAGCTGTTTATTTAGTATTCGGGTTTGTTTCGCGCACAGCCCTAAAGGACGTTTATACCGTCGAGTGGGCGGCGCATAATCTCTATGGGTATACGTGGGTCACCGTGCTGGCATTTCTTATTTTTGACAATCCGCTCCCCGCGTATTTTATAACTTTTGGCAACGTTGTCGGAACGGTTGTCGGCGAGTTTCTGGGCAATTTTATTGTAAAGCAAAATTTAAGCCATGCCGCAGGCAATGGCGAAATTTATTTTATAACGAATAATCATCCGGGTCAGCTTATCTGGGGCGTTACGATTTTTATTTTCATAGCTGTCGATGTGGCGATTAGCATTACTTTCAGCACACGAAAAAAGCGCGCCCTGAAGAGTTCATAATCGTGATATTCCACAGATAACCCGCCGTTTCTGCGGCGGGATTTTTTTGTTTAGTTGCATAAATCGGGCTTAATGCTATCGACAACAGTTTTTATGTGTGGTAAAATGTAATTGTTAAGCAAAGTTTACAGAAAGGTAAAGGTGATTTTAATGAATACAGAATTATATATTGAAGAAACGGCGGCGGGCAGCAAGACAATGCCTATAAAGTCGCTTTTGCTAAGCGAGAGAAAACTCTTTCTTGACGAGGAGATAACTCAAAGCAACGCGATAAGCTTTATTCAGGCGCTGATGTATCTGTCGAAAGACCCCCGCCCGATAAATCTTTACATAAGCAGTCCAGGCGGTGAAGTTGACGCGGGGCTTGCGATATACGACGCGCTGAAGTTGTGCGAAAACGAGATAAACACCTATTGCGTGGGACTTGCGGCGAGTATGGCGGCGGTGATTTTCGCGGCAGGTCAGAAAGGCAGGAGATTTATCCTCCCGCACGGCAGGGTGATGATCCACGAGGTGCTTGTCGGGCGCGGCGTCAGCGGTTCGGCAAGCAGTTTTTCAAAGCTTACCGATTACATTATCGAAACCCGCGACCTTATAAACGGAATTCTTGCCGAACACACGGGAAAAACCCTTAAAGAGATAAATAAAGCCACGTCTTTTGACAACTTTATGAACGCAAAACAAGCGATAGAATTCGGCGTCTGCGATAAAATAGCCGACAGCTTGGCATGAAAGGAGACTGAAATACTTATGGGAAATAACTCGATAAGCCGCGAGAACTTAACGGAAATAATTGAGATGTCGAATATCGCAATGCGCCGCGAGGACCTTTTCCGCGTGAAAAACGGGCGTTCGCCGAACGCTTCCGAAAGGGCTGAAATAAACATAGCGTCCTTAGAGGAGGCGCGTATGCTGTCCGAGTATCAAAAGGCGCACGGCTCTTATCCCGACTGGGACGGGCGGCGCGAGATCAGCGAAACAGCCGAAAGAAAAGCCCGCGAGGCGTTTCAAAATGCGCCCGAAAAGCCCTCTATACCGCCGCTTGAACGCCGCGTGAATAAGCTTTGCTCTCTTGACGAAACAAACAGGGACGAGCAGGCTCGCGCGGCAAAGGAATTCGCAGAGGGTAAGTTTATCGCCGCTAAGGGGTGCGAATTCTCGCTTGACGATTATTCTACCAAACTTAACAACAACGTTCTTGTTGTCGGCGGGAGCGGCGCGGGCAAGACCCGAACTATCGTTACCCCGAATATCAAGCAGGCAGTCGGCAGTTACATTATCTCCGACCCGAAAGGCAATCTTCGCAAAAAATACGGAGATTATCTGAGAAAAAAGGGTTACAAAATCTGGACAGCCGATTTTACACACCCCGAAAAGTCGATGAAGTACAATCCGCTTTCGCACCTTAACACAACGCAGGATATTTTGAAACTCACAAACCTTATCGTTTACGACAAGGAGAGCCGAAACAGCCGCGCCGACCCGTACTGGGACAGGACTGCCTCGACGTATCTTGCGGCGGTGATAGGGTATATGCTGGAAACGCATTACGAGCCGATGGACTTCAAGAGCATTTTAAGACTTGTGCGAATGGGAGTCCGCATTGACGACGATGACTGCGAATCTTCGCAGCTTGCAAAGCTGTTTTCCGAGTGGGAAAAAACTCACCCCGACAGCTGGGCATGCGAACAGTTTAAATACGCCAACGCCGCTCCGTACAAGACTTTCGCCTGCACCAGCACCTCGCTGTTTTCAAAATTCTGCTTTTTTGACACGCAGGAACTCCGCGAAATGATGAGCGGCGACGAATTCGATTTTGCGCGGCTTGGCTGCGAGAAGATAGCCTTGTTCGTTATCGTAAGCGACAGCGACCGCACCATGGACGCGCTTGCGAACCTGTTTTTCGCGCATGCAATGCAGGAGCTTTGCGAGTTTGCGGACAACGTATGCGAGGAGCAGCGGCTGCCTATTCCCGTGAGATTTTTCCTTGACGATTTTGCAACTAACTGCCGAATTGACGAATTTCCGAGAATAATCTCCTCAATTCGTTCGAGAGCGATTTCTGTACTGCTGTTGCTGCAATCCGAGGCGCAGCTTATCGAGGGCTACGGCGCGGACGCTCAGACTATCATAGCAAACTGCGACACCTACCTCTACCTTGGCGGGAACGACGTAAACACCGCCGAGTCTATCGGCAGACGCTGCAACAAGCCGCTTGCGAAAATACTCAATATGCCCGTAGGCGGGTGCTGGGTGTTTCGGCGCGGCAGCGAGCCGCTTTACACCTCCCTTACCGACCCCGAAAAGTATATTGAGGAAATGCTCGAAGTTTCATAAGAAAAAATTCTTCGGATAAGTGTAACTTTTTCCCCTTTTTGAGCGACTAATAAGTGAACGGGAAATTTGCCGGCAGTATCCGTTTGAAAAGGGGAAAATACAATGGAAAACGACGCGTATAAGCGGTATCAGAGGTATCTTGACGGCGACGACAGCGCGCTTGCGGAGATAATCCGCGAGTACAAAAACGGGCTTGTTTTGTATCTCAACAGTTATGTTCACAACCTTGAATTAGCCGACGAGCTTTGCTGCGAGACGTTTTTAAGGCTTGCTTACAAAAAACCTAAATTCAGCGGAAAATCGTCTTTCGGGACGTTTCTTTACGCTGTCGGGAGAAACATAGCCTTGTCGGAAATTCGCCGAAAAAGCCGCCGAAAGCCGGAGCCGCTGGACGTTGAGCACGACCTGCCCGCCGCCGAGGATATTGAGGAAACGTTCTTTATAAAGGAGCGAAATCGGAGGATTTATTCCGCGATGGGGCGGCTTAAAGCGGAGTATTCTCAATGCCTTTGGCTTATGTATTTCGAGGAATTTTCGGGCAGGGAAATCGCTGCCGTTATGAAAAAATCCGAATCCGCCGTAAAGGTGCTGCTTCACCGCGCAAGACAGGCTCTGAAAGCCGAGCTTGAAAAGGAGGGTTATACTTATGAAGACTTGTGAAGAATGTTATGAATATGTTATTCGCCGCCGCGACGAGCTGACGGCTCGAAAGCTTAAAATCCGCGAAAACGTCCGCACAGTAACGCTTGCCGCAGGCGGGAGTTTGGCTTGCGCGGGGGTGATTTTTGTTGCCGCTCGGCAAAGGCAGGATTTGCCCGACATATCGTCCGAACAAAAGACGAATTACACCCAAAGCAGCACGATTTTGCCGGAAACATCGGCGAATTACACCCGAAGCAGCACGATTTTGCCGCAGGAGCAAAGCTCTGTTGAGAGCTTGCCAAAACACCAAAACACGGTAAACATCGGCACAGTCAACATTCCCAAGCCGTGGGAGGGCAGTTTTTTCCCCTACGGGCGGTTTTGCGAGCGCACCCGCGAGGACACGCTTTCGCATTTCGGTTTAAGCGCGGATTTTTCCCTGCCGAATTTCTCGGAAGTGCCTCCGGAGTGCGGTATTCCGGGCGAGCGCGGAAAATACGGCTACCGTGTGAGCCTCGACTTTGACGGCGACGAAAGCGAACTTCAAACCTCGTGGCAGGTCGACGAGCGTTTTGACAGCCAGGTGTTCAGCTTTGAAAACGACGACGGCACGAAGGGCGTAAACGTTACGTTTAGCCGCAGCGAATTTATCCCGTGGTGGTTAAAAGGCAACCTCAACGCCGACGAGGTAAAACAGCTCCCGCAGTCGGAAATTGCAAACACAAAAATGCGTATTGCAAAGGAAATTTTAGGCGAGGGCTGGGACGAAAACCTGCGTGCGAGAGACTTCTATTACGCCGAATTTTCCGCAGGAGAGCTTGCCGTGGGCGTTACCGCGCGGGGCTTGTCGGTGGAGGAGCTTACAGACGTTCTCGAATACCTCGCGGAGTTTACAAAAGGCTGAAATTAAAAAAACTGCTGTTTTTACACAGCAGTTTTTGTTTTAGCAACATTGGGAAATCATCCAAACCTTATCGAATTTTTTCGCCGCCAAATCCTGTTTTCTGATGTAAAAATACAGCATTCCGCAGTCGCCCCACATAAGCTCAAAACCGTCCTCATATATACGCATGGAGTCCAGCTGGAACAGCAAAATCCAGTCCTTGCACTGCGAGGATTCCTGACGGTCCTGCGGGGTTATTTTTGCATAACCCTCGCTGTCGCCGAGGTAATATCCGCGCGATATAAGTTCGCATTCGCTTGTCATTTTGCCTTGGATTACGTCCGCAAACCCCAGCATCTTATGCTCGTTTTCCGCAATTTCATCGTGAATTTTAAGCGATTTTTGCGCTTTTGAAAACTCGTCCCACATCTTGTCTGCATTCGGGTGGTAGGTGAGAAAATCCTCGAAAACGGGGTATGACAGCTCGCTCTTAAACGAGAATTTATACGCGGGAAATCTGTATTCCTCGGACAAATCTTTGGGGAATTTTGCAGGGGAGAGCTTTGAAATATCCTCGAAATAGTACACCCTCGCGCAGCCCTTGTCCTTCGGGTCGTAGCCCCAGCAGTTCGATTCTATCTCGTAGAAAAACGACAGCAGACCCGTTTTCGGGAGCAGACCCTCGCTGTCGAACTTTGCCGCGTCTTCGAGGTTAATCTGCGCCAGAAACGCCAGCGGGCGGGATTTCTCAATGTCGTCGTACATTCCGAAACCCTTGTAGCTCTCCCACTTGAAATGCTTTGGAACGTCGGGCGCGCCGCCGAACCTCGATTCGCCGATTTTGCCGTCGGCTTTTCCCGAAATCTCCACGCTTATAGAATTTCTCGCCAGTTTTTCCAGCTCTTTTTTGAACTCAATCATAGTTTACCTCAATACTTCAATTAAAATTCGGGAGTTTCCTCCTCCTGGTTGTTGATTTTTTTCGCTTTTTGAACCCCAAGCGTGAGGAAATACATCAGCACTCCGACAACCACCGCTATACCCACCGACACCGCGATAGCCGCCGCGTGTTCCGAAAGAACGTAGCCGGAGGATACAATCGCGTTGATATAGCCGGGGATAGCAATCGGGTGATAATCGGTTATCCCAAGGCTGTCTAACAGCGTTTCAAGAATCATCTGCCCGACAAAAATAAGCGGAGCGGCAACTCCGGGTCGCGAGGTGCAAAGCCCCACCGCGAGGAAAATCGTGACTATAAACGTCGTGTACACCGAGATTAGCACAGAGCCGAGCGTCATTGCCCCGAATGACACCTTGTTGTGTGAAAACAGCATATTGCACAGTCCGCCCGCAGTCATTCCCGCCAGAAAATGCACCGCGAACACGAACGCGGGGTAAATGATAAACTTCGGCAAAAGGTAGTTGTTGAATTTCAAGCCGCTGCACATCGGCACTATCATCGCGCGTTTTTTCTGCTCACCGCCCGCCGCGGGCATAAGCAAGATCATTATTATCAGCAGCGAATACGTCGCGAACGACACAAGCGTTGTCGCGAACATAAATCCCGCGTTGGAATACAGTCCCAAAATTTCCTCCAAATCGCCCTCGCTGAGAATTTCCTCGGTGGAAATGCCCGCCGTGCCGTTAAAGTATTGCAGCGGGTTGTCAGAACCGCCGTCGGGCGTTAAACTTTCGGATATGCTCTGTTCGTCCTGTGGGAACATCGTGCTCATCATCACGTCCACGAATTTGAACATAAGCGGACTTGACAGCGCGAACGAGAACACGAGAATTACAATTCCCATAAGCCTGAAAGTTCTCCAGAACTGCGAGAACTCCTTTTTAAAGCTGAATTTAAGCTGATTATTCATAACAATCTCCTTTATCTTAACCCGCTACCTGTCTGAAAACTTCTTCGAGAGTTGCCGTGCCGATAGAAAATTCCTCTATAATCATATCTTTCTCGGCAAGCAGCTTTGTAAGCCTTTTTGCGGTGTCCTCGGCGTTTTCCGAGCCAAAGCGGAACAGCCCCGTCTGGTCGTTGAATTCCGCGCGGGCAAAATCCACTTTCAAAAGCTCAATCTTGTTTTCCTGCGTTAAACCTCTTACTCTCAGGCACACAACGTCGCCGCCGTGCCGCCTTAAAATCCCGCGCATATCGCCCTCTTCGGCGAGAACGCCGTCCCGGACTATTCCTATGCGGTTCGCGACGCGCTCAACGTCGGACAGAATATGCGTAGACAGCACGATAGTGCTGCCCATGCTCTTAAGCTTGGAAATTATATCGATAACCTCAAGCCGTCCCTGCGGGTCAAGCGCGGAAGTAGGCTCGTCGAAAATAAGCAGTTCGGGATTTTTGAAAATCGCCGCCCCCATTCCGAGCCTTTGCGTCATACCGCGGGAAAAGCCCTTTGTGCGGCGGTTCGCGCTTGCGGTAAGCCCCACGATATCCAGCACCTCGTCGGCGCGTTTTGAAATATCTCCGTCGTATTCCGCGCACGCTCCGACGTATTCGAGATATTCTTTCGCGGTCATATACCCGAAAATCATCGGGCTTTCGGGAAGATAGCCGATATTAACCTTTTTGCCGTTTCCGATAGCAATTTCTCCGCCGTCTTTCGGGATAATATCGCAGATGATGTTCATAGTTGTGGTTTTCCCGCAGCCGTTCCGTCCGAGAAAGCCGTAAACGTCTCCGTCCTCAATATCCATATTAAGTCCGCGAAGTACGGGGAAGTTTTTGTAGCTTTTTGTAAGACCTCTGATTTTTACCATAGCAATTTTCTCCTCAAAAACCATAATTTAGTCGTTACTTATAACCATAACACAAATATTGCGATTTGTCAAGAGGAATTCGTCAAAAATAGTTGAAAAAGGGGTTGTATTAAAGCGGAATGTATGTTACAATATAAGTGTTACAAATTTTTTGAAACGGGGAGTTTATGAAACATTTTTACATATTCGATATGGACGGCACATTGTGCGACAGCATGGAGTGGTGGCGAAAAGAATCCGTACACGTCGCGGACTTTTCCGACGTCGGGAAGGTGACGGCGGTGTTTGACGTAATGCGCGAACATTACCGAAACGATATTATGCTGAAACCGGGCGCTCTGAAAGTCCTCCAAAGCGTTCGGGCGGCGGGGATAAAAATGTGCATTGCGACGGGTACGCGCCGCGATGTGGCGCAGCCTTTTCTTGACCGCACGGGAATTTTGGATTTTATGGAATTTTATATCGACAGCTTTGACGTTCACGCGTTCAAGGAAAAGCCCGACATCTACCTTGAATCCGCAAAGCGGCTCGGAGCGGAAATTTCCGACTGCGCGGTGTTTGAGGACGCGGAATATTGTATCCGCACCGCCAAAAGCGCGGGATTTTTTGTCGCGGCGATACGCGACGCGGTGGCGTCCCGCGAGGGTGAGCCGCAAAAATACAGCGACCTGTTTTTGGAAAGCTGGGAAGATTTCAGAATAGTTTGATAAGGAGTATACATATGAAACGAATAGCGGAATTTCACAAGGTGAGTATGGCGCGTTTTTGCGAGGACTGCGCGCGCCCCGACGCGGAGGAGATTTACCGCGCGATAAAGCTCCCGTGCAGGGCGACGGCGGGGTCGGCGGGGTATGATTTTTTCGCGCCGTTTGATATTGAGCTGAAAGCGGGCGAGAGCGCGAAAATCCCGACGGGCATCCGCGCCGAGATAGACGAGGGGTGGGTGCTGTCGATTTATCCGAGGAGCGGGCTTGGGTTCAAGTTTCGCTTGCAGCTTGACAACACCGTCGGCATTATCGACAGCGATTATTTTCACTCCGACAACGAGGGTCATATTTTCGTGAAAATCACCAACGACTCCCGCGAAGGGAAACCTCTTTTAATTCCCGCGGGGAGCGGCTTTGCACAAGGCATTTTCACCGAGTACGGCACAACTCGTTCGGACTCTGCGACAGCTCAAAGGAACGGCGGTTTCGGCAGCACGGGATAATGAGGTTACAAAAACAGCCCCGAAAAAATCGAGGCTGTTTTTTATTTTCTTTAATTCTTGTTCAGCATATCAACAACGGTTTCGATAAGCTTTTCAACGTCGATAGGCTTTGCGATATGCGCGTTCATTCCGCATTCGAGAGCGCGTTTTTTGTCCTCGTCGAAAGCGTTTGCGGTCATCGCGATTATCGGGATATTCGCGTGCGCGGGGTTTGCAAGCGCGCGAATCTCACGAGTGGCGTCGTAGCCGTCCATAACGGGCATTTGAATGTCCATGAGGATAAGCTTGTAATACCCCTCGGCGGAGTTTTTCACCGCGTCAACGGCAACCTGCCCGTTTTCGGCTTTTTCAACAACAAATCCGCGCTCGGTGAGAAGTTCCTCGGCAATCTCGCGGTTAAGCTCGTTGTCCTCGACAAGCAGCAGCCTTGTGCCCTCGATATTCGGTATAACGGCGGGTTTATTATCGCCCTTCCTGAGAACTTCCCCGCCCGCCGCCGACGCGAGAATATCGCGCAGTTCCGACAGGAAAATAGGCTTGCTGCAAAACGCCGTAACGCCTGCCTCGCGCGCCTCGTCCTCAATATCCGTCCAGTCGTAGGCGGTGATTATTATGATAGGAGCGGAATCCCCGATAACGGCGCGGATTTGCCGCACGACTTCCAAGCCGTTTAAATCGGGCAGCAGCCAGTCGATTATATACGCCTTGTATTCGTCGCCCAGCTCATACGCCTGCTTTGCGTGAAGAACAGCCTCTTTCCCGTGAAGTACCCAGTCGGGGCGCATGCCTATCTGATGGAGCATTTTTGACACGCTGTCGCAGGTAGCGAAGTTGTCGTCCGCAATAAGCGCGCGAAGTCCCTCCAGCGCGCGGACTTTCTCCGCTTTTCTCGGCTCGGACTGAAGTCTGAATTCGAGATTTATCACAAACTCCGTTCCCTTGCCCTTTTCGGAAGTAACGGCAATCGTCCCGCCCATAGCGTCCACGATATTTTTCGTAATCGCCATGCCTAAACCCGTGCCCTGAATTCCGCTGATAGTCGAGGTGCGCTCGCGCTCGAACGGCTCGAAAATGTGCTTTGTAAATTCACGGCTCATGCCGATGCCGGTGTCCTTAACGGTTATCTCATACGCTCCGAACCCGCTTGGAGCGCTTTGTTTCTGCCGCACGGTAAGTCCCACCGTGCCGCCCGCGGGCGTGAATTTTATCGCGTTTGACAAGAGGTTCAGAATAACCTGATTTACATGCAGCTTATCGCAGTAAATATCCTCGTCTATAACGTCCACGGTGTCCATAAAGAAGTTAAGCTGTTTTGACTTCATCTGCGTCTGGATAATGTTTCTCATATCGCGGAAGATATCCGAAATCGAGCATTCTTTCTCCTCGATATTCAGCTTTCCCGACTCAATTCTGCTCATATCCAGAATATCGTTTATAAGGCTTAGCAAATGGTTTCCGGAGGACATGATTTTTTTCAGATATTCCTCGGTTTTCTCGCGGTTGTCAAGATTTGCCTGAACAAGCGTAGTATAGCCGATAATAGCGTTCATAGGCGTGCGAATATCGTGCGACATATTCGACAGGAACATACTTTTCGCCTTGTCCGCAGCCTCCGCTTTTTTCAGCTTTTCGGTAAGGACAGCCTGCTCTACAGCCTGTTTCGTAGCCTTTTTGGCATTCTGCCGAACCCGGAGGTAGTACAGAACAATCGCCGTCAGCAGCACCGACCCCACCACGAGCCACACTTTTTGCACCGCGTAGACGTTCGCGAAGATCTCCCTTTCGGGGACTTGAACCGAGATAGACCACTTGTTTATCCCGGCGGGCGCGTAGTACATATACGCCCAGCCGTCGGTGTTTTCCGTGCGGAACACCACATACCCCGTGGAAAGCGTCATAATTTGTTTCATATGCTCGTCCCAGTCAATGCGGTCTTTCGTGTCGTGGGGAATTTTCGCGTTGCTGTAATCGTCGGTTTTCCCCAAATCCTCGTGAAAGGTGTCCAGAAGGAGATCTCCCGTCTGTGTATCAATTATATACACGCTCGCGCTGGCGTTGTAGATGTTGTCGATATTAAGGCTGTTGCGAAGTTGATCCAGCTCGGTCACGCCGTAAAGCATCGCCGCGACTTTTCCGTCGCGCATTATCGGGACATAGTGCCGCAAAACGGGTCTTCCCGTGCTGATAGATATAACGCGGTCGGAAACGTGCTCCCCAAGCAGCGACTCCTTTTCAAACGAGATATCCTCGATTTTCGTGGCGTCGCCCGTCTTGCCGTTCGGGAAGAGTATGGTGTCGTCGGGCATAAGTATGCAAATGCTCATTGTGTCGAAAAGTGTTGAATTTCCCGCGATTATCTCCCGTGCGCTTTCGGTGTCAAAACGTTCCGCGTTGGAAAGCATTTTTGCAGTCGCATTAAGTATCTGACTGTCGCGGTTGAGTTTTGACGTAATTTCAGTCACAATCAGCTGAACTCCCTCTTCCACTCTCCGAATGGAGCTTTCCCGCAGGATTGTGTACATTCTGAGATATGCCGCCAGAAGGCTTATAAGTATCACCAGAATAATTATTCCCGTAGCCCAGATTGAACTGTCGGTTTTTGGGCGTTTTTCGGATTTTTTCGCCATATCCTCCGCTCCTTTCGGATAAGCTTTTTCATATAACTACACTTATAATACATAATATCACTTTCGAGTATTTTTGTCAAGTATAACGGCGGGTCAGACGCGTTTTATCCGAAAATCCCGATAAAAAATATAAAAAAGTTTAAAATCCCCCTTTACAAATCGATTTTTTTGTGTTATAATAAACTGTATGCGTATAACGCGCAGCATAAGTTACCGTTTTCACGGGCAGCGGAATTCGCTCCTTTGGAGAAACACCGTATCCCTGCGCTGTGATTTCGGAGAAATTTTTTAAAGAGGTGTTATTATGTTAAGGAAAGAAGAAAAAACGGCAGTTATCGAGGCAAATCGCCTCCACGAGAACGACACGGGATCTCCCGAGGTGCAGATAGCTATTCTCACCAAGAGAATTAACGAGCTTACCGAGCACACCAAGACCCACAAGAAGGATTATCATTCCACCCGCGGACTTCTCAAAATGGTAGGTCACAGAAGAAATCTTCTCAACTACCTTCAGAAGAAGGACATCGAGCGTTACCGCGCGATTGTCGCAAAGCTCGGTCTTAGAAAGTAAGAGGACGGAACGCAGGAGCGGCGCGCCCGCTTTTGCGTATTTCCAAAATTGGCTCTGCCATGGAAGGATAGTATAATGTTTGAGAATTACAGAGTATTCAAAACTATGTTCGCGGGCAGGGAGCTGACCGTTGAGACGGGAAAGGTCTGCGGACTGGCAAACGGTTCTTGCTGGGTAAGATACGGCGAGACCGTGGTTATGGTAAACGTTACCGCGTCGCCCAAGCCCCGCGAGGGCGTGGATTTTTTCCCGCTTGCGGTGGATTATGAGGAGAAACTCTACTCCGTGGGAAAAATTCCGGGCGGGTTTTTAAAGCGCGAGGGCAGACCCTCCGAGAAGGCTATTCTCACGTCGCGCGTTGTCGACAGACCTATGCGCCCGCTGTTCCCGAAGGATATGAGAAACGATGTGGCTATCACGATGACGGTGCTGGCGGTTGATCCCGACTGCTCTCCCGAAATTCTCGGAATGATAGGCGCGTCTATCGCGGTGTCTATTTCCGATGTTCCGTGGAACGGTCCTATCGGCGGCATTTCCGTGGGACTTGTAGACGGCGAAATCGTTCTTATGCCGAACCAGGAGCAGAGGGCGAAAACCGATCTTACGCTTACGGTGGCGTCTTCCGAGAAAAAGGTTGTTATGATCGAGGCGGGGGCGAACGAGGTTTCCGACGAGGTTATGTTCGACGCTATTATGGCGGGTCATAACGAGATTGTAAAGAGCCTTATCCCGTTTATCAAGGATATTCAGGCGCAGATAGGAAAGCCGAAGTTCTCGTTTGAGAGCATGGAAGTCGACCACGATATGTACGAGGCGATTTCCGAGTTTGCTATCGAGAAGGTCCGCTTCGCTATGGACACCGACGACAAAAACGTCCGCGAGGAGCGGCTTCAGCCTGTTTACGCGGAGGTTCACGAAAAGTTTGACGAGCAGTATCCGGAGCAAATTCCGATGATTGACGAGTGCATGTACAAATTGCAGAAATTTGTTGTGCGCCGCTGGCTGCTGGACGACGGAAAGCGCGTTGACGGGCGCGGTTTGGACGAAATGAGACCGCTGGCGTCGGAAGTGGGCGTGCTGCCGAGAGTTCACGGGTCGGGCATTTTCACGCGCGGTCAGACGCAGGTTATGACGATATGCACGCTGGGTCCCGTGTCGGATTCGCAAAAGCTTGACGGGCTTGACGAGGAAGAGGGCAAGCGTTATATGCACCACTACAACTTCCCGTCTTATTCTGTAGGCGAAACAAAGGCAAGCCGCGGTCCCGGAAGACGCGAGATAGGTCACGGCGCGCTTGCGGAAAGGGCGCTGCTGCCGGTTATTCCGTCGGTGGAGGAGTTCCCGTATGCAATCCGTTTGGTGTCTGAAGTTCTTTCGTCAAACGGTTCAACTTCGCAGGGGTCGGTATGCGGCTCTACACTCGCGCTTATGGACGCGGGCGTTCCGATAAAGAAACCCGTTGCGGGTATTTCGTGCGGTCTTATCACCGAGGGCGAAC
>CANQNY010000037.1 GCA_947625335.1 uncultured Clostridia bacterium | reverse complement strand
GCTCAGCCGGATAGAGCGACCGCCTCCTAAGCGGTAGGTCGGAGGTTCGAATCCCCTCAGCGACGCCACAAGGGCATTGCCCTTATGTGTAACCTTTACAAAAAATTTTACGTAATATCCGTACAGAAAACAACGTTCCCAGCAGAGCAACCCCTGCTGGGAAATGGTGCAGGACATTGTCCTGCTGCATAAAATTTACAAAATAGATCAACAAAATATCCGTACAGAAAACAACGTTCCCAGCAGAGCTACCCCTGCTGGGAAACGGTCAAGGGAATTGCCCTTGTGGTGGAGCCGAGGGGAATTGAACCCCTGTCCGAAAACCCGTCCACACGACTTTCTCCGAGTGCAGCTTATCGTTTAAATCTCCCTTGCGCGAACGCCGACAAGCAGGCTTTCGCGTTTGGCAGCCTTTAGTACAAACCGCGCTGCAAGGCTACTCGCACGGTTCGTTCACCGCTAGTCGACGCCGATCCCCGCCCGCGGTACTGCGAGGTACGACGGCAGCCGCTTAGGCAGCTGCTAAAACGAGATCTTCGTCTGCGTTTAAATTTAAGTTTGCGACTATTAAAGTGATTTCGCCCTCACTACTCGCTTATCATGTTTCAAGATCCCCGTCGAAGCCTTTACGGCCCCGTTGTCAGTTTAAAGTGTACAGCGTATAGTGAAAAGTAATTAAGCTATTAGTACACATTATTCGGTAACCTTTATTATAACACGTTGATTATGTTTTGTCAAGAGGAAATTTTAACTTTTTTCAGATATTCAAAAACCAAATCGTCATAATTGCAATATCCGCGAACATATGCACCACCCACGACGGGTAAATTTTCCCGCTTTTGCTGTCGATAAAATCGAAAATAAACCCTCCCGCAGCAAGCCCCACGAGCGCTAAAATCAGCAGCTGCGGCGGGAACGACGCTCCGATCATAGCGACATGATAGACCGCGAACATCACCGAGCTGAAAATATACGCCGCCGTTTTTCCCCTTTTGGAGGACTGCTCCGACAGCGTCATAAACGACACCAGCCGAAACAGAAATTCCTCCAAAAACGAGTTGCCGAACGAAATATACGCCGCCACAAAAATGAAATCCCGCCCGTTTACCTGCTGGTCGCTTGTCATCGACTCCACCAGCGCGGAATAGTCGAAAATCCGCGCCGTTATCGCATAAGCTCCCATTATCAAGCCGTATATAACCGCGCCGAGTCCGAGCATTGCGAGAATGTTTTTACGGCTCAGCGAAAACGCCCCCGACGGCAGCTTAATCTTAAACGCCGCAAGCACCACAAGCGGCACGCCCGCGAAAACGACGATTTTCACCGCGGATTTTATCCAATACGAGGGTTCGATAACCGTTTCGACAATCGCCATTATCACGCAGCACAAAAAGGTCAAAATGGTCAGCGCGGGGATAACGTATTTCTTTTTTGCAGAACCGTTTTCCATCACGCCGACCTCGCTTTTTGTCAAATTGTCAATTTGTTAACTTGTCACATTTTAAACTTATTCACCGCATCGCTCAAAGACGCCGCCAGAGCCGACAACTGTTCGCTTGCCGCCGCGCTTTCCTCGGCGGTAGAGGAGGTGTTGTGGATACCCATGTTTACCTCGTTCATATTCTCGGAAATGCGGTTTACAGACTCGGTCTGAAGGTCGTTCGCCTCGGAAATGTCCTTCATCACGCGGGAAACTTCTTCCACGCCCTCGACAATCCCCGAAAGCGCGTCGGAAGTCGTTTTCGCGAGGTCTGCGCCGCGATTTACAGCGGCAATAGAACTTGTGATAAGTTGCCCCGTCTGTTTTGCAGCCTCCGCGGACTTGCCTGCGAGATTTCCGACCTCGTCCGCCACGACCGCAAAGCCTTTTCCTGCCTCGCCCGCGCGAGCCGCCTCGATTGACGCGTTCAGCGCGAGAATATTCGTCTGGAACGCAATATCGTCGATAACTTTTATAATTTGCCCTATCTCCTGCGAAGAATTTTCAATCTCACGGATAGCCTTCAGCATTTCCGACATGCTTTCCGACCCCGCGTGAGCCTGCTCGTTAGCGTTTCTTGCGGTTTCGAGAGCGCGTTTAACGTTTTCGGTGTTAAGCTCTGTCTTGCCCGAAATATCGCGAACCGTTTCAGCAACATCTCCCACCGCGGAGGCTTGCATTACTGCGCCCGCAGACAGCTGCGAAGAGCTTGCCGCAAGCTGAGTTGCACCTTGGCGAACCTCTTCTGCGGACTTTCCGACCTCGTTCATAAGCGTTTTCATAGATGTGAGAATTTTTTCGAGAGAAGTTTTGATTTCCCCGAATTCGCCGTTATAAGCGGCGTTCGGACGAACGGTAAGATCGCCGTTTGAAATGCCGTCCAGCACGTTTTTAATATCCTTTATGTACTCCCCGACAGAATTTACCATTTCCCCTAGCGAATTGCCCATAATTTCGATTTCATCGCTCGAATGAAACACGGGAGCGGGCGTTGAAATATCGCCCTTTGCAAAGTCCGCAAGCCTGTCGGACGCTTTTTCAATGCGCGCGCAGACATGTTTGATATTCCTGCCCGAAACGCAAACCGAGATGATAATAATCGCAATAGTTATCGCAATGAAAACCAGCGCGGTAAGCACAATCGTCGTCACCATAAGCGTGCTTGGAGTGCCGACGGCAACGCTCCAGCCCTCCGCGCCCTCTATCGGCGCATAGCCGAAGAAATAGTCCTGCCCGTTGAATTTCACGGTGTCGGTCGCAGAGCCTCCCGTTACCATGCCGTCCGCAAGCTTACAGAGACCCGATACGCTCTTGTCAAGGTCGGTATTGCCCGAAAGATCGGTCAGCACGGGGATAGCCTCGTTGCTGCAGGCGATTATCTGCTTATCCTTATCCAGAATAAAGCACACCGCGTTTTCGCCGAATTCAACATTGCTTACCATATCCGAGAAAATATCCGCCGAAAGCCCGCCGTAGCACAGGTAATCCTGCCCGTTCGCGCTGAAATATTTCCCCATCATAACGGTAAGGGAGTTGTCGGTCATACGGATAACAGGGCTTGAAACATACGCGTCCTTGTTATCCATTGCCTCTTTAAAATAATCGCGCCCCGAAATATCCGTGTCGTTGTAGGTCTTGCCGTCGGAATAAGAGATCGCAAAGTCCTTGAAAGTGCTTGTCGCGGCACTCTCCTCGAGTATCCTTTTGCGCTCGTCAAGCGGGATACTCTCGTTGACAATATCCGGGTTTTTGATAACAACATCAAACTGCTGCGACAGCATATCAACTTGATTTTTCACGGCAGCTGCATAGGTTCTCGCGAGCGCCGCCGCCTCGTCCTCATACCGCAGCGTCTGCACCGACCTTGACACCAACGCGAAACAGGTTGTAAGTATCAACCCCATTGACAGCAGGGGAATAAGAAAAATCAGCGTAATTTTTTTGTAAAGACTGAATTTCGGCTTTATTTTCTCGCTCATAAGACAAAGCTCCTTTTCGTGTAGACTTTTGCGCTTTAAACTCCTTAATAGTAGTATAACATAATGCTCAAAATTTGTCAATAGTGTTTAACAATTTTGTGAAAAAAGCCGAAAAATTCCGTGCTTTTTTCATCGGCAAAACCGTGCGTAATGCTTGACTTGCAGGGGAAAATTTGCTATAATATACATATATTAACAAGCGAGGAGAAATGAGAATGAAACTGCTGTTTGCGTCGGATATACACGGCTCGGGACTGTGGTGCGAAAGGCTTATTTCCGCCGCCGAGCGCGAAAACCCCGCGAAAATCTGCCTTTTGGGGGACTTGCTGTACCACGGACCGCGAAACGACCTGCCCGAGGGGTTCGCGCCGAAAGAGGTGATTTCGTTGCTGAATTCCGTCAAGGACAGGCTTTTGTGCGTGCGCGGTAACTGCGACTGCGAGGTGGACCAAATGGTTCTGGAGTTCCCCGTGCTTGCGCCGACGGCGCTGCTGTATGCGGACAATTTCGAGTTTTTCCTGTATCATGGGCACCTCGAAGAGAAATTCGGCGGGTGCGATTTTGTGATAAGCGGTCACACGCATATCCCAAAGCGTGAGCAGCGCGGCAAAACGCTGTTTTTAAACTGCGGCTCGGCGGCTCTGCCGAAGGAAAATTCCCCGCATAGTTATCTCGTCTATGAAAACGGCGAATTTTCGTGGAAGGATCTTTCAAGCGGCGCGGAATTTGACAGCTTTTGTGTCGGGAGAGGCTGAAATGCAGAAGATATACGGATATTTGCGGCGGGCATGCCAGGAATTTGACCTGATTGCGGACGGCGACAAAATCGCGGTCGGGGTGTCGGGCGGCAAGGACAGCATGGTGCTGCTGGCGGGACTTGCGGGTATGCGCCGCTTTTACGAGAAAAGGTACGAAATTGCGGCGATTACTCTCGATCCGCGTTTCGGAGGAGAGGACGGCGATTATTCGGCGGTGGAAAGGCTTTGCGATAAGCTTTCCGTCGAATTCAAGCTGATAAGAACCGACATTGCCGAGATAGTTTTCGATATCCGCAAAGAGCCGAACCCTTGCTCACTTTGCGCGAAAATGCGGCGCGGAGCACTTCACGACGCGGCAAAGGCTCTCGGCTGCAATAAAATCGCCCTCGGTCACAACAACGACGACGCTGTTGAAACTTTTATCATGAACCTGCTCCACGAGGGCAGAATAGGCTGTTTCGCGCCGATTTCCTATCTTTCCCGAAAGGACATAACGCTTATCCGACCGATGGTTTTCGCGCCCGAACACGCTGTTATTTCGTGCGCTAAGCGGAACAATTTTGAGATAGTTAAATCAAAATGCCCCGAGGACAAGCACACCGCCCGCCAGTCGGCAAAGGAGCTTTTGGCGGAGCTTGAACGAGCGGACAAGGGCACAAAGGAGCGAATTTTCACGGCTATGCGAAAAGCGGGTATAGACCGCTGGGGGTATAAAGACGAGTTATGAGGAAGAATATAACGCTGAAAAAAGCTACCGAACAAAAGGACAAAAAGCCCGAAAAGGAAACGTTTTTCTTTTTTGTAAAGGATCAAGGCAAGGGCGCGGCAAAGGTTATAATTATAATCCTGAAACTTATCGAGATTGCTATGACAACTATTTTCGGGTTGTGTTTGGGAGTTCTCGCGCCGCTTAGTATTCTGTTCGAGCCGGACAACTTTGTGGTATCGTACACCGTGCCCGCGGTTTTGTGGCTGGCGTCTTCGGTTTTGTACATCGCGGGACTTTTTTTCCTTATGGGAGGGCGTTCCAAAACCGCGCTCGGCATACACACCGCGGCGGCTGCGGGGTCGTTTGCGACGTTTGAAAGTTATCGGCAGGTCCTGAAAGGCTACAACGTCACCGGTCCTACGGAGCTGTTTATGCCGTGCATTTTTATCACAATGATAACTCTTGCAGTGATGCTGATTTTAAACGTTCCCGTGTGGTTTGCGAAATATGAGGAAAAACAGAACGCAAAAGCGCCGTCCATTCTCGACGCGCCCGACAACTCGCATAAAGACGCGGGTACTAAGAGGAAAAAGTAGCGTTTTTCAGAGTATAAAAATTCCCCTCTGTTTCGGATAAGCGGGGGCATGCAGCTGCATTACCAAAATAACAAATCAGGACGCTTTTGATATTAAGCGTCCTTTAAAACTTTAAAAATCACCGCAGGCGGCGTGAAAGCGGCAATTGCTGTATTCACCTTTCATAATGTGTTGAAATGCCTTGTTTTTCCCAATCTTCGCGCAGGAATTCAACAAGCGAATTTAATTCGAGTTTCTGAGTATAGAAAGCGGGATTTTGCGTGGTGCTTGTAATTACGCTCGTTTTTATCGACTCGGAAGTCGCGAGGGCTAACGAATCTAAATCGCTGTCGCGCGAATAAATAATTGTTTTGCCGTTTTCTTCGGTAACATCATATCGAAACGCATATGCTCCCGGGGTAAACAAAAAGTCATATCCCTCGGTTTTTTTCGCAAGAACTACCGTGAATTTCTCGCCCGGCGCGTAAATCGGGTCGCCGTCGTCCTGCCAATAAACGTTGCCCATCGAAACGAATATGTACTCGGTTTTATTGATTTTTTCACCGCTTAACAGATCTTCCAGAACTTTAACCTCATAAACGGTTCTGTCGCTGAAATCGCTTTCCCAACCTGCGAGATTTTTACATTCATCGTTTGTAAGGGCTTTTACTGTTTCGACCAGATAAAACGAGTCTATTGCCCATTTTGCATCTTCCGAAGCCGCTTGCAGCAGCGAACTCATTATTTCGTCATACGACCTCGGGGGTCCCATAACATAAGAATTAGACGCTTGATATAAATCGTCGTAAACGGGAGTTTTATCCTGCGGAATTTTTTCAGGAACTTCCGTCGAAAGTTCTGTGCTGTCTGCCAAATTGCTTTCGTTAGAATTTATTTGAGAATTTGAGTTAGACGACGTTTCGGCTGAACTGTCGGTTGAATTTGCGGATATTTCGGCAGAACTGCTTGTTGAAAAGGCTGAACTTGACGAATTGCCGCTTGAAACCGAGGAGCTTTCCGATGAAGAACTGCTCTCGGAACTTGACGAATTGTCGGGCGTCTGCGAATTGCACGCCGTAAGTGTTGTAAGCAACGCCAAGATTGCTATTGCCGATGTAATTTTTTTCAAAATAATTCCCTCCCGATTATTTAGAATTTGCAAAAACCGATTTTGCCCTGCCTGTGTCGTCAGCATCGCCCCATATCTACTGCCTTTATACCTCTCTAAATAATACAAAGCAAAAAACGTCCCATTTGTGAGCAGTTTTTTGAATATTTTTAAAATTATAGGCTTTTCATAACCAGCTCCACGACAAAAACGGCGGCGCAGGCAGCAACCGCTACCGTAAGCAGACCGCGCTCGAAAAACGACAGCACCACCGCGACCGCAACCCCCGCGATCGCCGCGGGGAGAAGTTCCGCGCTGTAAAACACGGCGGGGATTGTCATTGCCGCAAGAACCGCATACGGAACGTAATAGAGAAAATCCACTACGAATTTCGATTTAATTTTCTTTCGGAAAGCCGCCAGCGGCAGCATTCGGATAAGGTAGGTCACCAGCGCCATTACCGCTACCGAAATAAACAGGTAAAGGGTGTTATTCATCGGCAATATCCCCCTCTTCCTCTTTTTGTGGGAACAGCCACGCTCCCAGAGCAGCCGCTATAACCGCGCAGATTATGACCGAAATTCCGCTTGAAATAAAGTCCAAAGCGGGTATGTAATAAATCGCGCAGGAGAGAGCCGCCGCCGCTGCTATTACAACAAGCACTCCGCAGTGTTTTTTGGCGGGCGGGACAATTATTGCGAAAAACATGCCGTAAATCGCAATGCCGAGCGCGGATTTTATCATTTCTGGCAGAACGCTGCCCAGCAGCGCGCCCAAAGCCGTTCCCCCCGACCAGAACAGGTACGGCAGCAGAATAAGCCCGTACATATACCGCGCGGGCAGCTCCGAGCCTTTGCCCGACGCCACCGCGAAAACCTCGTCCGTCACGCAGAACGCCGTCACCAGCCTGTGTGCGAGGTTGTATTTTGAGTCCAGTTTTTGGGAGAGAGACAAGCTCATAAGCGCATATCTGAGGTTTATTATAAGCTGCGCTAACGCCATTTCGGCATAGCCTCCGCCCTCCGCGATTATCCCGATACCCGCCACCTGCCCCGCGCTTGTGACATTCGTAAGCGAGATAAGCACCGCCGTAAGCGGCGGGATACCCATTTTAACCGCAGTTATGCCGAATGTAAAGGATACCGACAAATAGCCGAGAGCTATCGGAAGTCCGTCTTTCAACCCGTCTTTAAAATTTGGCATTTTAATTTCCTCTTATAATTTTTCTTTAACTTCTTTCAGTCAGCCTGTCACCCCTGCCCTGTCTTTGCAGAGCGTCTGCCTGCCTTTTGAACAACGGCGGGATATGGTCACTTTTGTATTTTAGCACAATCTGTTGTTTTTTTCAAGGTATTTTGTAAAATATGTTGCAATTTTTTTGATAATGTGGTAAAATAATAATGTATGTTGCTGTTCGCGGAATTTCGGGAGGTGCGGGAAGTTGAACGATAAAATTCCATATCTTTTGGATAAAGCCAACCGCCTGCCCACAGAACCCGGAGTGTATCTTATGAAAAACGCCGACGGGAAAATTATCTACGTCGGCAAGGCAAAACGCCTTAAAAACCGCGTTACGTCCTACTTTCGGCATAATTCCCAGCACACCGCCAAGACGCTTAAACTGGTCGACAACATACGGGATTTTGACTTTATCGTCTGCAAAAGCGAGCTTGACGCGCTGGTGCTGGAGTGCAGCCTTATAAAGCTGCATCAGCCGAAGTACAACATTCTTTTAAAAGACGCTAAAGGTTACAATTATATCAAGATAACCCGCGGGGATTTTCCGAGAATTTATTATTCGCTCAACACCGACGACAAAAACGCCGATTATATCGGTCCGTTTACCAGCGGTTACACCGTAAAACAGGCGGTGGAGGAGGCGAATACCATTTTCGCGCTGCCGACCTGCAAAAAGAGCTTCCCGAAGGATTTCGGGAAGGAGCGTCCCTGCCTTAACCGCCATATCGGGAAGTGCATGGGGCTGTGCGAGGGGAAAATTTCCTCGGAGGAGTACAGGAAAATTGTTGAAGAGGCGGTAGAATACCTCAAAACGGGGAGCAAGGCTTCCGTTGAGGAGCTGACCGAGCAGATGAACGCCGCCGCCGAAAATCTCGAATTTGAGAAAGCGGCAAGACTTCGCGACAGGATTGCGGCGGTAACCAGACTTACGTCGCAGCAGACGATTTTCGGAAAGACGCGCGACTGCGATATTGTCGGGGCGGCGCAGAACGTGGGTCAGGCGAGCGTTGCCGTGATAAAATACCGCGGAGGACGGTTGGTGGATAAAGAAAATTTCTTTATCGGCGAGGAGTACGAGGGCGCGGCTATGCGGAGGGATTTTCTGCTGACGTACTATTCGCGCGGCGGAGAGGTGCCGCACGACATTTGGCTTGACGAGGAATGCGAGGATATGGAGCTTATCGAGAGCCTTTTGCGGGAGCAATCAAATCACGCGGTAAAAATCTCCGTTCCGAAACGCGGCGAGGGTCTGTCTCAGGCTCTGCTGGCTAAAAAAAACGCGGGAGAATATCTCGCGCTTAAGGTTCACCGCACTGCGAAGGAAATTTCCGCGCTGGAGGACTTGAAAACGCTGCTGGGGCTTACAAAAGTTCCCGATATAATCGAAAGCTATGACATTTCAAACTTCGGCGAGACGGGCATGGTGGGCGGTATGGTGGTTTACCGCAACGGAAGACCGTTTAAGGCGGGTTACAAGCGGTTCAGCATAAAAACCGTTGAGGGGCAGAACGACTACGCCTGTATGCAGGAAGTGCTGCGGCGGCGGCTTACAAGATACCTTGACGGGGACGAGAGCTTTTCGCCGCTGCCCGACCTTATCCTGCTGGACGGCGGGCGCGGGCATATCGCGGCGGTGTCGGAGGTGTTGGAGGAACTTCACGTTGACGTTCCGCTGTTCGGGCTGGTTAAGGACAGCAAGCACCGCACGCGCGCTATCGCAAAAGCCGGCGGCGAGATCGAAATAAAGTCAAACCGCGCGCTGTTCGCGCTGCTTACGAATATTCAGGACGAGGTTCACAGGTATTCTATTACGTTTCAGCGGGTAAAGCACAAGCAGAAGACTTATTCGTTGGAGCTTACGGAAGTAAAAGGTATTGGCGAGGCGAAAGCAAGGGCGATTTTGACGGAATTTAAGACTAAACAAGGGATAAAGGACGCTACCCCCGAACAGCTTAGAAAAGCGGCGGGGATAAGCGCGGACAAGGCGCGGGAGCTTTGGGAGTTTATACAGGAAAGGTTTTAAAATGAGGGTTATTACGGGAACGGCGCGGGGGCGGAAGCTTTTAACCGTCGAGGGCACGGAGACCGTTCGCCCGACGCTTGACAGCGTTAAAGAGGCGATGTTCAGCGCGGTGCAGTTTGAGATAGAGGACGCCGTGGTGCTGGATCTGTTCGCGGGGAGCGGGCAATTAGGCATTGAGGCGTTAAGCCGCGGCGCGAAAAAGGCTGTGTTTGTTGACAGCGGCGCAGAGCCTGTAAAGGTTATACGGAAAAATCTTGCGGCGGTGAGGTTTGAAGAATTTGCCGAGGTGGTTCAAAAGCCGTTTTCGGCGTTTCTGAAAAGCTGTTCGGGGGAATTTGACATTGCGTTTCTCGACCCGCCCTATCGTCACGGACTGCTGAAAAAAGCTCTCCCGCTGCTTGAGCCGAAGATGAGCGGGCGCGGGATAATTCTCTGCGAACACGAAAGCGAGTGCGATCTTCCGAAAAGGCTCGGGAGATTTGAGATAGCGAGGGTTCTTCACCACAGGGGACTTTGTGTGACTATTTACAGAATCCCCCAAATTGACGAGAGCGAGGAGGACGAATAGTGAAAACGGCTATTTACCCGGGAAGTTTCGACCCCGTTACAAACGGGCATTTAGACATTATAAAGCGCGCGTCGAAGATGTTTGACAAGCTGGTGGTGGTGGTTCTTATCAATCCGCTGAAGAACTACAGTTTTTCAATTCCTGAGCGTGTGGGGCTGCTTTCAAAGGCTTGCGGAGATATTCCGAATATTGAAATTGACAGCTATGACGGGCTGCTTGCGGATTATTTTAAGGAACACCCCGAAATAGACGTTATCGTAAAGGGTCTTCGGGCGACTTCAGACTTTGAGTACGAGTTTCAGATGGCTCATACAAATAAAGACTTGAACCCCCGCGCCGAAACCGTTTTTATCCCCGCAAGTGCAAACACAACGTTTATTTCGTCAAGCATGGTAAAACAGGTGGCGATGTTCGGCGGAGATCTTACAAAATACGTCCCGCCCGAGATACATGAGCAAATAAGCGCGAAACTTACCGCAGAATTCGCCGAGAAAAAGCGAATGGCAAGGCTGCGCGCAGAGCAATAACCAAAGGAGAGGTAAATTATGGAAAATTCGTATTCGATCGAAGAGCTTATCGAAATGCTGGAGGATCTGATAAACGACTCCACGCACGTTCCGTTCAACAAAAAAAGCATGGTTGACGTGGACAAAATGAACGACGTTATCCAGGATATGCGGATGGTACTCCCTATGGAAATTCAGCAGGCGCAGAAGGTTGTAATGGACAAGAACAACATAATTGCCGACGCAAAGCGCGAGGCGGAGAATATTATCCGCAAAGCCGAGCAGCGCCGCGCAGAATTGCTTGAGGAGAGCGACATTGTAAAAGAGGCTCGCCGCCGCGCCACGGAAATGGTAAGCGCAGAGCAAAATCACTGCGCTGATTTGCGCGCGTCCACAAACGATTACGTTGATAAAATGCTCCAGCGTATCGGAGAACTTCTCGCAAGCGATCTTTCGCATATCGACGCTCTTCGCGCGGGGATAAACGGCGCGCAGTCCGCTCCCGTAAACCAGCCTGCTATGCAGCCTATGGAGAAACCCGGAGAATAAAAAAAACGCGGCATTGCGATAATGCCGCGTGATGTAAAATTCTCAGCTGTTTAGTTTTTAAGCGATTGCAACGGTGCGGGAATTCGTCCTCCGCGGGAGATGAATTTCGACGAGGAAAATGAACTTACTTTCATAACGGGTCCGCTGCCGAACAGTCCGCCGAACTCCAGCGTGTCGCCCTCTTTCATGCCGATTGCGGGGATAACGCGCACGGCGGTGGTCTTGGAGTTTACCATGCCGATTGCCGCCTCGTCCGCGATTATTGCGGAAATGGTGTCCGCAGGGGTGTCGCCGGGGATTACTATCATGTCAAGTCCCACCGAGCAAACCGCAGTCATTGCCTCCAGCTTTTCAAGCGAGAGCGAGCCGCGATTTGCCGCGTCTATCATGCCCGCGTCCTCGGATACAGGGATAAACGCGCCCGAAAGCCCTCCGACGTGCGACGACGCCATAACTCCGCCCTTTTTGACCGCGTCGTTAAGCATTGCAAGGCAGGCGGTCGTGCCGTGCGCGCCGCAGCTTTCAAGTCCTATTTCTTCGAGAATGTGCGCGACTGAGTCGCCTACTGCGGGGGTCGGTGCAAGCGAGAGGTCGACTATCCCGAACGGCACTCCCAGACGCTTTGACGCCTCCGTTCCGACAAGCTGACCCATTCGGGTTATCTTGAAAGCGGTTTTTTTGATAACATCGGCTATTTCGCTGATATTCGCGTCGGGGTGCTTTTGCAATGCCGCGCGGACAACTCCGGGACCCGAAACTCCGACGTTTATTTCAGTGTCGTATTCGCCGACGCCGTGGAAAGCTCCCGCCATAAACGGGTTGTCCTCGGGGGCGTTGCAGAAAACGACTATCTTCGCCGCGCCGAAACAATGGTCATGGGCGGTCTTTTCGGACGCCTCGCGGATAATTTTTCCCATCATAGCCACCGCGTCCATATTTATGCCCGCTTTTGTAGAGCCGATATTCACCGAAGAACATACATTTTTTGTTTCGGCGAGTGCCTCGGGAATGGACTCTATAAGTTCCTTATCGCCTGCCGAAAAGCCCTTGTGAACCAGCGCGGAATACCCGCCGACGTAGTTTACGCCCGTGCCCTCGGCAACCCGCTGGAGCGTTTTCGCAAACTTCACGGGGGACTGTTTCGTTGCCGCCGACACAATGGCAATCGGGGTTACCGAAATGCGCTTGTTTATAATCGGGATACCGTATTGTTTTTCGATGTCCTCGCCCGTTTTAACGAGGTGTTCCGCGCGGCGCATCATCTTTTCGTAAACTTTGTCGCAAGCGCGGTCTATGTCGCTGTCTATGCAGTCTAGAAGTGAGATGCCCATGGTTATCGTTCGGATATCGAGGTTCTCCTCCTGAATCATCTTGATAGTTTCAAGTATATCGCCTGTATTAAGCATTCGTCAGTCTCCTTACAATTCTTGTTTTCCAAAATTCGGAAATAGCTTGTCCGAAGTTTTGGTTAGATTTTGTGCATTGAATTGAAAATATCCTCGTGCATAACATGCACCTGAAGACCCATTTCGGTGCCGGTGTTTTTCAGCTTATCGGCGAAATCGACATAGTCGATTGTGAGATTTGAAATCTCAATAAGCATGGTCATGGCGAACAAATCCTGCATAATGGTCTGGGTTACGTCCATAACGTTTGCCTTGTATTCCGCGCAGATACCGCTGACCTTTGCGAGAATACCTACCGTGTCTTTGCCTATAACGGCTACAACTGCTCTCATAATTCCTCCTGTTCCGCGGACAAAGCGGTCAAAATGTACAAAACTTTGCCCCGCGAGCGTATATTTTTTATAGGTTCTACTCTATTATACTAAAAATTTTCAAAAAAGTAAATCTATTCATAGACAAATTTAAAATTTTGTGATAAAATAATAAAAGTAGGTAAAACTTTGGTTGGTTTTATGTGTAATTTTTCATAAGCATCTACTAAAAAATTACAGGAAAAGGGTGTTTTGTGTAAAATGATAAAAGAAAGTGAACAAAAATTGCTGGTGGATATCCACAGTCACTCAAATCTGTCGCACGACGGGAGCGATGAACCTATAGAGATGGCGCGCCGAGCCGCGGAACTGGGGGTGTCGCATTACGCGCTGACGGATCATATCGAGGTGGACGAATTCGGTCTTTCCGAGTGGGATTATTTCGCGGCGATTGCGAAGTTCAAACCCGCTTGCGAGGAAATTCGTTCCAAATTCGGGGACAAGATGAAAATCTATTTTGCCGCGGAAATCGGGCAAGCGTTGTACGACCTGCCCGCCGCAGAGAAGATACTCTCCGAGAACGATTATGACTTTGTCATAGGCTCGGTTCACAGAACAGAGCATTATGAACATATGTCGAAGATCCCCGATACGGAATTTGACCGAAAACGGGTGATTAAGGAATATTTTGATGAAATGCTGGCTTTGGCGGAATGGGGGAAGTTCTCGACTCTCGCGCATATGACGTTTTTAATGCGGTTTGTGAATATAGACACCCCCGCGGGGCTGGTGTGCGATAAGGAAAAGCGCACCGAGGCGGCGTTTGATACATACAAGCCGATAATTGACAAAATTCTCGAAACCATTATAAAAAAGGACATCGCCCTCGAAGCGAATTCCTCGGGCTATCGGCGCGGACTCGGCGGTCCTATGGCGGGCGCGCCGTTTATAAGGCGTTACCGCGAACTTGGCGGGAAAATGATTACCGTGGGGTCGGACGCGCACGAGGTGTGCGACGTGGCTGCCGATATTCCGAAGTGTATTGAGCTTGTAAAGGAGCTCGGCTTTGGTGAAATCTGCGTTTTCGAGAAAAAGGAACCCGTTTTTCTTAAGATATAATTTTACGGAGGAATGACCATGAACACAAACAAACTGCTTGACCTGCTAAGGCAAAACGCTCGGCTGTCCGACGCGGAGCTTGGGACGATGCTCGGCGAGAGCGAACAGGCTGTGAAAAGCGAGATCTCCCGACTGGAGCGGGAGGGCATAATTATGGGCTACTCGGCTATAATCGACGAGGAAAAAGCCGATGAAAACGGCGTTACCGCGATAATAGAGATAAAAATTACGCCGATAAAGGACAGGGGTTTCGACGACCTCGCGCATACAATAATGGCGTATGACGAGGTGGACAGCGTGTTTTTGCTGTCGGGGGCGTATGACCTTTCGGTAACTATTTCGGGAACGTCGCTTAGAAAAGTCGCGCTGTTCGTGTCGGAGCGGCTGGCGGTGCTCGACGGGGTGCTGTCTACCACCACTCACTTTATTCTCCGCCGGTACAAGGAGAAAAATCACGTCTTTAACGAGGACAACTTCGACGAAAGGGGCATGGTTTCTCCGTGATGGATTATGATAAACTTATACCGCAGAAAATTCGGGATATGCAGCCGTCGGGTATCCGTAAATTCTTCGATATCGCACAGCATATCGAGGGGGTAATTTCCCTTTCCGTCGGAGAACCCGATTTCAAGACCCCGTGGGCGGTTCGGCGCGAGGCGATAAACATTCTCGAAAAGGGCAAGACCGCCTATACTGCAAACAGCGGTCTTATAGAACTTCGGCGGGCGGTGTCGTCGTATCTTAAGAATTTCATAAATGTTGAGTATTCCCCCGACAACGAGGTAATAATAACCGTCGGAGGGTCTGAGGCTATCGACCTCTCGGTGAGGGCTTTGGTAGAGCCGGGCGACGAGGTTTTAGTCCCAGAACCCAGCTTTGTGTGCTATTCGCCGATAGTTTCCATGATGGGCGGGACGGCTGTGCCGATTGTGACTAAGATTGAGGACAAATTCCGCCTTACGGCAGAGTCTTTGCGGGAAAAAATCACTCCCCGCACGAAAATACTTATTCTCCCCTACCCCAACAACCCCACGGGCGCGGTAATGCGCCGCTCGGATTTGGAGGCGATAGCCGATGTTCTGCGCGGGACGAATATAGTTGTGGTGTCGGACGAGATTTACTCCGAAATGACCTACAACGGCGAAAAACACGTTTCATTAGCGTCTCTGGACGGCATGAGAGAGCGCACGGTGGTTATCAACGGGTTCTCCAAAACCTACGCTATGACGGGCTGGAGACTGGGTTTCTGCGCGGGTCCGCAGCCGATAATCAAGCAGATGCTGAAACTCCACCAATACTGCATTATGTCAAGCCCGACGGTGAGCCAGTACGCGGCGGTTGTCGCTCTGGAGAAATGCCAAGCCGACGTTGAACGGATGATTGATGAATACGATATGCGGCGCAGACTGCTTGTAAAAGGCTTTAACGATATGGGGCTCGAATGCTTTGAGCCCGAGGGCGCGTTTTACGTTTTCCCGTGCATAAAGTCAACGGGGCTTTCAAGCGAAGAATTCTGTGAGCGGCTGGTGTATGACAAGAAAGTCGCGGTAGTGCCGGGTTCGGCGTTCGGGAAAAGCGGAGAAGGTTTTGTGCGGGTATCCTATGCGTATTCGGTAAATCACCTTAAAACAGGGCTTGCGAGGATTGGCGAGTTTCTTGAGGAGCTGAAACAATGTCCGAAATAAACGAGCTTTCGCTTATCTCAAACGCTAAAATTAACCTCTATCTCGATATTACGGGAAAACGCGGCAACGGCTATCACGAGATAGAAACGGTTATGCAGAGCATAGATTTTTGCGATATTGTAACGGTAACGGAAGACAAGGACAGCGATTTTATCACAATCACCTGCACCAACCCCGCAATCCCCGTAAATCGGAAAAACGTCTGCTTTAAGGCTGCGGATATGTTTTTCGAGGCGGCAAATTTCCGCAGGGGACTTAAAATCCACATTGACAAGCGAATTCCCACCGCGGCGGGACTGGGCGGCGGCAGCGCGAACGCCGCGGCGGTTCTGACTGCTTTGGAGAAGATGTACCCCGAGGCTTTGACGCGCGAGAAAATTCTCAATGTTGCGAAACGCGCGGGCGCGGATATTCCGTTTTGCTTTTTCGGGGGAACGCGTCTGTGCAAGGGCATTGGCGAGCTTATGACGGAAATTCCTCCGTTTGAGAAGAAGTTTTATCTCGTGGTAATGCCGGATTTTCTGTGCGATACGCGCGGAGCGTATATGGCGTACGACAACGCGCCGCTGCCGCGAAGAGGCGGGCTTTCGGCGCTGCTTAGAGCAAAAGAAGATTTTCCGAAAAAGACCTACAATGTGTTTAAGGAAATTTACGAGGACAGCAGGATAAACGGCATTACAGAGCGGCTGTACGAGCTTGGAGCGGAGGGCGCGAACCTTACGGGGAGCGGCGCGGCGTGTTTTGGGATTTTTTCAAAGCGCGAGGACGCAGAATGTGCCGCAAAGGAATTTCCGAGGTTCTTTACAAGAGTTTGCGAACCGACAAATAAAGGCGTTGTGCTTTTGGAGCGTTAAATAATCTTTAAGGAAAGGCGGTATTTTATGGTAACTTTGCAAAATCATGTCGGGAAAATTTCGTTTACACCCGAATTTTTCACCGAGCTCATCGCGAATACGGTAACGCAATGTTTCGGCGTTATTTCGATGAACGCGTCGGGGTTTCGGGATATGCTGACGGCGGCTCTTCCGCGAAAGAAAGAGGACGGTGCGGCGCGCGGGGTAAGCGTGCGTTTTTCCAAAAACAAGCTGCTTATAGACCTGCATATTTCGCTGATGTACGGTGTGAATATGAACGCCGTGGTGCGTTCTATCATAAACAAGGTGGGGTATACCGTCGAGCAAAGCACGGGTATCTCGGTTGAAAAAGTAAGCGTTTATGTAGATTCTATAAGAGTATAAGGGAAGGTAATTATTATGACGATTTCCGGAAAGATTTTGAGGGACGCAGTTATTTCGGGAGCAAACAATGTCCGCAACAAGCGTCAGCTTATAGACGAGCTGAACGTTTTCCCCGTACCCGACGGCGACACGGGGACAAATATGTCTATGACTATACGAAACGCTGCGGAGGAGCTTGCGAACATACCCGACGGCGCGTCGGCGGG
>CANQNY010000036.1 GCA_947625335.1 uncultured Clostridia bacterium | reverse complement strand
CCTGTTCCCCCTCGGCAGAATTCTCCGAAACAGCCTGTTCCCCCTCGGCAGAATCTCCCGAAACAGCCTGCGCCCCCTCGGCAGAATTCTCCGAAGCAGCCTGCGCCCCCTCGGCAGAATTCTCCGAAACAGCCTGCGCCGCCTAGGCGTAACCCGCCGAGACCGCCCGCAAAGCCTATAAATCCCGCTGCAAAAGCAGCCGCGGCAAGGGCTATGCGCGAGAAAAAGAGCGCGCCAAAACGCAGAAAATTTCACGGCGGCAGCTACATTCTCTACTATCTTATGGCGGGAGCGGTGGCTGTCGTGGTGCTGGTAATTCTCGCGAATACCGTGCTGTTCAACTGCCGCGAGATAACCGTTTCGGGGAGCGTTCGCTATGCCTCCGACGAAATTATCTCCGCGTCGGGACTTAAAGTCGGGGATAATCTTCTTCATGTAGACAAAAAAAGCGCGGAAGAACGGCTTGTGGAAAGCCTTGCTTACGTCGATTCGGCAAGCGTTAAAAAATCGTTCCCGACGCGTATTGAAATAACCGTTACCGAGGCGGAAAAATGGTTTTACATAAGCAACGGCGGCATAACCTCGGCAATTTCCCGCGGCGGCAAAATTATCGAACAAGGCTCGGCGGGAAAACTCACCGTGATAAAAGGCTACGACCCCGAAACCACGGATATAGGCGCGAAGTTGGTTTCCAAGACCGAGGGCAAGACCGATATTCCCGAACTTATTTTAAACGCCGCCGAAAAAGCGGGACTTAAAAATATCAACGAGATTGACATTACTGACCGTTTCGCGATAAAAATGACGGTTGACAACCGCGTGTTTATAGAGCTCGGAACTTCCTCCGAAATGGAGGCTAAGATGATAGTTGCCGCGGAATACGTTAAAAATCAGCTTTCGCCGGAGGAAAGCGTGACTATACTGCTCAGCAATCCCGTAAAATTCGCGGTGCGCCCGAATATCCCCGAAAGCAGCGACGCCGACTCACCCGACGATACAAGCGGCGATAATTCCGATAATTCCGACAGCTCCGACGGCGAACCTCAAACTTCCGATCCCGACAGCGGGACAAGCTCCTCTTCGGGGGAGTAAATCGGTTTTTTGTGTATTTTCACTAAAATTTGCTGTATTTCTCTGTAAATTTATCGGAAAAAACTGTTGAAATTTTCGTTCGTTTCTGTTATAATAGAAATAGTAGTGTAATCGACGCTATTTTTATGTGAAAATTAGGAGGATGTTTATTATGGCTTTCGCTATTGACAATAATGACGACGATTTTTATGTCGGCGACGATTTCCAGATGTCCACAAAGATTATGGTCTTTGGCGTCGGCGGCGCCGGGGGAAACGCTGTTGACCATATGGTGGAATGCGGCGTGGCGGACGTTGATTACGTCGTTGCAAACACCGATGTCGACGCGCTGCGAAAGAAAGACCGCAGCAGAATGAAACTTATCCAGATCGGCAGAAAGACCACTCAGGGACGCGGCGCGGGGAACAATCCCGAAAAGGGTAAGGCGTCCGCAGAGGAAAACGCCGATGATGTTGCGGCGCAGCTTGACGGAGTGGCTATGCTGTTCGTTACCGCGGGTATGGGCGGCGGCACGGGTACGGGAGCGGCTCCCGTGGTTGCCTCTCTCGCAAAGGAAAAGGGAATTCTCACCGTCGGGGTGGTTACAAAGCCGTTTAAATACGAGGGTGCAACTAAGATGTCGGCGGCTATCGCGGGCATTTCCGAGATGAAGAAGTATGTCGACGCGCTTATCGTTATCCCGAACGACCGCTTAAAGCAGTTCAGGGGCACGAAAATGACCCTTAAAAACGCTTTTGCCGAGGTGGATAACGTTCTGTGCAAGGCGGTTATGGGCGTTATTCAGCTTATACAGGGCGACGGCTACATAAACGTGGATTTTGCCGATGTGACGATGGCTCTGCGCGATTCAGGCATTGCACATATCGCTATGGGCAAGGGCAAGGGCGATAATAAGATAGAGGACGCGTTAAACGAGGTTATAAGCAGTCCGCTGCTTGAAACTTCAATTGACGGCGCAAGACGCGGTCTGCTGAATATCAGCGTTCCGGAGTCGTTCCCGCTTGAGGAATACGACGGGCTTATGGAAGAAATTTCCAATAAATTCGACCCGGAGGCGAAGTTCAAGGGCGGCGTTGTGTTTGACGAGACGCTGGCGGACGATGAAATTTCGCTTATAGTTGTGGCGACGGACTTTGCGGAAGAAAATGTTCAGCCTGCGCCCGCAGCAGAGCAGCCCGCGCCCGCGGTGACGGTTACGCCGTCGTCGGAGGGTCTTGCCGGCAACGTCGGTTTCACTTCCGAACCTAACGATATTGACGCTCTCCTTCGCAAATTCAATCAAAACAGAGAAAGCTGATAGATTTTTTCCTATTTTAACATTTTCGGGAGAACCCCAAGGTTCTCCCTTTTTTTAAGACGTTTTTCCTGTAAAAACCTTAAAAAACCCCTTGCATTTTTCGGCGATTTATTATACAATATAATATGTAGAATTGTTTTTTTAGAACATTCGCTTTACTTGTACATTCCGATAAAAAGAGAGGACATTAAATGGATAAGCTGGTTGCTTTTTTCAAGAACGTGTGGTTTCGGCGGGCAGTTGCCGTGCTGGGCTGGGGATATACTCTTTTTGCGGTGTGGGTGGCTTTTTTGTGTTTCGGCTACTATTTTCAGGTGGATAATCCCACTCCGCTGTTCGTTTTGTATCTGTTTGTGAACTTTTGCGCCGCGGGGATATTCCTGATTTCGAGAAAACAGCTCCTGACGCAGATAAACGCCTATGTGCTGCCGATAATCGTTTTCGCGATAATGATTTGCGGGTTCGGGAACTGGTATATTGTTATTCCTCCCGCGGCGGTCATGGTGGTGCTGTTTTTCGCGAACAGCTCGAACGAAACGCTGAAAACCGTTCTGGGGACGATGTTTTTGCTTATGTTCGTCATCGGGGCGGTGGGATATATCGGCGTTCAGATGTTTATGGGCAAGGTGACTTTCACGGGAGTGGACCTTGCACAGCGCGATCCCGATTATGAAAAGCTGTCCGATTCGGGGGAATTCCGCGTGGTAAGGTATTTCAGCGAACGCGGCGGTCAGAAAATACAGACTTTCTACATCGAGGAGACCGAGGACGATATAAAAATCCCGCTCGGCATGTGCAAAAGGGTTATGGGCTGCGAGTGGATATATACTTCCGAGTACGACGGCGCTCCGACCGATTCCGTACAGTGGATTATCCGCACCGTCGACGGGAAAAAGCGCGAGCTGCTGCTCGTGGATTCGGTTGTGCGCGAAAATCCCTACCTTATTGAAAAGCTTGAGGAGGAAAGCACGTCAAGCTCTGCCCAAAGCACTCCGAAAAGCTTGTCCACGACGCTTATAAAGCCGCCTTCGGACAGCTCGGCAAGCACCGACTAAAGATAATCAAAAAACGAAAGGAGAATTTCTGTGGAAAATACGCTGAAACTCGTCGGTAAAAATTCCAGCGAGATATTTATGCTGCGATATCCGTCGTCAATTATAGATTTCTGCGAATTCGACTTTTCGTTTTTCGCCGAGGGCGCAATAAACGTCTGCAACGAGGCTCTCAAAAGCGGAACTCCCGATCTTGACAGGATTTCGGAACTTCGCCGCGATATCAGGAGCGCGCACGGGTTTATAGAACACAATATTCTCACGGAATATGAAAAAATCGTATACGATTGCTGGATAGACTACGTCTGCCGCCGCGACAACATCAGCGCGTCGGGGTTGTGGAATCGCTATATTCGGTGCAAAACGCCGTTTGAAAAGGCGATTTTCGCAAGGCTTTCGGAGTTTCGCTACAACCGCGCCGTAAACGAGTGGCTGAATATTATAAGACTTCAGGATTACGCGAATTCAAAGGTGAATTTCGTGTTTATAGACGGGTTGAAGTCAGCGGAAGAGGCTGCGGCAAGACGGAATTACTTCGATCTGATGTTCTCGGTGACGGCAAGGGAGCTGGGGTGTCGAATTGAGGATCTGGGCGTTACAAAGGTGTTTACAGTGGGACGAGTGCCGACTGCGCCGTTTATTTTCCCAAATATTTCCAAGGAAATAGTCCGCCATGTGCTGGCGGGGTTCGATTATTCGGACGATTATTCCGATATAGGCGATTATTCCGAGGTTTCGGATCAAGTGGCTATGGACGCGTTTTCGCGTATGAAAGCGGGTCTGCCGCAGGAGTTTTCGAGTTACAACATCGTCCGCGGGAAAATGGAAAAATATTCCGATAAGATCTATATGCCGTGCAGCCTGAAAGCCGCAATTGACCTCGAAATCGACGCGATAATCGAGGATAAGGCGTGGCTTTCGCGGTGCAAACGCTGCGGGAGGTATTTTCTGCGGGACGCGGAGCATCTGGAGGAGTATTGCTCGCGGTTTATCCCGAACGGCAAGACCTGCCTTGAAATCTACAACGAGGAGCATCCCAGCCCCCGTATGACCCCCGAACTTGCGGAAAAATGCCGCGCCGTGACGGACGAAGTTTATTCACGCGTGGACAAGATTATGAGCATGAAAGAGTACGAGTACTGGTATTCGTATTTGCAGGCTATGGTGGAAAAAGTTGGAAACGGGGAAATTGCTCCGTCGGAGCTTGATAATTTCCTAAATTATTCATTAGAGGTAGATATTACCAAAAGTCACCCGATTGAGGACGTGCCGCGGCGCGAGCGCGAGTACCCGAAAGAGCGCGTTGTAAAGCCGTTTATTCCCGAACGCATAAGCCGCGCGGAGCTGTCGGGGGGAAAGCCTGACGAAGAACCCCATGAAGAGCCGCGCAGGCGCGACCCGAAGGACGGGTTTTTCACGTCGCCGACGGTTCAGCAGCGCAAGAGCGAGCGTCCGCAGGTGACGCACATTATCCGCAACGGGGAGAGTTTGGGCGCGAGACCCGACAGTTCGGGATTTACGCCGTTTGTCGGGGCGCAGACCCCCGCTCCCGCCGCTCCCGAGCCGCCTCAGCCCGCGGTTTCGGCGAATGTAACGCAGGACGCGGTCTGGGAGCCGCATACGCCGCCCGAATTTTCGGTTGAGAGGTTTGAGAGGTCGGAGAGTTCGAGCAGTTCGGGCAATTTGGTTAATATTGGTAATTCGGATAATTCGGAGAAAATAGTCAATAATGAACAAGTTGAACGTGTTAAGCGAAGTGAACAAATTGAGCAACCCGAGCAATTTCGGCAGTTTGAGGAGGAGAAATTCCCCGAGGAGAAAGCCGAACCGAAACCCGCAGAGCCTGCGAGACCGCGCGTTATCCGCAAAAACGCCGCTGCAATAAGCGCATATGGGAAGATCGCGGGCGCGCCGATTGCCGCAGCTCCGCCCGATATGGAAATTATTTCCTCTCCGAGAGAGGAGAGGGTAGAGCAGCCCCCGCTGCCGCCCGAACCCCCAAAACCCGCGCAGTCTCCGAAACCCGCTCAGCCGGTGGATACCGACCCGTTTAAGGACGTCGGGAGCATTTTCGACGTGCTGCAGCAGTCGGAGGAGAATTTGGGCGCGGGGCGCGTCAGGGCGCGGCACGACGATGAAGAACCCGCTCCCGAATGGGAGGATAAGCCGAAAAAGCCGCTGACCCGCGAAAACGCTCCAAGCGGGATCTGGACGGAGGACAGACGGCTGTTCCCGAATAGTTCGTCGGGGCAGGGCGAGACCGAGCAAGCCGAGGAACACCGCTCCGAGCTTGAAATGCTTAAGGATAAAAAGCGCGCGCGGTCCAGCAAGACCCAGCGGCTGTTCGATGTGATTATGCGCGAACCCGACGATAATCCCAATTTCAGGAAATAATTCCGCGTTCGGAAAAAGCGATAAAATGTGCGTTTGTTATTGATAAAATAACGTATATTTGACGAATTTTTCAAAAAAATTGTTGTAACGCCCAAAATTAGGCTGAAATGTTAGTAAAAATTTGGGCAAAAAAACAATTGAAATCCGCGGGTGTTTGATGTATAATGTTTACAGTACAGCAAAGGCAGTCCGTTTGGGATCGTTTTATGCTGTAACATTACAAATTTTATGGAGGATAACTACAATGAAGAAGATTCTTGCTGCTGTATGTGCGTCTGTGCTTGCACTTTCCACAATGGCTATCGCTGCTTTCGCAGAGAATGCTGCTGCTGCTCCCGCTGACGGCACTGCCGCTGCTCCTGCTGACGGTGCTGCTAACGGTGAGGCTGCTCCCGCTGGTGACGCTGCTCCCGCTGGTGACGCTGCTCCCGCTGGTGACGCTGCTCCTACTGATTCCACTCCCGCTGCTGACAAGTCCGATAAGGATCCTGTTGACACCGGTGTTGAGGGCGTAGCTGCTGTTCTGGGCGTTGCTGCTCTGGCTGCCGGCGCTATGGTTGTTGCTAAGAAGAGAAAGTAATTTCCATAAAACACGAAAACGCGGCATGTTTGTGCCGCGTTTTTTTGTCAGTTAATAGTTAATAGTGTACAGTAGTTTAGGTTGCATTTAAAAATAAAGGTCGCCGAAATAAACGTTTCGGCGACTTTTACTCTTTGTGACAATCTTAAATGTTCGCGCAAGCGAACACCTTTGCTGTGCACTATTAACTGTAAACTGTGAACTGCCTACCCGCCTGTTCTAATTGGGAAAATTTGTTAATAGTATGTATCAGACACTTGCCGTGGGGGTGAGCGCGCTCAGCTCCTTAAGGCAGTTTGCACAGATATTCTTCCCCTTGAAAACGGTTATCCCCGTCGCGTCCGAGCAAAACGCGCACGCGGGCGTGTATTTCTTGAGTATGATGTGGTCGTCCTCGACGTAAATCTCCAAGCTGTCCTTTACGCCGACGTCCATGTTGCGGCGCAGCTCGATCGGAATGACAATTCTTCCCAGCTCGTCCACTTTTCTGACAATTCCTGTTGACTTAACCATGATTTTTCCTCCAATTTTACAATATTCTCAGAAAAAGAAAGTTTATTTCTAAAAATTCCCTTTTTCTATATAAATTATAACATAATTGTATAAAAATGTCAAATATTTTCTTACACGTTTTTTGAACTTTTTGAGAATTTGTAATACAATTTCATTTTTGAGGTGAAAAGATGAAAATAATTCTGCTGATAATACCGATAGTTTCGCTGATTTTTTCGGCTGTAAACGGGAGAATGTCGGAGCTTTCGGCGAATATTCTCTCAAAATCGGGCGAGGCTGTGGAACTGGTCATCTCGCTGTGCGGGATAATGTGCTTTTGGAGCGGTCTGATGAAGGTAGCCGAGCGCGCGGGGCTTACGGATAAGCTGTCGCGGCTGCTGTCGCCGATAGTGGGGCTGCTGTTTCGCAAAATAAAGCGCGGCGGGCGTGCGGCGGGGCTTATCACGCTCAATCTCGCGGCGAATATTCTGGGGCTCGGCAACGCCTCTACGCCGCTTGGAATTGCGGCTATGAAGGCGATTTCCGAGGAAAACGAGCAAAACGGTGAAAACGTTGACGCCGCCACGGACGATATGATAATGCTCGCGGTGCTGAACACGGCGAGTTTGCAGATTCTCCCTGCGACGGCGGCGGCTCTGCGGGCGGCGAACGGCTCTGCAAAGCCGTTTGACATACTCCCGTGCGTGTGGATAGTGTCGGTTTACTCCGTGACCGCCGCGGTAGTGAGCGCGAAAATTATGGGATATATTTCCCGAAAACGAGAAAGAATGTGAACAAACTCGGCTCTGCCCGCGGTTGTCAGCGCGGCAGGTTTCGTGGAGACGCTGACAAATGGGAATTTTTGGTGCGTTTTAAAATGCTGTTGAGCGTGAAAGACACCGGTTATCAGCCCGGCAACAAGTGCTAAATTATGGAAAATGCCCGAAAGCGGTGGAGAGTGTGAACAAACTCGGCTCTGCCAGCGGTTGTCAGCGCGGCAGATTTCGCGGAGACGCTGACAAATGGGAATTTTTGGTGCGTTCCAAAATGCTGTTGAGCGTGAAAGACATCGGTTGTCAGCCCGGCAACAAGTGCTAAATTATGGAAAATGCCCGAAAGCGGGGGAGAGTGTGAACAAATAATTGGAAATTTTCCCCATAAGCCTTGGTGGACGATGCTAAGTTGAGGAGAATAATTCTCGAAAGAGAGGGAAATTGTGACGGATTGGGTCGTGCCGCTGATAACGGTCGGAGTGCTGGTTTACGCGGCGATAAAGCGGGTAGACGTGTTCGGAGCGTTCTGCGAGGGCGCGGCGGAGGGGCTTAAAACCTGCGCCGAGATTCTGCCTGCGCTGGTGCTGCTGTTGGTGTGCATCGGAATGTTCAGCGCAAGCGGCGCGGTGGACGCTCTCACGCGGGTTTTAAAGCCGCTTTGCAGCGCGGTGAACTTCCCCGCCGAGGTAATGCCGCTGGTCATTCTGCGCCCGTTTTCGGGCAGCGGAGCGATGGCTGTGTACAGCGAAATAGCGGCGTCGGTCGGCGCGGACACGTTCGCGGAGCGCGTTGCTGCGACGCTTATCGGGTCTTCGGAAACGACTTTTTACACAATTGCGGTTTATTTTTCCGCAGTCAAAGTGAAAAAAACGCGCTACGCCGTCCCTGCGGCGTTAGTCCCCGACCTCACGGCGTGGGTGGTCTGCGGGGCGGTTGTGTGGCTGTTTTTCGGCAGCGCGTTATGACGTTTTTCGCTAAATTGCACAAATATTTGCGCTCTGAGTTATGCATATGTACAAGCCGCCGCTAATATAATGTAGCGGGGGTGTACATATGAAGTTATCGGAAATATTTACCAAAAAGCAAACGAACGCCGAAAATGCGGAATTTGAACGCCGTTACAGCGAGCTGCTTGAGCGTTTGGACAACGTTCGGTCGACTTTTGACTTCGTTTCGGACGAGCAGGCAATAGAGGCGGCGATTTACGAGGAAAACGCTGTGATACGGCTTTTGGAGCAGCTTTACCGCGACGCGCGCGAAAAGGGTATTTCGCTTGAAATTCACGAACGCGGAAAAAATCGCCCCTAGCTGTGCAAAAAAATTGTTGAATTTGAATATTAAACGAATTTCTGCGTACAATATGACTGCGGTGACAAACCGCTAAATATTCGTGAATTATTCACAGGAGGAACTAACTATGTCCAATCAGAATAACCAGAATCAGCAGAACCAGAATCAGTCTAACCAGTCTAACCAGTCCAACCAGAACCAGTCTAACCAGCAGAACTCTAACAAGCGCTGATTTTAGCCGGGGCAACCCGGCTTTACATATTTTTTTTGAAAAACCCCTTGACAAAGGCGGCAAAACGTGGTATAATAATAAAGTTGAATATTTTGGAAAGATGGCTGAGCTGGTCTAAGGCGCACGATTGGAAATCGTGTAACGGCTAATACCCGTTCGAGGGTTCGAATCCCTCTCTTTCCGCCAGCAGGACAATGTCCTGCACCATTTCCCAATAAGGGTGGCTAAAGTTTTAGCCTCCCTTTTCTGTACGGCGGTGGGGTGGACAAGGGTCTGACGTAATAGGTAATGCGTTGACAATTTCCCAGCAGGGGTCGCTCTGCTGGGTTTGTTGTTTTCTGTACGGCGGAAGTGTAGACGAAGGTTCGTCAACTTTTCCTCTTTGTGACAATCAAAAACCGTTCGCGCAAGCGAACGCACCTTTTGCAGCGTTATCTGCCGTTAGGCGGATAATGCGTACACTTTTTACTGCAAACTGTAAACTGCCAACAGGTTATGCGCTGATAATTTCCCGGTAAGGGCGGCTCTATTCTATTTTAAATCTGGATTTTGTGAGGACAAATCATATATGGATAACTGGTTTACTGTTGAAGAAATTGACGCTCACACATTTGCAATCAGCGAATATAAACATTGGGAAGAAACTCATTGTTATCTGCTATGCGGACAGAAAAAGGCAATCTTAATTGATACCGGTCTGGGTGTTTCAAATATAAAGAAAATTGTTGATAATTTGACGAAATTGCCTGTTATGGTAGTTACGACTCATGCTCATTGGGATCATATTGGAGGACATAAGTATTTTGATAACATCGCTGTGCATGAGTTAGAAAGAGATTGGTTATCTGTCGAGTTTCCGATACCGTTACAAGTGGTCAGGAAAAACTTAACAAAATTTCCTTGCGATTTTCCGGCAGAATTTGATATTGACGCATATCAAATTTTTCAAGGTATGCCGCAAAGAGTTTTAAATGATGGTGACCGGCTGGATATGGGTAATCGGGAAATTCAGGTTGTTCACACACCGGGGCACTCTCCCGGACATTGCTGTTTCTATGAACCGGAGAGAGATTACCTGTTTTCCGGAGATTTGATTTACAAAGGTTGTCTTTATGCGTTTTATCCAAGTACTGACCCCGGTCTTTTCTTTGATTCCATAAAACGAATTCAGAAATATAAAGTTGCAAAAATATTACCGGGTCATCATCAGCTTAATATTCCTGTTTCCATGATAGACGAAATTGCGTTTGGATTTGCTCAAATAGAGAAAAGTGGTCAACTTAAACAAGGAAATGGGCTGTTTGAATTTAGGAATTTTCAAATTCAAATTTGATCTAATTTATCTAACTATTAAATCTTTTTGGATACACCTGAAAACCGTTCCGTACAAGCCTAAATTAACATTGTGGAAAATACCAAATACTTAAAGCACGTTCTCAAAGTGATTTGAGGGCGTGTTTTTTGTTGAACAGCATGAATTCAGGCGGATAATGTAAAAATTCTTGCTGCCTGTAACATATCTTAAAATTTGCGATGATTATCCGAATTCAGCGGAGGATATTGATAATTCACCGTTTGTTCCTCAACAATTTATTTTCTATCTTGACAATCCCAAAAAGAACAGATTGGAGAGGGAGCACCGTTTTATGTGGTATCGAAACGGGTTTAAAAAGAACGCTTTACGATTTGAATTGTGGGGTAATTACGAATTTATACGACCATATAACAAACCATGGGCTTATCCGAGCATAAAGGATTTGAGAGATTTTCATACGACTATAGCTTGTATGCCGGGACGTTTTGACGAATATATTATAAAGTCGCTTGACTTTTATGAAGATGATTTATAATTTACTTGATTTACACCCGTTATCGCCGCCGAGAGCAATTTGCAGGACGCCGATTTGATTTTACTGTCTGATATTGTCAAACGATTTTACGGCACACGATTGTGATACAAAACATATTTTTTTGAATTTCTGCGTAAATATCTCCATTCATTTCGTTCATCAAACGGCGGCAGATGTATAGTCCCAAACCGTTGCCGTTTACCTTTTCTGCATTTGAACCTCTCCAAAAGCTGTCGAAAATATGCGAAATTTCCATATCGGGCAAAGTATTTCCGCTGTTGGAAATTGTAATCAGTTTACAATCTTCTTCGTCTGAAATTTTAATACATATAGATTTTCCGTCGCCGTATTTTATTGCATTTTCCATAATGTTCTGTAAAACTTCTTCCAGACGTTCAGGGTCACAAGAAATTAAACAATCAGCATAATGTTTTATCACAAAATCCGTTCCTAAAATTTTCAGTTTATCCGAATAATACGCATATATTTTGTTGATTACAGCGGAAATATATTCTTCTTTCTGCTGAATATGAAATTCCATAAAATCGCCGCTTAATTTGCTTGTCAATTCGCTGACGTAACGTTCAATTTCATCTGCTTTAGTATTGATATTTTCCGCAGAAACACGCTGTTTTTCCGCGTCTGAATAGAGACTGCCGGCAATTGCCTTTGCGTATAATTTTATTGCCGCAAGCGGTGTTTTGATATCGTGGGAAATGGAAAGTATTGCTGTTTTTTCACGTTTTGCACGCTCCAATTCACGATGACGTGATTTTTCCAGTTCCTCACGGAGCATATCGAGTCCCCAGATAAATTTCCCGAAATAGCGTGATTTTGTTTCTTTCAGCGGTGCGGTAAGATTTCCTTTTGCAAGCATATACGGAAGTTCGCTGATTTCGTTAAACGGCTTTATCATTGTCTGCCTGATATATAGTAATACAGAAAACAATATCACAAATAAAAGGATTGCAATAAAATTTACAAATTGTAAAACACGGGTGTTTTTTTGCGTAATTTCCCTGTATTCAATCCGATAAAGTTTCCCGTGAATTTCACGGAAAACGCAAGGATTTTCAGAAGAATAAAAACTGTCGCCGAGGCATTCGTAAACGCCTGAAATCGTCTGATAATCGTCAATATTTATTTCGTTTTCATTTGAAATTTCCTGTATAATTCTGTTTGTTTCAATTTTGAAAATACCCGTACTGCTTGTCATATTTTTGGGGAAAAATAAATTTATTAAAATCAAAATTGCGGAAAACAAAAAAGTTATCCATATAAAAATCTTATCATATTTTTTCATTAAGCCCACCTGTAACCTTTTCCCCAGACAGTAATGATTTTTTGCGGATTTTTCGGGTCATTTTCAATTTTTTCACGCAGATATTTGATGTGTACAGTCAAGGTTTGCATTTCCGACTCGCTGTCAATTCCCCATACACGGTTGAACAGAAAATCTTTGCTGAGCGTCTGCCCCTTATTCTGCATAAGAATTTGCAGAAGTTCAAATTCCTTTGCGGAAAGATCTGTCCGTATACCGTTTTTTGTAACCGTTCCGTCCGAAATATTCAGCGTAATATCGCCGTCCGAAATTATATCTTGTGCAAGTCGACGTTTGAAAATTCCCTTGATTTTTGCAATCAGAATTTCAATGTCAAACGGCTTTTCAATATAATCGTCCGCGCCCAGCAAAATGCCGTTCAGTTTGTCGTCCCTGTCTGTTCTTGCGGTTAAAATTATTATGGGAACATTGTCATTTCTGCGCAATTTTTCACACACCGAAAAGCCGTCCATTCCCGGAAGATTTATATCAAGCAGGACAAGCCTTGCCCCGTATTTTTCATACAGGGACAAGGCTTTTTCACCGTTTTTCGCAGTACTCACCGTGTAATTTTCCGCACGGAGAAAATCGGCAAGCAAACTGCATATTTCTTCATTATCTTCAACAAGAAGAATATCGACCATTTTACCACCCCATTTCCATGAGCCAGTTATTCAAGCAGCGCTCTCTGCCGCGCAAATTTGCACCGCTGTCGATAGTATATTCTCCCTTGATATTTCCGTCAACGATAAACAGAACTTTTCCGCATCTTGAGGCGACTTTTACGTCATGTGTAACTATCATCATTGTTGTGCCGTTTGCATTTAGTTTTTCAAGCTCCTCCATAACCTCTTCCGAAGATGTACGGTTAAGAGAACCCGTCGGCTCGTCCGCAAAAATGATTTTCGGATCGTTTATCATGCTGCGGCAAATACACGCTCTCTGGAGCTGTCCGCCCGACACTTCATTTATATCATTGTCGGCAATTTCCGCAATGCCGAGGCGTTTCATAAGTTCCCGTCCGCGCTGCGCGATTTCACGGTTGCTCTCCATCTTTTTTGAGGACTTCACCGCGGGCAGAATGATGTTGTCCAGTACGGAGAGATTTTTCATCATATACATCTGCTGAAAAATAAATCCCATATCTTCCAGACGCATTTTTGCAAGCTCATTTTCGTGCATACCGGATAAATTTTTTCCGCTGAAAAATACATTACCTGCGGTCATTTTATCCATTCCCGAAACGGTGTAGAGCAATGTGGATTTTCCCGAACCCGACGGTCCCATTACGCCGATCATTTCTCCTTTGTTTACGGAAAAACTCACGTTCCGCAGGACATTGTTCTGCCGTTTGTTGACGATATATGTCTTGCAAAGGTCTTTTACTTCAAGTACGGTATTCATAATAATTCCTCCTGTTTATTCGATATTTGCCGTATCGGACGCTTTAATTGTCCTTGTGTGGATTGCCGTCAGAAACGTACTGACGACGACTGTCGCAGTAATGATAAGCGGGTAAATTACAAACTGTTCGAGCGCGTTAAATTGATACTTGATACCTGCCGTTGCACCCATTGTTGAAAAAATCGGGTCAATACATAGCATCAACAGCGGCACGCATAGTCCGGCAGCAATTATTTGCGCTGAAATTACGGAAATTAAAAATCTTCCGGTGTGCTGTGCCATAATTGAGCAGTTTCTTAATCCTATCGCTTTCATCAGCGCAATTTCGGATTTTTCTTTTGAAATAAACGAATGCTCCATCAGGACTGCAATCAAAATAATTACAATTAAAGAGATGAGCAATACAAAATTTTTCACGCTTTCAAGCGTGTCGGAAACGCCCGTTACAGCATTGATAAATTCACGGACATCGTAAATATTTTTGTTGTCAAAAATATCTTTCAATTTTTCTATACGTTCAGAAATTGTTTTTTCATCGGGGTCGTCGTCAAAATTTATCTGATACCCGACAGCTCCCGTCATCAGTTTATTGGGAATTTCAAATGCAGGACAAAGTCTGCCGACATTTCCCGTCTGCATCATACTTTGAAAAAGTGCGGTAAGAATAAATTCTTTTTCTTCGCCGTCAATGCCGATAATCAAAGTGTCGCCAATTTTTACGCCCATTTTTTCAGCCAAAACTTCCGTCAGCGCAATTTCATTTTCATACATTGGCGCAATACCCTCTGTATACGTGTAATCGGTAGTTTCCGTGTCATCGCACCACACAAAATTCATCTTGTATTTTTCACCGTTTGCCGTGACGGATAAATTATACCATTCCTCTATGTAAACAGTCGCAGGCATATTATTTTCCGCGAGGATATCGGAAATTTCCTGTTTTGTTTCATTGACATTCTTTGCACCCGATATGACATTTGTAATTCTTTTTGAATCAACAAAATAGACATCGCTCTTTGTCATTCCGAGTAATTTCAGCATTTTTTCACTGCTGAGAGTATTCGCAGTAACAGACAGTACCATAACAAAAACCGTGCATATTGTGAAAACTGCCGTGATTACGGAAAATTGTTTCGGCTGGCTGAATACGTCATTTATCGCAAGAAACGCGGTGCTTTTTAATTTTGTTTTGCCGAGATGCAGAATACTTTTTTTGTGGAAACGTTCTCCGGTCTGACCGCTGCGAACAGCGTCAATAGGGGAGAGTTTCCTGATTTTTCCCGTACAGTTCCAGCTGAAAAACAGTATGATGATGACTACCGCTACACAGCAGAAAATTCCGAGCATTACAGAATTGCGGTTTTGGAGAACCATATTTTCACTAACGCTTTTGATCAGCATTTTGCCGAACGGAATGTTCAGAAAATAGCCGATAAAAGCTCCCACAACGGCAATGCAGAAATATTTTGCAAGATACAGCAGGCGTATAGAATTATTTTTCAGTCCTATCGCTTTCATGACGCCGATTTCACGAAATTCCTCCGCAATCGTAAAACCAATTGTGAAACGGAGTACCACAAACGACACGATAATCAACCCGATACTGACGATAAGAATTATCACTGCAACAAGCATATTCATAAAATAACTCATTTTCACCGTTTCAGTATCTATCGACAAATAGACGTTTTCCGCGTCTGCCGTTTCCGATTGCAATGCAGACAAATTATCCGTTTCAATGTAGTAAATACTTCCCGAATTATACTGTTTCACATAATCGTCATTTGCAATTTTTCTAAAATCTTCGTCGCTTACAAGCATTCTCGGATTGCCTATCATTTCAGAGCCAAACAGAGCGTCTTTCAGAGAGCCTGCAAATTCAAATTCCATGTTTATTTCGCCGATTTTCAGCTTAAATTTGTCGCCGACCTGTAAATCTGATTTCTTTGCAATTGCACCTGCGATGTACATTTTCCCCGACTCAACATTTTTGACGACCTTATTATTTTCATCAAAAAAATTGAAATTAGAATTGCTTAACGACTGCACCATTGAAACAGCGTAGTATTCCATGAGTTTTTTGCCGCTGCGTTTGAAATTGTCTTCTGATGTGAAAATCACGTCATCTTTTCGGTATGACTTTGCATTTTCGCTGTTTTTGAGAAGTTCCTCAACAGTATCCTTGCCATTGTTTTTGTGCGACAAAATATAGTAATCCGCCATACCCGCTTTTTCAAAATAATGGTCAAGACCGCCCTCTACAGCCACTATATTATTCACGCTGCTTGCCGTAAACATCGCCGACAACACCACAAACAAAAGTAATATGATGTTCATCGTCTTTTTTCTTTTCAGATCTTTCAGAATTATTCTCCTGTACATTTCCGACAACTCCTTTCTATAATTTCATTATACCACAAAATTATTAAGAAGTCCTTAAATCGAAAATAAATATGAAATTATTTAAGATATTATTGCAAATGTGATTTAATGTTTGATTTTCAAAATCTTCTTTGGAGAAACTGAAAAAAGTTTCCCGTCTTGCAACGGCTGAGGAGTACAATTGTAAACCTCACGAACTCGATGAAATCATTGAAAGGGAGCATATCATTATGCAGGAACACAGGGCAAACGGTTTGCCCGATGAGGAATTTCTGGTAATAAAATTCGCCGCGGCAGCCGCAGCCGACAAGCGAACGCGGAGCGCGAGGGCGGCGTTCAGCAACAACCCCGTCTTCGCCGCATTTTTGCGTTTTTTTATAAAAACCTCCTGTTTTCGGTTAAATTACCCGTGCAGCCTTCAGGCAGTCCACATTCATTACAACATAGCATACTGCGCGTTCGTCTACTGTTTTGCAGGCAGTCGTTGCTAAAACGAAGGATATATCATCATATAACGGGCTTGTAAATTCCGCCCAATAGCTCCCGTCCTCAGCGATTTCTGCGTCAACCGAAACGGGTTCTAAATCATACTTTTCTGACAGTTCGTCAAAATCCATAGGATAAGTTAAGCCGCAGAACAGGTCGTGGGGTTTTACACCCATTATATAATTGCACCCGCCGGCTTTTTCCATATCGTCAAAAAATATCCCCTCGTCGGATCTCCAGCAATATCTGCCGAATCCTTTTCTTCCGTGTACTCCGTCGCTGCCGAATTCATACGCATTGTATATACCGTGCGGTTCGCCGTATTTTTCGGAAAGTTCTGAGTATGTCATACCGAGTTCGGATATAATTTCGGTATTTATCTCAACCGAAATATCCGAGCTGTTTTCCCGACTTGTTTGTTCTGAATTGTCAAGTGAAATATCCGTTGAGCCGGTATCGGCGTTATCTTCGGAAACCGAGTTTGACGGAAGAGATGAACACCCCGCCAGAGACAACAAAGCGGTTGCTATTGCCGAAATAAACAAAAATTTTTTAGCTTTAAACATAATAAAAAGTCCTTTCTTAAAATAATTTGTGCAGGCGGCTGAGAAAATTATTTCTCTGATAGTATAAAGCGAAAAACTGCCCGTTTTGTGAGCAGTTTTTTTCAGTTTTTTATATTTTGGAAATATTCAATATATCCAATGCAGAATTTTTGTCTAAATCTGCTGAAATTTCAATTATGTAATCACCATTGTCCCAAATAATTGTCGAATTATTCTGCCTGTCACTACTGAATTCAATAAGCAAACCTGCGGTGCCGTTTATCATAATTTCCTCAAATTTGCCTTTTTCGGTGTTGTAATGCATAGAGAAATGTGACTTGACCCATTGATTTAAAGTTATAATCTGTCCTGTGGAATCGTCTAAATAACATGTATATATATTTGTCGACGATGGTATAGTTTCAATCAACTCAAACCCCTCGGGTACGTTGGTTAAAACATACCGGTATTCTATCGTCTGAGGGCAATTTTCCAAATTAACAGCAAACAACTGCGTATTGTCCTCATAGACCGTACCTTGAAAATTCTCCGAAACAAACTTAAAGATAGTGCTTGCACAGCCCGCAAACAACGCCAAAAAAATCAGCACGACGGCTACAGCGATTTTTTTATACGGCGGCAGATAACGCAAACCGCGTTCGGGCTGATTTACGGATAAAATCTTTTTCATTGCCCTGCGGTGACGAACAGAAAACCGGTGGCGTGGAACGTCCATGTTTGCATATTCGTTTACTTCTTCAAGGCATATTTCTTCGAGGATTTGTTTCAGAGTGATTTCGGTGATTTCATTCATCAATAAACCCTCCGTTAATAAAGTCTTTGATAAGCTTGTAAGCATCGGAAATTCTCTTTCGCGCGGCAGCCTCCGATATTCCCAAAATATCGGCAATTTGCGTATTTGACAACCCGTAAACAGCTTTTAAAATGAGAGCTTGCCTGCGAGCCTCGGAGAGTCCGCCTATAAATTTTTTAAGCTTTTCGGCGGCAATTTTCCCCACCGCAATTTCCTCGACTGAAATTGTATCGTCTGCAATAAAATCGGTCAGTTCTTCAGTTATGTACTTGCCCGATTTTTTCAGCATACCCGAAATTACATGCTTAATAATTGTAAGCGCGTAAGACAACCTTTTGTGAGCGTCTAGGGCGAAAAAAGTCTTCGGGTATTTTGCGATATTCAAAAAAGTTTCCTGTAATGCGTCCTC
>CANQNY010000035.1 GCA_947625335.1 uncultured Clostridia bacterium | reverse complement strand
GATTACCTCAAAAACGGGCTTTCACAGGACGTTTCGATTACGGTTCTGAGTTCCGAGCAGAATTTCGTTCAAGACCAGAATTTCAAGCAGGTAAGCGAGATTTTGCGTAAAATGTCGCTTGCGGGTCCGCATATAAAGGTAAGCTATCTCGATCTGGACCGCAATCCGAATTACGTTTCGCGGTTCAAGGGCGAAACGCTGGATACAAATTATATCGTGGTGGAGTGCGAAAGTACGGGTCGCCATAAAGTCATTACCCCGGAGGATTATTTCGGGCTTTCCACCGAGGAGGCAATGTATTATTACTATTATTACGGCTACGTCGGGGAATATCTGACCGAGCAGGAGACCGTGTCCGCGCTGATTTACGTCACGAATGATTCTCCCGTGAGGGTTGCGTTCACCGAGGGTTTCGGTGAAACGGACAGTTCGGGTTTGAAGGCTCTGCTCTCGAAAAACGGCTACGACGTCGAAACGGTAAGCCTTCTTACCACCGATACGATAGACCCCGATATTGATATTTTGATAGTTCACGCGCCGCTTATCGATATGGATAATACCCAGCTTGCAAAGCTGGACAAATTCCTCGAAAACGGCGGGAAGTTTGGCAAGAACCTGTTTTATTTCGCGTCCGTCACTCAGCCAAAGACCCCGAATATCGACGCATTTTTAAGCGATTGGGGGCTTTCGGTTGGATTTTCCGACATCGGGCAAACCGACGACCGCTATAGGTTCAGTTCCGTCACAATGTTCGCTCACTTGCAGCAAATTTGCGATACTAAGCTTAACGAGGGCGTCTACGGCTCGCCGCTGTACACTCTCGGCGCGGATATCCGCCCCGTTTTCATAACGGAGAGTTCCGCTGAAACAACTGCCCTTATGACAACCTACGACGGCGCGTTTTTGTACCCGCTTGATTACACGGGCGATGATTTCGATATCGAGTCTGCGGAACACGGCACGTTCAACGTCGCGGCGGCGTCCGAAAAAACGTCCTCCGACGGCGTTGTCAGCAGGATAGCGGTGTTCGGTTCGGAGCAGTTTTCGGGAAGTTATCTGATGTCCTACACCAATGTCAACAACAGCGATTATTTCGTAAATCTTTTCAATGTTGTGTCGGGGAAGACTGCGGGCATTTCGATTAAGCCGAAAACAGGCTTTACCGCCTCGTTCGAGATGAGCGCGAAAACCGCGAACACGTTTGCGGTGGTGCTTTGCGCGGTAATTCCCGTGTGCGTTATCGCGCTCGGAATAGCCGTGTGGCTTCGCAGGAGGCACATTTAATGAAACAGTGGAAAAGTATTGCGGCGGCGGGCGGCGCGCTTGCGGTGCTTACGGGGGTGCTGGCGGCGGTGCTTATCACCGCTCCGAAAAAGCCTCAGGAGGAGGTTTCGCTGCCCGCGGATTTTCTTGACGATGATGAAGAGGAAATTTACGTTCTCTCAAACCGTTCTGCGGACAGCGTTCTTAAAATTGACATTCAAAACGAAAACGGGGGATATACTCTCACCAGAACGGGCGATGAGAGCGCGTATTCGTGGGATTTGCCGGAGCTTTTGGAGGTTACTCCCGACAGCGATGCAATTTCCCGCTTTGTAAGCCGCATTTCAACGCTAAGCGCGGTAAACGTTGTTGACGAGTCTCCGACCGATCTCGCAAAATACGGTCTGGACGACCCCGCGGCAACGCTTTCCGTAACGTTCGAGGACGCGGTTTTGGAAATCTCTTTCGGCATAAGAAATCCCTCGAAGGAGATGAACGTTTATTGCCTTGAGGGCGGCAAGGTTCTTCAAATGGAGTATTCGGAGGAGTATTTTTCCGACGCGCGCATTTTCGCGGGGCTTGTTTTGACAGACGAGTATAACGCCGAAACGACGGGCGAACCCTTAAGCATTTCGATAACCCGCGCGGATTTTTCCGAGCCCGTCGAGATACGTTATATGTCGCGGCTGGAAAACGCGACTGATGATATGGTAATTTCGACGGAAAACAAGTTCGAGTGCATAAGTCCCGTGAAAGCCGAAATCGCCTCGGACAATCTCTGTTACGGGCTTTGCGGGCTTAGAATGAGCAGTTGTGCATTTTTGGAGAAGTCCGCTGAGAATATGGAGCTTTGCGGTCTTGATAACCCGCACACAACGGTAAAATTCAGCTTTAACGGCAAAGACCGCTGTCTTATTATCGGAAACGCAGCCGAGGGCGGTTATTATGCCGCTTTGGAGGACGCGGCGGGGATTTTCGTTCTGTCCGAGGAGCGCGCTCCGTGGCGCACGTTCAGGCTGTCCGATGTTGTGTCAAAACGCCCGCTTACGCCGTATATTTACGCCTGTCAAAGCGTTTTGATAACCACTCCCGAGGAACAGTACGAATTCAAAATAAACGCCGACGCCAAGACCTTCTCGCTTGACGGCAAAGCTGTTGATGAAAACGGCTTTAAAAAGCTGTTCGAGCGGCTTGCGGGCTCTTACGGTGAGGAGTTGTATACAACGCAGACAAACGGCGATGTCGCGCTCACCGTGCGGTTCAATTACGCGGGTAAGTATCAGAGCGTCTACGGCAGGACTTACGACGAGGTAACTTTTCATTCGTTCGACGGCAGGAAATATATCGTTGACATAAACGGCAAAACGTCGTTTAAGACAAATTCCGCCTATGTCGCGGAGATTGTCGGCGCGGCGCGGGAGCTTGCCGGTTAATTTGTAAATTCAAAAATAATATACGGAGGTACACAAAATGGCAAACGCAAAACAGCTAATGTATTACAGGGGATTTCCGCTGATAAGGAGCGGCAATATGATCTATTACGGCAGCGGCGGCGACGAGTACGCGGCAATGCTGACTATTAAAGGCACAAAAGTTATCGGCGACAGGGAAGTCCCGAATAAAATAATGGTCCAGCTTATTCCCACGCAAGGTTTCGGCGATCCGAGCAAAAAGGCTCTTAAGGGCGAGTTCACGGGCTTTTACGAGGCTCTCGACACCGCGCATATGTGGCTTGTAGACACGCTTTTCGCTTGATTTAAACATAAAAAAACCGCCGTGCTTAATTTGCGCGGCGGCATTTTTATTTGCAGTTATTGATTTTCGATCATATGTACGTCAAGCTGTTTATAGGGAATTTCAATTCCGTTTTCGAGGAACGCCTCGCGGACCTGTTCGGTAAGGTCGAAATACACGTCCCAGTAATCGCCTGAGCGGCACCACGCTCTTGCGGCGATAATCAGCGCGTTTTCGCCGTGTTCAAGCATACGAACCTGCGGCGTGGGGTCGTCAAGCACCATCTCATGCGCGTTGTAAACGTCGAGAATAATCTCCTGCGCTCTCGCAAAATCCTCGTTGTAGGAAATCGAGAACGTAAGGTCAACGCGGCGGGTTTCGTTGCCGCTGTTGTTGATTATAGTAGCGTTAATCGCAAGCCCGTTCGGAATGAAAATCGCCTGATTTGTCGCGGAGTCAAGCCGCGTGTGCAAAATCGAGATTGCCGACACCGTGCCTTCAACGCCGTTTGATACGATATAATCGCCTATTTTAAACGGCTTTGTAATCATCAGCAAAAATCCTCCCGCGACGTTGGAAAGCGAGTTCTGCAAAGCAAGACCTATTGCCACGCCCGCCGTGCCGATAACGGCGATAATCGACGCTGACGGAATGCCGAGAATATTCAGCACGATGGTGATAAGCAGAACATAAATCGCGATTTTGGCAATCTGCGTGGTGAATTTTGTGACCGTAACCTCCAGCTTTGTCTTGGACAGTCCCTTTGACAGCAGCTTAATTGCGAGTTTCGACACAATAAGTCCCACGATAAGCACCAGTATCGCGAACAAAATCGTCGGTATAACGCCGAGTATCGAATTCAGCATATTGCTGAAAAATTCGCCTATCCCCGAGGGATTTTTAACAAGCTCCTCGACCGTTTCGGTAATGGTAGGCGCGCTCTCGGCGGCGCTCTCCGCGGAGCTTTCCGCGAGGGTTAAAAATATGTTGTTCATTTAAACTCCTTTTCAAATGCCGCAACCACCGCGTCCGCGTCCGCGTCGCGAATAAGCACGGAAATTTCGTCCACACCCGTTGTGATAAGCAAAATCATTGCTTCCAGACGGTTGAGAATATTGAAAACCTTTGCCGCAAATCCGATAGTTTCGGTCATTTCTCCCGTTTTGATAACGATTTTCCTGTTAGAACCGTTAATCATCGGCGACACCCCGCCCATATCGCGCAGTTTTTTCACCACGCCCAGCAGTTTCGGAGTATCCTCGTCGTTCATAGTAAACCCGAAACTGAAAATCTCGGAAGTAGGCGCGGTCATAGAGATCATATCGACGTTAATTCCCGCGTCGGCAACGCATTTAAGCGTATCTTCCATAATAGTCTTGTTCAGCGGAACATTGTTAAATGAAACCGCCGAAACGTTTTCGGTAACTTCGATTTTCATATTCAGCCCTCCTTGATAAGGTCGCTCATAGCGTACAGCCCCGCGCTTTTCCCGCTTAAGAACACCGCCGCGTTCACCGCGCCCGCCGCGAAAACCTCGCGCGACTGCGCCGAGTGGGAAAGCGTTATCACCTCGTCGTGACCCGCGAAAATAATATCGTGTTCGCCGACGATCGTCCCTCCGCGCACGGAGTGCAAGCCGATTTCGTCCTTGTCGCGGGGTTTGCGGACGCTGTGGCGGTCGTAGACGTAGTGATTTCTGTTGCCAAGCTCCTCGTTTATCGCCTCTGCAAGCATTATCGCCGTACCCGACGGCGCGTCTTTTTTCTGGTTGTGGTGTTTTTCAACAATTTCTATATCAAATTGCCCGCCCAGAACCTGCGCGGCTTTTTTTGCAAGCTCAGCCAAAAGGTTTATCCCAAGCGACATATTGAATGTGAAAAACACGGGTATCTGCGCCGAGGCGGCGGTTATTTCAGCGCGTTCCTCGTCGGTGTAACCCGTGGTCGCAATGACCGCAGGCACGCTGTTCATCTTGCAGTAGGACAGCAAATCGGAAAGCGCCGACGGGTGAGAAAAGTCGATGATAACATCGGGCTTTTCGGGCAGGTCGAAAACGCTTTTGTACACGGGAAAATCCGCGTATTTTTCGCCTACTTTGTCAACGCCCGCCGTGATTTCGCAGTCCGCGCGTTCGGCGCACAGCCCCGCGATAACGCGTCCCATACGTCCGCACGCGCCCGTTACAGCAATTTTTACCATTTTGAAATTCCTTTCAGAAGTAACTTAAATTCGTCCCACAAGCCCCAGCGGCTCCATAACCGCCCGCAGTTTAGCCTTCATTTCGTCCGTCATCGAGCACAGCGGCAGCCTGCATTCTCCCGCCTTAAAGCCCATGATATTCAGAGCCTCTTTCACGGGAATGGGGTTTACGTCCATAAACATTGCCTTGTCGAGCGCGAGCAGTTTTTTCTGTATTTCCAGAGCCTTTTCCCGCTCGCCCTCAAGATAAAGCTTTATTTCGTCGTGCTTTTCTTTCGGAGCAACGTTTGAAGTCACGGAAATAAGCCCTTTTCCGCCGAGAGCCAGACAGCACAGCGCCTCGTTGTCGTTTCCGGAGTAAATATCAAGGTCTGTATACGCGGAAATATCCATAACCGTCGCCATATTGCCCGACGCCTCTTTAACGGCGGTGATATTCGGGTGCTTTGAAAGCTCGATATAGGTCTCGGAGGCAATGTTCACGCCCGTTCTGCTAGGAACATTGTAGAGAATATTCGGAATATTCACAGCGTCCGCAATCGTCGCAAAATGCTTTACAAGCCCCCGCTGCGAGGTCTTGTTGTAGTAAGGAGTAACCTGCAAAAGCGCGTCCGCTCCGAGCTTTTCAGCCTCTTTCGACAGCTCTACGGCATATGCGGTGTCGTTGCTCCCCGCGCCCGCAATAACGGGAACGCGGTGATTTACGCGCTCTATCCCGAACCGCAGCACTTCGATATGCTCCTCGTCGGTCATAGTCGCCGATTCGCCCGTAGTTCCGCAGATAACAATTCCGTCGATGGAATTTTCGATTTGGTAGTCTATAAGTTTCCCGAATTCCTCATAATTTATGCTGCCGTCGGCATTCATCGGAGTAGCGATAGCGGTAGCACAGCCTGTAAAAATAGTGTTGCTCATAAATCCTCCTAAACGGGGTCAGTCAAGATACCCCTTAGCCGCGAGAAGTTCCGCCATTTCGACCGCGCCGCCCGCTGCGCCGCGGAGAGTGTTGTGCGAAAGGCAAACGAACTTGTAGTCGTACTGCGTGTCGGGACGAAGACGTCCGATAGACACCGCCATACCTCCCTCAAGGTTTCTGTGAAGTTTCGCCTGCGGGTAATTGTCCTCTTCAAAGTAGTTGAGGAACTGTTTTGGTGCAGACGGGAGTTTAAGTGCCTGCGGTTCTGCCGAATATTCCGCCCAGATTTTCTTAATTTCCTCCATAGAGGGCTTGTTTTCAAATCTTACAAACACCGCCGCAAAGTGACCGTTAGACACCGGCACGCGCAGGCATTGCGTCGTAATAGACGGCTTTTCAACTTTGACAATCTCGTCCCCCTCGATATGCCCCCAAACTTTCAGCGGCTCCTGCTCGGATTTCTCCTCCTCGCCGCCGATGTAAGGGATAAGGTTGTCGACCATTTCGGGCCACGTCTCAAACGTCTTTCCTGCGCCCGAAATAGCCTGATAGGTGCACGCAAGAATTTCGGTAATACCGAACTTTCTAAGCGGAGACAGCGCGGGAACATAGCTTTGTATCGAGCAGTTGCTCTTGACGGAGATAAATCCGCGCTTTGTACCGAGGCGTTTCCTCTGCGCATTGATTATTTCCGCATGGTCCGCGTTCACTTCGGGGATTATCATAGGAACGTCGGGTGTAAAGCGGTGCGCGGAGTTGTTGGACATCACGGGGCATTCGGCTTTCGCGTATTTTTCTTCGAGAGCCTTAATTTCGTCTTTTTTCATATCCACCGCGCAGAACACGAAGTCCACCATAGACGCGATTTTTTCAACGTCCGCAGACGCGTCCATAACGACGATATCCGCCATATTCGCGGGCATAGGCGTATCCATATACCACCTGTCGCCAACCGCCTCCTTGTAGGTTTTGCCTGCGGAGCGCGGCGACGCCGCGAGAGCTGCGACTTTGAACCACGGGTGATTTTCCAGCAGGGTTGCGAAACGCTGACCCACCATACCCGTAGCTCCGATTATTCCGACCTTGTACTGTTCTTTCATAGTTCTTTCCTTTCTTTAGGCTATACCGTACAATTATTGCCGTTCGCGCGTCAGCGGATTTTTCGTCAGATTGTCCGCGGTTTGCTTGCAAACCGCTGCGACAGAAGTAATACCGGCGTATTTCGGAAAGTTCTCGCGCTATGTTGACCGATCTCAAAACGTCCTGTTTTGGGCAAAAATGACGGAAAAAGCGTTTTGTGCGAAACGCATAATGCGTGCAAGCAGACGGACGGCAAAGGCGTAAGCCGGTAATTGTGCGGTGTTGCCTTAATCTAAAAATAAAAAAACCGACGAGAAAATGTCATCGGTTTGGCTTTATGTGCGGCTAAAAATTACGATAGCGCTCCATCAAGCAAGTCGATGACAGTTGTACGCCTGTTCGACGCACAACCGGACAACGCGCATTACGGACTGCGCGCTCCTCGGCGGTACTGCCTTTTGCGCCGCGCTTATCCGAAAAGCCGCCCGGTTTACGCGAAGTAAACCGCGGCTGCCGACGCGCTACTAATCAGCCCCGCACCTCTATCAATTTTATACAATACATTGTATCACATTATTCGATTTTTGTCAATATATTTCGTATGAAATCCGTAAATTTTTTTAGCCTGCTTGTTCAGCCGCCTAAATCTTTGCTTGTTCAGCCTTGTTTTTCCCGCGCAATTAGCCGTTTTTCCCGCGCCGCGTAGTTTTAGAACCCTGTTTGTCAGCCAAAAGCAGGCTCGAAAGCCTTTGTTTGCCGCGTACAACTTGTCAAACCCGCCCTCGGCAGCCGTTTTTCCCGCGCCGCGCAGTTTAAGAACCCTGTTTGTCAGCCAAAAGCAGGCTCGAAAGCCCTGTTTAGCTGTTGACAATCTCACCCATTTATCGGAAACCTCGCTTGCCCCGCCGTTTCGCCCAATTCTCCGAATACCCCAATCTCCGCATTTCCCCCGAAAGCAGGCTCGAATGCCTTGTTTAGCTGTTGACAACCCGCAAATTTCGCGAATACTTTCCCATTCGCCCAAATTCCCTCGTCACCTCAATTTGTTTAGTTGTTGACAATCTCGGATAAATGTGCTAAAATAATATGAGAACTTTGGGGCGGCAGCGATTTTCCCGCATTGCCTCAGAAACGGAGAAAAATATGCAAAAAAGCGACTTCTTTTACGAGCTCCCGGAGGAGCTTATCGCCCAGACCCCCGCAGAACCCCGCGACAGCTCGCGGCTTATGGTTATCGACCGCCAAAGCGGGGAGATACGCCACGACCGCTTTTATAATATATGCGATTATCTGAAATCCGGCGATTTGCTGGTTATGAACGACAGCCGCGTTTTTCCCGCGAGAATTTTCGGCGTAAAGCGCGAAACGGGCGTTCCCGTGGAGTTTTTGCTGTTAAAGCGGCGGTCTTTGTGCGAGTGGGAAACTATGGTTCGTCCCGGAAGACGTTTAAAGCCGGGCGCGGTAGTTGATTTTCCCGAAAATCTGTCCGCGGAGATAGTCGACAACGCCGACGGCGGCAACAGAATAGTAAAATTCACGTTCGAGGGGGATTTTTTCGATATTTTGGACCGCATAGGTCAAATGCCCCTGCCGCCGTATATCACCGAAAAACTTACGGACAACGACCGTTATAACACGATATATTGCCGCGAAACGGGTTCGGCAGCCGCCCCCACCGCAGGACTTCATTTCACCGGGCGCGAGTTTGAAAAAGCCCGCGAAAAGGGGATAGATACCGCTTATGTAACGCTGCATGTCGGGCTTGGGACGTTTCGTCCCGTAAAAGAGGACAACATTTTAGACCACAAAATGCACACCGAGCATTACAGCATTCCCCCCGAAACCGCCGAGAAGATAAAAGCCTGCAAAGCGCGCGGCGGGCGTGTAATCGCTGTCGGGACGACTTCTTGCAGAACGCTGGAAAGCGCGGCTCAGACGGGAAAGCTTTGCGATGATACAAGCATTTTCATCTATCCCGGCTATGAGTTTAAGTGCATCGATGGTCTTATAACGAATTTTCACCTCCCCGAAAGCACGCTTATAATGCTTGTTTCGGCTTTTCTGGGGCGCGAGAAAACGCTTGCGGCGTATAATACAGCCATTCGCGAGCGGTACAGGTTTTTCAGTTTCGGCGATTGCAATTTGATAATATAAATAAGGAGCGGACAAAATGATAATAGACGCACACGCGCATATTTTCCCCGATAAGATAGCAGAGCGCGCCGCCAACGGCATAAGCGGCTTTTACGGTATGAAAGTTCGCTATAACGGCAGCTTAGGGGAACTTTTTTCCGAGGGCGGCGCCGCGGGGGTGACGAAATACCTTGTTCAGTCGGTGGCGACAGTCCCCGAACAGGTAACGGCTATAAACAACTTCATTTCCGAAAGCGTGAAAAAGTACCCCGATAAACTCATCGGCTTTGGCGCAATGCACCCCGATTTCCCCGATATAGCGGGGGAGACCGAGCGCATAATTTCGCTGGGGCTCTGCGGGATAAAGCTCCACAGCGATTTTCAGCGTTTTGATATCGACGATCCGAAAGCCTTTCCGATTTACGAGGCAGCCTCGGGCAGACTTCCGATTTTGTTTCACGTCGGCGACAACCGCTATGAATATTCATCTCCGAGGAAACTGTTGAACGTGGTGAAAAAATTCCCGCGCCTTACGGTGATAGGGGCGCATTTGGCGGGTTGGTCGCGCTGGGACGAGGCGGCGGAGCTTTTCGCGCACAGCGGCATTTACGCCGATTGTTCAAGCACGCTCTACGCAATGTCCCCCGAACATGCCGCCGATCTTATCCGAAATATAGGAACGGACAGGGTGCTTTGGGGTACGGATTATCCCATGTGGGACGCGAAAGAGGAACTGGAGCGGTTTTACAAGCTGCCGCTGACCGCGGAGGAGCAGGAAATGATTTTGTACAAAAACGCTCTTCGGCTTTTGGGAGAGTAGTGGAGTAACTGAAAGGTAATTCATATGAAAATAAACTGGAATTCAAAATATTTAACAATCGCGGCATACGCTGTCGGAACGATAGTTGTAAGCGCGCTGGCGATAATGCTTATCTTCAATTTTGAAACGGTAGAGAAAAAGCTGTCGGCGGTAACTGTCGTGACAACGCCTATTATAATAGGAATTTTCTGCGCGTATTTGCTAAATCCCCTTATGATGAAGTTTGAAAACGGATTTTTAAAAAAATGGGCGAAGTCCGACGACCCAAAGGCTCGCGGCCGCGCAAGGGCTATCTCGGTAACGCTCACAATGCTGGCGGTTCTGGCGGCTCTGGCGCTTATAATTCTGCTTGTTATTCCTCAGCTTATCACCAACCTTGTCACGGTGTTCAGCAATATGGACAGCTATATCGCGACGGCGCGGAGTTTTATCGGTAAAATCTCCGAGGATTATCCGCAGCTTGCGGAATTTCTCGGCAATCCCGTCGATGATTTCAGCAATTTCTTTTCGGGCGTCTGGAACAAGTATTCAAACGAATTATTAGGCTTTGCGGGGAACATAGCGTCGGGTATCTGGGCGGTAGTCGACACGCTTAAAAACGTGTTTTTCGGGCTTACGCTGTCTATTTATCTGCTTGCGAAAAAGGAGATGTTCGTGGGGCAGTCGAAAAAGCTTATTTTCGCGTTTTTGCGGGCGGATCACGCTCAGCGCCTGCTCGGCATCTGCCGAAAGGCAAGCGAGAAGTTTTTAGGCTCGATAATCGGCAAGATAATCGATTCCGCCGTGATAGCCATGCTTATCTTTGTAGGCTGCGTTATTGCGGGGCTGCCTTACGCGCCGCTTATGTCGGTGATTTTGTTTGTTTTCCAGCTTATCCCCGTGGTGGGAGCGATAATCGGCTGCGTGCCGTGCTGCCTGCTGTTATTGCTTGCGGGCAACCCCATTCAGGCGGTGTGGTTTGTGGTTATAGTTATGATAATGCAGACCATCGACGGCAATTTTATCGGTCCGTGGATACTCGGCGACTCGACGGGACTGCCCGCGGTGTGGATATTGATTTCAATCATCATAGGCGGCGGCTTTTTCGGTATGCTCGGAATGCTGCTTGCAGTACCCGTTTTCGCGGTTATTTATATGCTGTTCAAGGATTTCGTGGAGTACAAACTGCGTAAGCGTCATCTCCCGCAGGACACCGACAATTACGTCGGGAATGTTGATTATATAACTCCCGATTATGTGTACGAAGAACCTTTGCCGTCGGAAAAAAAGCCCGCGCCCGAAAAACTCGGCTTTATTGCAAAAATAAAGCGGAAGTTGTCAGAAAAAAATAAAAAATCGTAAAAACCCCTTGACAAATTTTGAACAATGGATTATAATGTATCTGCGGGACGAAATTCAGACCGAAAGGTTTTCCGACGGAATGATGTTCCCGCGGGTTACTGACGGCAAAATTTTTTTGAGCCGAAAGACTGCATGATGAATAATAACTGTTCTTTTGCGTTTGTTTTTAAGAACTGGCAGGTTAAGTGCGTCTTTCGCGGGCTTTAGGCTCAAGGGGCGCACTTTTTGTGTGCCGGGATGAAAGGACACGTTTATGGAAAACGAAAGCCGCGTCGCGATAATTTCCATGATTATCGAGAACGACGATGTTATCACGGAGGTAAACCGCCTGCTCCACGAATACAACAGGTACATAAAGGGCAGAATGGGAATACCGTACCGCGAGCGCGGGCTTAATATCATAAGCGTTGTCGTGGACGCGCCCGAGGACGCTGTTTCGGCTTTGTCGGGAAAGCTGGGGAGACTTCGCGGGGTCACGTCCAAAGCGGTTTACTCAAAAAAGCAATAACGAAAGGAAGAAGAATTTATGAACATCAAAAAGGTTATTACAGGCGCGCTTTGTGCGGCAATGCTTGCTTTAAGCGTTACCGCGTGCAGCAATTCCGGCAATTCCGATAATTCGGGTAATTCAAGCAGTTCCAGCAGTTCAAGCAGTTCATCAAGCACACAAAGCGAGGAAAGCACGTCCTCGTCGTCCTCCGAAAGCACACCCGAAAGCGTCCCCTCGCCCGATGTGGTAAGAATTGCGGCTTTGAACGGTCCTACGGGCATGGGCATGGCAAAGCTTATGGAAGACAACGAGGAGAATGATTACGGCTACGAATTCACCGTTGCCGCAAGCCCGAACGACGTAACTCCTCTGGTTGCAAACGGCGATCTTGATATCGCGTGCATTCCCGCAAATCTGGGCTCGGTGCTGTACAATCAGACCGACGGCGGCGTGCAGGTTCTTGCGGTAAACACTCTCGGAGTGCTTTATATTCTTGAAAACGGCGATACAGTAAATTCTATCGACGACCTTAAGGGCAAGACGATTTTCGCGTCGGGGCAGGGCGGCACTCCCGAATATTCGCTGAATTTTATCCTGAAAGAAAACGGCATTGATCCCGCAACCGATGTTACTATCGAGTGGAAAGCCGAGCACGCCGAGTGCCTTCAGTTTCTGCTCCAGACCGAAAACAGCGTTGCACTTTTGCCGCAGCCGTTTGTAACCACCGCTTTAAAGCAAAACGAGGGCATTCGCGTTGCTCTTGACTTAAACGACGAGTGGGACAACACGGGCGCAGACAGCTCGCTGCTCACGGGCATTGTCGTTGTCCGCAAGGCGTTTGCGGAGCAGTATCCCGACGCTGTAAATCAGTTCCTTGACAGATATGCTCAGTCTGTAGGTTATGTAAATAATAACGTCGAGGACGCGGCGCAGCTTATCGAAAAGTTCGATATTTTCAAAGCTGCCGTTGCGAAAGACGCAATTCCCGCGTGCCATATCGTCTGCGTAAGAGGCGACGATATGAAGGACGCTTTAAGCGGCTATTTGCAGGTTCTGTTTGACGCAGAACCGAAGTCCGTCGGCGGCAAGCTCCCCGCTGATGATTTCTATTACGGCGCATAATAACACACACTCGTTAAAATCTATTCATATCAGACAGGCGGCGGGGGGAAACTCCGCCGTTTGCTCTATTTTTTTATAAAAGAGGTTAAAGAGGTAAAAGAGGTGAGGGATTGAAAAAACGCGTAAAAAAAGCGGCGATAACCGCCGCGTGCATAGCGTTCTGGCTTATTTTGTGGCAGCTTGTCGCTATGAAACTGAACAGCCGATTTTTGTTGGCGTCGCCAATCGAGGTCATAAAACGCCTTTTCGAGCTTGTCGTAACGCCGGATTTTCTCAAAAGCGTTATGTTTTCGGCGGGGAGAATTCTGCTCGGTTTCGCGCTGGGAATGACGGCAGGCTGCACCTTAGCGCTGCTTTCGGGGAAAGTCAAAATTATCCGCGCGCTGTTCTCGCCGCTTATTTCCGCTATGAAAAGCGTTCCCGTAGCGTCCGTTACCATTCTCGCGCTTATCTGGGCTGGGTCGAAGAACTTGTCTGTTTTCGTGTCGTTTTTGATTTCCACGCCTATAGTCTGCTCAAATATGCTTGAGGGGATAGACTCTCTTGACCCTAAGCTCAAAGAAATGTCCAAGGTGTTTAAAATCCCGCTTTGGAAACGCTTTACGGGGGTATATCTCTCGCAAATGCTCCCGTATTTCAGGGCGGCGTCGCGGCTTGCAATAGGGCTTTGCTGGAAGTCGGGAGTAGCGGCGGAGGTTATCGGCATACCCCAAGGCTCGATAGGCAGAAAGCTGTACGAGTCGAAAATCTACCTCGAAACCGCCGATTTGTTCGCGTGGACGCTTGCCGTGATAATCTTAAGCTGGCTTTGCGAAAAGCTGTTTATGCTGTTGGTAAGCATTTTGCAAAAACGCGTTGAGAGAATGTAAGGAGGGAAGTTGTGGGAGCTTTAAAAGCTGAAAATATCCGAAAACAGTTCGGCGAAAACGTGGTGCTGGATAATTTTTCCCACGAGTTCAAAGAGGGCGGCGTGACTGCCGTTCTCGGAAAATCGGGCTGCGGGAAAAGCACTCTGTTAAACATTCTTATGGGTCTTCAAAAACCCGATGGGGGCTCTGTTATACTCCCCGAAAACGCGAAAATCGCCGCTGTTTTTCAGGAAAACAGGCTGTGCGAAAACCTCACCGCCTCGGCGAATATTCGGCTTGTCACGGGGAAAATCCCTCGCGAAACGCTCTCAAAGGAATTCGGCGCGGTAGGGCTTTCGGGCGCGGAAAACAAACCCGCAAGAACGCTTTCGGGCGGTATGAAACGCCGCGTAGCCCTACTCCGCGCTGTTCTTTCCGAGTATGATATTTTGTTTCTTGACGAGCCGTTTAAGGGTCTTGATTCCGAAACCAAGGACGAAGTTTTGCATTACGTCAAGGAAAAAATCCGCGGCAAAACGGTCGTTTTCGTCACGCACGACGAGGGGGAGTGCAAATTTTTAGCCGACGAGGTTGTCCGCTTGTAATTGTTGACTTACGCGCAAAAATGTGCTAAAATAAAATCGGGTGATTATATGGAGTTTGTGATATGCGCCGTTTTGATAGCGGGTCTGCTGTTTTTGTGCGGGTTTGAATTGCTTGATATAATGTATCTTGCCGCCGGCATAGCTTTGCTTTTTTTGGCGTTTATCGGCGGCTTTTTCGCGTTATGTCTGGTTCTTTTGGCAATGTCCCGCCGCTGCGAGGCTGTTTTCGTTGAAATCTACGACGACCCCGAATATTCCCGTTTTCCTCACGCGGTGTATGAAATAGACGGGCGCCGTGTGCGAAACATCTTCCCATGCGAGATGATCGCGCGAAAAAAGCTCTATGTTCCCGGAAAGAAGATACGAATTTTCTATTGCAAGCCCCGAAATGAAACCATTGATAAAAACGCGTTTTTGACGATAATTTTCGGCAGTCTGGTTTTTATTCCCGCGGCGGTTTTTTCGGTGGCCGCGATAGTGCGTTTTATTTCAGCAATTTAGCAAGTATTTTCGGGTCTGCGGATTTCAGCGTTTTTTCAAGATGTTTGTACACTTCCTCGCGCGATTTTTCGGGGTCTTGCCTGTAAGCGTCGGAAAATATGTCCTCCCCGAACATCGCCTCGGGAGTGGTGTATTCCGCAACGCCCCAGCCGTAGACGTTGCCGTTTTTGTCTTTCATATACACAAAATCGGCGGTGTTTACATAGGTTTGCATTTGAAGTCTTGTGATAACCGTTTCAAAACCCGTGTTTGCGTCCTTGCGGTAGTTAAGGGCGCGTTTTATTTGCTTTGAGATAATTCTGCCGTTTTGTGAAATAAGGTCGTACACGTCCTTATCCTTTTTTGATACCAGCCCGTCGTCCCACCGCGCGTCGAAATCGTATCCGTCGCGGCGGTAGTTTGCGAAAACGGGGAACCATTCGCGGCTGATAAATCCCGCTTTCCCCGCGAAAAATTTCCCGTAAACGCACCGTCCGCCCCGCGCTATCGGACCTTTCCATTCCCACGGACCGTCCGCGTCGGGCGAGAACCACAGTTCGCGCGGACAGTTTTCCTCCACGGAAAATCCCTCTATCCCGTTTGCGAAAAACGGCAGAAACCCGATTTTTTCCACAAGTTTCACAATGTCCTCCGCGCTTTTCAACTTCCCGAATTTCATATTCGCACCTCAAATTGTAAATCTCGAAAACGGAGAGCGTCTGCCCTCCGTTTCGCATTATTGACGAATATACACGCCCTGTTCCTCGATGTAGTCCTCCAGCTCCTGTTTCATATCGTCAACCCAAGTGTTGCCGTTGTCCTCGGATTTTTTCTCCGATTTAATTTCCTTGTTTTCCTTGTCGTCTTTGTTGTCCATAAAAAACCTCCTGTTCTACTTTAAAACCCTTTCGCAAAGCCCCTCGCAGCATTCTTTTATGTCGCGGTAGGCTCTTTCAAAATCCCCCGTATACCACGGGTCGGAAATGTCGCGCATTCCCGGATTTTTTGAGAATTCCGAAAAATAATGTATCTTGCGGTCCTTGTCGCCCCAGTACCTCACCATATTTCTGACGTTTTCGCTGTCCATTCCGATGATGATGTCGAAATTCTCGTAGTCCGAGAGCGTAATTCTCCTTGCGCGCTTTTTCGAGCAGTCAATCCCCAGCCGCCGCAGAATTTCCGCTGTCCGATAGTGAACCCCGTTCCCAAGCTCCTCGGAGGAGGTCGCCGCGGACTGCGCGAAAACGTCGGAAATCCCGCGCTTTTTGCACATGTCGTTCATCAGAAACTCCGCCATGGGACTTCGGCAGATGTTGCCGTGACAGACGAAAAGAATATTTATCAATTGCTTTCTCCTTATTTCACAACCGTCCCTTGATAGTAGAATTCAAGTATCTGCTTGTAATTCCACACCCAGTATTTTGCAAGGTTGTTCGCGCCGTTTTGCGAAAGCCCCACTCCGTGCCCGTAGCCGTAGGTAGTAATGGTGAAAACGTCCGTTGCGGCGTCGTAGTCTATCTCAAACGCGTTTGAGCGAATGTCAAAGTCCATTATCGTCTCGCGGAAAACCCGCCCTGTTATTTTAACGGTTTTACCCGCGGGATTTATGTAGGTCTGATTGCCGCCCACGGACATTTGCGCGACGTAGTTCCCGTCCGCGTATTCGTCGATTGTAAACCACCCCGACGGGTCGCCCGTAAGGGAAATTCCCGTTGTGTTGTACACTCTGTTTTTAATATCGGCAGCGGTAAAAGTTTTCTGCCTGCCGTAGTTCGGGTCGTAGTCCTTGTCAAGCTCGCAGTAAACGCTTTGCAGATAGGGCAGGGGATTGCCCCAGACAAATTCGCTTGACGCTGTGTAACCGGAACTTGACGCTGAGTAAACCGCCTGAATAATCTCGCCGTTGTAGTACACAGCCTCCCCGATAACGGACGCTACCAGCACTCTTACCGAGTCGGTCACGCTGTTGCTTAAAACAACGCTCGGATTGTTGTTGTGGAGATTGTTGTATTTCACGTGAGTATACGCCGCGACAGCCTGCGCTTTTATTGCCTCTGCGGCGAACGTCCCGCCTATCTCGTTCATAACTATCCGTGAAATTATGTCCAACGCCTTTCCCGACACTATCTCGCCGTTGTTGTTTACGGTGAGGATTTCGTTTGCGGCGTCGCTGTGAGAAGGGGAAACGGGCGTAGGCTCTTCGGAGCTTTCGGAGCTTGCCGAAGTGCTCTTGCTGCTCTCTTTGCTTGAACTGCTCTCCCTGCTCGAACTGCTCTCTTTGCTTGAACTGCTTTCCTTGCTTTCGGAACTCGAACTTTCGGGAGCTTTTGAGCTGCTAGAACTCTTTGAGCTTTTAGAACTGCTCGAATTCTTAGAGCTGCTCGAACTTGAATTTTTTGAACTGCTCGAATTTGCCTTGCTTGAACTTTGCGAACTCTCGGAACTCTGCGTGCTCTGCGTATCCTCTCCGCTCGGCAGGTTTGCAACCTTGTCGGTGGGGGAATACGAGGTGCTGACGGGCTTTTCGTAAAGCGACGGCGTGCCGAACGACAGCGACACGAGCGAGTCGAGAACATTCGCCCCGTTATATTCGTCGTCGTCGGGGATAATAAAGTCCTGCGAACCCACTCCGTGAGCCTCGTCGTCGGTGTTTTCAAAATCCGTCGGCGCAGTCGGCGCGGCGTCCGAAACGCTCTCGCTCACCCGTCCCATAACCGAGCAGGATAACAGATAAGCGTTCGCGATGCTCAAAGCGACAATTATCTTTACAAGAGAGATATGTTTCATAAAACCGTCCTTAAAATCAGTAGTTTTCGGGGCTGTCCTCCAGCCCGTTTTCCTTGATATACTCGTCCATACCCTTTACAAGCGAGGTGTCCCAAGTTCTGCCTTTCCAGCTGTTCCCGTAGATGTCGTAATACGCCTTGAAGTACTTTACGCTCTGTTTTTTGGTAATTTTTTCGCTGTCGACAGTCGGGCTTTCGTTCGGACGAACTTTTCTTGCAACGATAACCAGCCTTAAATCCATGCTTGTGTCCTGGTCGCAGGTAGAAAGCGTCAGAAACTCGTCGCCGTATTCGACGTCAACGCCCGTTTCGTACAGACTTCTGTCCTCGCATTCCAGCACGAAGTCAAAGAAATCCTCGCGGTTTTTGAAGTATATCTTTTTGGTGTATTCAAAAACATCTCCGTGTTCTTCTTTGATATTCGCCACAAACACCGAGATAATTTTATAGCTGTTGTTCCCAAAAAGCGTATCGAAGTGGATAATAGGGGAGATCTTCAGAAAATCGATGTTCCGCTTGTAGTTCATAAGCTGCGAGAACTTAAACTTGTACAGCATATTATGCCCGTAAATAACGGTATTCTGGGGCATTCCGTCGGCGGTTATCTTTCCCTCGTAGTCCGCGAAAAGCGTTCCCGAATCGAGATAGTTCTTGTCGAAATCCCTGTGCGGATAAAATTCGTTGTCGGTAGTC
>CANQNY010000034.1 GCA_947625335.1 uncultured Clostridia bacterium | reverse complement strand
CACTTGCTGCCACGCAAGTTTTGGGAGCTGCCGTTTCTCGCTCGGTGTGCATTGGCGGCATATTCGGTAATTCTCCGCGAACTTTTTTGAGATAATCTCATTCGGCTAACCGCCGAGGATTTTCGCCCGAATACCGATAAATGCCGCCACACACGTCTTGGCGCGGTGCTCCTTTCGCTTTCAACCACTCTCGGCTGTGCAAGGGAAAGTATCTGAAATACTGCTATTAAATTTTCAAAGAACTGAGCGGATAAAATTTACCCCCTCATAATATTCGCCGTTGGGAAGGGGTGTTTGACAACCAAAAAATCAAAAAAATTTGTGTTTCTTCAAAATTTCATACAACTTGCACAAAATTTTCTGCTTGGCTTTGTTGATATTTTGCTGCGTTTGCCCCAGTTCATTGGCAAGCTCCCGTTCGGTTCTCTCAAAATAAAAAAGCTGAGTGATGAGGTATCTTTCCTCGTCACTCAGCTTTTCGAGTGCTTGTTCAAGCATTATTTTGTCGATTACCGACTCCCAGAGATCCGTGCTGTTGTCAGCAAAATCAAACCCGAGCGCCGTCAGTCTGTCGAGCGAGTCCTCGCGGGCGGGAATCTCCTTGACTGTTGCCTTTTCCTGATTGATGATGTACCGCGTTTCCTTGAGATCGTGTTCGACATATTTGATGCGCCGATCCGACTTTTTAAGGATTTCGTAGACCTCTTCCGAGACCTCAACGGCTGTGCCGTTTTTCATGATGTATTGTTTGGACATTTTTAGTCCCTCCTATAATTTAGATTTTCGTTTGGTGAAATCTAAATTACGGAGGAGACCTGCATTGAGGTGGTCTCCAAATTAAGAACAAAAAGTAACCGAGATGGGTTTCCATCTCGGTTTTAAAGCAAATATGACATTGTTTGTGTAATTCTTGTCTCATTAGTTGTTGGGATCAATCAATTTTTAAATACCATCATTTACAAATATTATGGAGAGAATATAAGCAACAGATCAAAAACCACGCCAAAGTACACATGCGTAAAACTTGACAAGAACAACATCATACCTTTTGTTGAATATCTGCTTTCCTTGTTGCAGCAAAAAACAAATCTGCGATAAATGCTGATACTGGAAGGACAAGAACGTGGTAGGGTCCGTCAACCAACCACACAAAAAAGATAGACCATGAAAGTATTATTCCAACAACTAATGCACTAGATATGATGATTTTGTTGACAAAGAATTGAGATAAATCAACTCTTTTTAAGGTAATAATTAGTAGTGGTACAAGACCTCCTACTAAAAAGCCAAAATCAATAGTAAATATTGCACTACCCAAGATGAACAGCACCATACTTGTAACAATAGACAGCAATGGCAACATTAGAGATAAAAACCATGCTTTGATCGTCATATGAAGTCTCCTTTCACACCAAACTCAAAGCCTTCTTTAGATCATTTGTAAGCAAATAGTAGGTTCCGGGCATATGAGCATGAACCATCCCTCCAAGACGAAAAGGACTTTGTCCTTTGGGGAAATGGATTCCGAACTTTGTTAATTCTTTTGCATCCGCTCCACTTTTTACAAATTTAGCTTTGCTTCGCTATACCATTTAGGACATCTCTTAAACCTCTATCGTCTCAAAATACTAGCCGCATAACAAAGCCGTTTTTTGAGTGCGCATATTACAAAAAACGAGGTTTTTTGAGAGACCCTTAATTGAAATATGGTCCAAATTTCTTATAGCATTTCATTGTGAATTGTATAGTAACCATATTGTCCATCAATCATAACAACAAAATAATCGCAACTATAAAAAATGAATTTAATATCATAGGATCTTCCACCTTTTAAAAACAACTTTCCAGAATCAGGGGTATCCTTTAAAAGGAGTTTGTCCATGTGATATTGATATTTTAGACCATTGACATTTAGCATGGTGCTGTTATTGTCATTAAGTATAATGTAATCCATATCTGAAATTATAAAAATTGCTTTGAAATATAAAAGGATGAAATAAATTGCAACAACCAAAATTATTGTAAATAATGTAGTGGCAAGCATAACTTTCGGCCTAATATTTAATTTTATTTTACCCGATATCATGCCATCCTCCTATAACACCCATCTGTGTACTATTTCCATTTGTCTCCTCACCATAATAAATATGATTGGGATAATGTATACGTATATCCTGTCCCGCGTCAGCAGGAGAAAATCCAAAATATCCAAGCGGAGTAAGGGCTACACCATAAAGTTCACTTGACACCCAATAGTGCTTATATATTTTGGGATAGATGTCAAACGAATATAATGCTTTAACAGCAAATGTGGTACAATTGTTATATAACATATTATATAAGCAATTATACTTTTCAGAAAATTCATATAATTTTCCTTTCTTAGAATCATCAATTACCCAAATTTTTGCAACATCCCATTTGTGGTTGCTTTCGTACCACACTCCTTCTTTATAGTTATTTGGATTAACTAATTGATTGCCTTTCTCGCTTGTTCTATATGAAAAACCTTGCATACGAATATCTCCAGCAACGGATAATTTCAATATTGCTTTTCTACTACCATAATTAACGCTAGGCCAAAATCCCGCATATTCTTTATAACCATCTTTTGAATCAATTCCAATATATGTGTGTCCAACATATTCTGCAGTATCATAAGGATTTATAACCTCTCGGCTATCAAAATATGGTTGATCAACAAAAATTGTTAGTGTTGTCTTGCTTCCATAATAGTATTTTTTGTAACAATCAAAATTCAAAAAGCAGAAAGCATACAAAGGTGACACATCTGTGTCATCTGTAAATCCATCCCTATCTCCATCCGCACAAGTAGGATCAGACACAATAGGAAGAATTTTGTAATTTGCAATACGAGAAAAAACTTCTGTCTTTACATTTTCTTCTAAATCCTCTCTAATTTTAAATGAATTTTCTACGTAAAAAGGCACATCTTTACCAAGTGTGTCAATGCACTCCTGCACTGTGGGAAGGGTATAGTTACCCTCTCTGTCCATTTTCAAGAGATCATGCCGTACCTCGTCCCAGTCTGTCACGCCATCATTATCAGTATCGGAATCTTTCCCATAGGGATTCCGACCGTTCGGATACAACTTGCTGTCCAAAACAATAGGCTGATACCCGGTTGCAAGGATAACAGGCAACGTTTCCTTGGGAACATACTTTTCCTTGTAAACATGCTCATAGATATCCTTTACACAGTCTAAGGTTTTGTTAACATCAATACCGTCGGTCTTGTTAACCAACGTTTTTTGAAAACCCTTTGATTTCCCGGTTGGAGAAATAACGCTTATATTTACACCGTTTTTCTTCGCTTTTTTGCACAGTTCATCCGCAATGCCCTGCTCGAATACAACGTTCTGCGGATTGAAAATGTCAAAAACGTAATTATTAGCCGACGCGTCAATGTTCTCAACCGCGTCCGAAAGCGCGTCAGTAAGAACATATACCCCTCCGAATATCTCGTCCTCACTAAACGACGTTAAACCGGAAGCTGACAAAAGCCCCATAAGTGTATCGCCCGGAGTAATGTAGTCGCCTACGGTTACATTGCTTACAGTACAAAAATCAGACGCGCCCTGTGCAACAATTCTAATGGTGGTATCGCGCTCTTCAAGATACGAATTTACAGCAAAATTGTATATTTCGTTGCAGATTTTGCTTAATTGCTCGGAGGAAAAAGCGCCCTTGCGAACGTCAATAATAAAAGTTACGAGATACTTATCACTCTTATTTTGGTTGTTGCCGACGGATACAGCAACTGATGAATACATATTCCGCTCAACATTTTCTACAGCGATCCCGTCCGGCTCGATCCCGAAATTCCGCATAAGGACTTCCATGTCAAGGACACAGTAAGTCCCAAGCTCGTCGGTTTCGGCGTACAGAGTATTGCTTTCCTCGTCGAATTCCGTCGCGACGGGGAGCAGCATATTTATTTCCTCGAAGTATCTGAATATATTATACCTCTTTATGCCTTGCAAGTCAAGACATTTTTCGGCGTATTCGCTGTTTTCGTTGGGAATATATTCGTCGGCGATTTTGTACGTAAGCTTCACCTTGTCAACGTCGCCGCCGAGATAGCGCAGCTCGACAGCTCCGCCAAGCCGAGCGTTGCTCTCTGTTACGGCGGAGTATGTGCTTTCATTCGCGGAAAGGCGGGTAGCCGCGTTTCCGGTCGCCGAAATTTCAAGCGACAGCTCGTAGGGCGATTCCTCGGTGTTAATTTCGGACATAGCTCCGCTGTCGGCAGAGATCGTCTGCTCGACCTTGTATTCGGCGTCGGGTACGCCAAAGGTTTCGGGGTTGTTAGGATCAAGCCCGATAGCAATTTCTTCGCCGTCGTTCAGAGTATCTCCATCCGTATCTGCTTTCAGCGGATCGGTGTTGTATTTGTTGAGTTCATCATAGTCTGACAATCCGTCCTCGTCCGTATCCGCAGAGCTCGGCGAAGTGCCGAGTGATATTTCTTCCTTATTGGATAAGCCGTCGCCGTCCATATCGTCGTCGGCGTCGTTAATACCGTTCTCGTCGGTATCGTATTTCAGCGGGTTAGTTCCCGTTATGTAAATTTCCTCATAGTCGGTCAGCCCGTCGCCGTCGGTATCGGCTTTTTCGGGGTCAGTACCGTATGCTTCTTCAACAAAATCCGCAAGTCCGTCATTGTCGCTGTCGATCCAAGTGCAGACGATTCCGTCCTCGGTATTCGCGACAACGAACGGCTCGGATTCAAGAGTTCCGTTCTCGGTCTCCTGAACAGCCTTAATTTGCTTTACTAGAAAATCCTCACCGATCTCGTATTTGTAGGAGTCGCCCTCGCTTACCTCGGCGATCTTCTTCCAACCGCCGTTGTCGGTATTTTCACGCAGGGTGACAGTACCCTCGTCGGTGGAGTACCAATAGATTTCAAGCGACTTTTCTTTTTCAACATATTCGCCGAAACAGAGAATTATGTGTTCTTTGGCAGTGTCGGGGTCAACGGGTTTGTTAGGATCGACAGGCTTGTTTGGATCGACAGGGTTATTCGGGTCAACGGGATTGTTCGGGTCGACAGGCTTGTTCGGGTCAACAGGGTTGTTCGGGTCAACGGGATTGTTCGGGTCGACAGGGTTGTTCGGATCAACAGGCTTGTTCGGGTCGACTGGCTTGTCCGGATTACCGGGATCATCTGATTCAACGTCAATTACAACGGACGTAAGAACACAGTCCGACAGCTCCGGAGTTTCACCCGGAGTGATCGCGCCCTGAAATCCAAAGGTCTTGGTTTCGCCCTTTGCTATGGGCATGGTAGACACGTTGTTCTCGAAAAGAAATCCGTTTTCCGAATGCAGCTTGGTTGCGTTCCAAGAGTTGGTGATCTCAAAATTCCCGTTAAAGGAGAGCCTCCACGCTTCAAGCGGTTCATCGGAATTATTGGTCACGGAAAGCTCGGCAATAAAGCCGTCGTTCCAACTGTCTTGTATGTTAAGAGCTATCTCCGCGCTGTCCGTGGAATCAACAGTTTTATTGCACAGAGAAACATTTTTGGGAAGCTTGAGGTCGTCTCCTTGAAGCAGAAAACCGAATTCCACGGTATTTCCGGGAATTATTTCGTAGTTGTACCCGCAGTTGCGAAGTACGATAGTCTCTCCGTCGTTAGAATACACTTCGGCGTTCCATACGTTCGTGATCTCGCCGGAGCAGTCGAGCTTCACAGCCCAATTCCGCACAGTCTCGCTGCCGTTATTGGTGATCGCCATGCTGATCTGGCGATGGCTTTCCCACTCGTTCTGAACCGTGTATGTAACGGCACAGCTGCCGGTTTCGTAGGCACGAGCGCAATCCTCGGTGTATGCCGCGAACGCTTCCGCTCCTATGCTGAACATCAGTACTATGCTCATTAACAGAGAGATCAATTTCTTCATAGCGGGGTTCCTTTCATATCTTGTTATAACATTAACCGGCTAACTCATCAGCATCATTTAATTGATACCATATCTTGCCCACAATTCTTTCTCCCGGATTAAGAGTTCTGAGGGAAAGGATATCTGTATCAATATTCATATATATGGGTAGATAAACCGTACTCTTGACGGTGGATTTGCTGTCATCCGTCCACTCTGTTTTTTCAATCAGACCGCTCGGATATTTAGCGACAACCTGAATACCGTCTGTAAACTCACCATAGCTGTCAATGCTTGCCTTGACATTATAAAGCACTTCTTTATCCGTTGTGTTTGTAAGAGCAAATTCAGTGCCTTCTATTGTCGGCTTCAAAGTAAGCAGCAGCGCGTCGCCGCCAAGAACAACTATCGGGTCATCGCTTTTAAATATTGCATCGATAGAAATATTCGGTTCAATAAAACCTTTAAAGTCTATGCTGATGTCATAGCTGCCTTTTTTGTCGCCTCTTACAAGCCATGTAACAGTTTGCGTTGTGCCGCCTTCAATATTGTTCATTATACGGGTCGCCGAATTGTTTTTGTTTGAAGGAGCCAATGAAAGACCGTCCGGTAAATTAAGCGTTACTTCGGGATCGAAAATGTCAAAACCTTCGTCTGCATTATTTGTAAGGCTTATGCTTACCTCATAGAAATCCTTCATCCACGAAAATTCAGTTACAGACATACTTACAATGGTGGCAAGCTGAGGGGTTGTGTACTGCACCTTTTTACTGAAATTGAATTTTAAACTTGAGGTGCTTGTTTGTGTCTTAAACCTATCGCTGGTTTTTACACTCTTTATGCTGCCATATGTGGTGAAAGAACCATCGATATTAAATTTAACGAATTCGCCATTTTCGTTTATAAGCAAGTTGATTTTTTCAGGGCTTCCCGTATTGATATTTTCAACCGTCATTTCGACTTCGGTAATAAACTTGTTTTCCGGAGCGTTGAGATCGATGCCCATTGCTTTAAGCTCCGTTGGATCAAGCTTTTTTGTAGTAATTTTGTGGGATATGAAACTGTCTCCAACAAGCTTGATAACGAGCTTAGAATCTCCAACCATAGCGCCCTCAAGAGCTATATCAAATTTTTGAGGGATATAGTCCATACCCGCATAGATGCAAAGAGAGTAATTCCCTTGTTTTTTTGTAAAAGTAACCATACCGTCATCATCGCTGAATTTTACTTCTTGGTCGGAGCCGTCACTATTCATGCAGCCAACTGTTGCACCAGACAGCGGAGTTCCGTTCTCATCGGTAACTAAAATATCCACAACACAGTAGTCGTTGTCATAAATAGTGACTGTTGTTGTGTCAACGTCGCTGTTTCCCGATTCATCGGTAACAGTCAACATGACTGTGTATATTCCGGTTTCGGAATAAGTATGTGAAGCCGCCATTCCCACACCAACGCTGCCGTCGCCAAAATCCCATTTATAGCTTTGTATTGCATGATTATCCTGTGAACCATAAGCGTCAAACCTTGCGGGATATCCAACAACGCCAACAAAATCCTCACCTGCATAAGCCGTAGGCGCTATATCATCCTTGCCGGTAATCACGGTACAGATTTCGGAAGAGACAGCGTTTGCATATTCATCACGTACGACAACATAGTACTCATATTCCGTAAATGGGTTTAATTCACAATCAACAAATCTTGTATCATTTGTGCGTGATACAAGTCTCATTCCGGAGGAATCGACTCTAAAAACAGAATATTCTGTTCCGCTCTCCACCACGTCCCAAGTCACGGTCACATCACACCCATCAGATTCGGCTGTCACCACAGGAGATGTAAGAGAATTTGTAATATAGTTGAATTTTGTTTCGGATACAGCCGTATTCCCGGAAGAATCTTTCACGGTTATCCTTAATTCATATTCGCCACTGTTTGTAATCTGATTTTTAAGCGAAAAAGATATCTCCATCTTAGAATTCCTAAGAGTTTGTGAAGTTATCTCTGTCCACTTGTTATCAGTACCGGCTTTCACCTCTGCTGTAAATCCAGCAAGCAGGACATCATCCGAGCAGTAGAATTTAATACCATTGTTGCCATCGCTAAGAGTACTGCCATTACTCGAAACAGCAAAAATTTCCGGATCAGTTGTATCATTGGTCGGTTTCACACTAACATGGCTTCCACGGGTTGTATTCCCGTAAGCATCCTCGGCGACTACATAGTATTCATATGTTTCATTCGGATTAAGCGCAGAAATGGTGCAACCTAACTCACTAGTTGCTCCTACGCATTTATCTTCTCCATATCTAACCCGTCTGTACAGATAATATGTAATTTCCATTGTCTCGGAAGCAGCTGTCCATTTAAATTGTACTGTGCTTCCATATACCTCGGCAGTAATTTTGGGATAAGTCAACTCATTCTTTACATAACCAAAAACATTTTCATATATAGAAACATTTCCGGCATAGTCTTTGACAGTGACTCTGATATTATAATCACCGCTGTTGGTAACGTAATTCAAAACGGAGAACTTCACCGTATCGGATGTTTTGCTGACAGTACGGCGGTATGCAATTTCCCACTTGTCCGAATTAACGGATTTGACTTCCGCCATAAATTCGGACAGCGATATATCGTCCGCGCAACTCACCCTTATATCGCTGTTTGCTTCGGACACTTTATCGAGGTCATAATAAAGTCCGGTTACCTTCGGGGCAGATGTATCCTTTGCCGCGATAAAAGAAACTGTATTACTCACTTCGGAAGCATTTCCGGCTGCGTCATAAGCTATAATGTAATAAGAGTTCTCACTGGTAGAGGAAACCGCCGTATCCACGTAACGGTTATTTGTCAGTGTTCTGTAAAGAACACCGTTTTTGTACAGCTCAAAACGAGCAATACCCACATTGTCCTCACAGCTCCAATTAAGTACAACCCTCTTGTCGCCGATCTCTCCAACGGAGATCACGGGAGCAGCAGGAGACATATTATCTGCAAACACGCCCGCGCTGACGGCAGATGAGTTCTCATCGACCGCTTCCACACAGTATTCATGATATCCCTGTTCCACGCTTCTGTCAACATACAGCGCAGAGCCGGTCGTTCCAATAACCTCACCGTTGCGGTAGACATTGTATATCACGGTATTGTCGGCATTCACGGGAGCCGACCATGTCAAATAGACGCTTCCGTCCGATCTTATTTTAATGCTCAGATTAGTCGGCGGAAGCAAACCGGACACGTCGGAATTGGTTTTTACAGTCAACGTGTTGCTCTGCTCGGACGCGTTTCCGCTTGTATCATGGGCAACTAAATAATATGTATACTCTGTATGCGGAATAAGAGCGTTATCAATATACTCCGTATCGGACGTGACAGCGATAAGCTTTCCGTCACGGTATACATCATACGCACAGCTGCTCATATTATCTCTTGAGCCGACCCACTTAATGCGGATCGACGTGGAAGTAGAGCTTATAAAGCTCAATTTAGACGGCGCAGTGGGCGCTTCGGTATCCGTAATGCTTTCAATCAGCGTATCCCACATCGGAGTTCTGTTGAACACATATCCTGTATCAATAGGCTTCGTGACCTCAAGCGTTTTAAAGTAGAAGCGAGCGTTTTCAACTGTAATTTTCTGAATTTCTGTTCCGCTCAAGATAACCTTGCCCGTAAAACTTATATTCGCATCCGAGTCATAGTCTTTTTGAGCAAAGTCTCCCTTTATTTCAAGAGTACCGCGGGTAAAATATGTGTTTTTATACGAATAGATATAAACATCGCCGTTTACCAAGACATAATCGTCAACGTTGTTCATATATAAATATCCGTTCGATGCACTGCTTCCATACGAAATATCCAGCTTGCCGTCTACATAAAGTTTGCCGCCGTTAACATAGACCATTGAATCCAACTGCAGATTTTCACCGACATTTAAGGTATGCCCGTTCACATTTATATCTTCATTCGCGTACAGTGAACCGTCAACGGTCATATCGCCGTTAAGCGTCAAAACCGAATTGAGATACAAGGAGCCGCCTATATAAAAATCTGGAAGCAGCGAAGGCGTCTTGCTAAAACAAATATCAGTGCTCCATGTATTATCAACAAAATCTGTTGTATCGGTCACATATAAATTTTTGCCGTTTATGATCTTGGACGAAGTGTCATACAGTTTTCCCGTAACATATGTTATGTTTGCGAATTCAACGCCTTCGGACGACGTGTTGCGGATCATCAGATTGGTTATATCCGAATAGCTACTGATCTCAACCCTCTGCTTTTTTGCTCCATTCAGTACGACCGTATGCAAACCCGATGTCCGGAAATTGCTTGTCGTCACAAGATTACCGCCTATTTCGAGAGTCCCGGCAGAGAGATAATTCTCGTGGGATTCCATTGACTGCATAACAAAGCTGCCGGAAACCTTTACGATATCCGATTCATTGACCATTTTTAAAGTGCCGAGACTATCCGAGTATACTTCTCCACGCTTGCCTTGAATCCTGTAATCCCCCGAAACGCAAAGTTCGCCCCCATTTATAAATACGGTTCCGCCGGGTTGCGTGAATTTTCCGTTTACGGTTAGTTTATATCCATTCAGATCCAGTACTCCGCTTGTCAGATTCAAATCTCCGTCAATTGTCTCATCGTCGTTCAACGTCCAACCACTGACAGCGTTTATTCCTTGAGTAACCTTGCAGCCGTTATCTATAAGTTCAGAGTACAAAACAGGAGTTTCAAAACAAACACCGTCTGTGGAATAGTTTTTGATCTCAATGATGTCAAAGGCAGAAGCAGAGTTTGCTACGTTGACAGTTTGCAGCTTTTCTCCGCTGAAAATCGTTGTATGATTGCTGTCGGCTTTGAATCCGCCCTTGTCGTTCGAGAATATCATGTCTCCGCGGATTTCAAGTGTTCCGCTGCTGAACGAACTTGAACCGTTGCCTGAGCATTCTAAATTTCCGCCAATAAACAGCTTGCTGTCCGAATACATAGATATGCTTCCTTGCCAATAATTATCAATCTGACTCTCAGCAAGTATTATATCACCCGAAACGATCATCGAACCTTCGTGAGGCAAATTAAGTGTACCGTATTCATAAACATTCCCTTCTACAAGAAATGTATATTCTCCGGAATTTACCTTTTCAATATTCAGAACATCATCTCCGTATACATCTCCGGGGTTAACAGTCAACCAACTATAGGCATAAACGTTTCCCTTGATTAGCAGCGGATCGGATATAGTTCCGCCTAAATAGAAACTTATATCACCATTCCAAATGTTGTTTTCAAAGGTGGTTGATGTAACAGCGCAAATATTTCTTCCGTTAATGATATTAGAGGTTGAGTTGCCAATTTCCCCGGTGACTAATGTCATGCCGTTAAATGTTACGCCTCCATCGGATGTGTTTTCAATTTTCAAATTGTTGATCCTTGAGTAATCATAACGATAATTGATTTTTATATAGTATTCGGAACAGTAAATATGCACAGTTTGTTCTTTTGAACCATTCAGAATAATTGTGTGACTGCCGGAGCAATAGAAATTACAGTTTGATCCGTCTGCGGGAACAAGCAGATCTCCGCCGATTTCTAAAGTACCCGCACTCAATACATTTTCATATTTATCATAATTTGATTGCATGACGAAATCACCCGATACTCTAACGACATCAAGCTCGTTCATCATTTTCAGTGCGCCATCACCGGAAGCAGCCTCACCTCCCGACTTATCTTGGATATAATAGCTGCCTTCAACAACAAGTTCTCCGCCGTTTATCAAGACCGTACCGTTTGGCTGTGTCAAATCACCGGTTATTGTGAGCTTGTGTCCGTTTAAATCCAGCGTTCCGCCAATAATAGTTAAATCGCCTTCAAAAACCTCATCTTCCGAGAGTGTCCACCCATTGGAACCCTCATATTTAAACTTGATATTGCATCCATTTTTATTTATTTCAACACAATTGATTGGAGACGCGAAGTATACGCCTTCTTCCGAATGGTTGTTTATATCTATAGTTCCGAACGGGAAGTCATCAGACTCTGATTGTATGGTTTGCAGTCCGTTTCCGCTTAAAACAAGTCTGAATTCCCCAGAAGCCTCTCTTCGATTTTCAAATGAACCGGATTGGGTAAAATCCCCCTTGACTTCAAGCGTTCCTCTAGTCCATCCATATATTCTATTGCTTCCGCTTTTGTAATATACGCTCCCGTTGACCAAAACATAATTATCCGGATCATCCATCATTATACCGGCATAACAACCGTTTATGTATAGATTTTTGCCAATGTAGACACTTCCGCCGTTCAATTGCAAACCACGGATATCGTAGAGATAAACATTCCCCATAACTGAAAGCGTGTAGTTATCTGATGTTTCTTTAGAGAATTCATCATCTGTAACCGCATAATTTGAATCATCGGGAAGTGAAACATCTGAGAAGATATGCACATCTCCTCCTATTCTCAACTTATCGGGAAGAGTTTTATTTTCGGTAAATGTTATGCTGTGATTCCACTCATTGCTTTCAAAAACGGTCTGTTTTTCAGCGCATATTTTCTCACTGTTATTTATAACAGACGTACTGTTATAAAGCGTACCCGTAACATAAACTCTGTCTCTGAATGTTACGCCACCTTCCGAGGAATTGGTTATTTTTAAATTGTTAACCACATAAAAATCGACTGTTTGTTTATCAGAACCGTTAAGAATCACTGTAAGATTACCGGAATTGGGTAATGAACCCCTGAAATGAAGAAGATCCCCACCTACTTCAAGAATTCCATTTGTCAAGCAATCCTTATGAGAGGCTGTTGACTCCATGACAAAATCGCCCGCTACCCTTACGATATCGGATTCATTTATCATAAGAAGTGTTCCCTTGCTAGGATCTTCATTTACTGTTTGAATGCGATAGTCTCCATGCACGTCTAACGTACCGCCGTTAATATTTAAAGTGCCATCGGAATGAATTAAATTTCCGGTTATAGTCAAGGTATGCCCGTTAAGATCTAACGAATCATCCTCAAGAACCAAGTCGCCCTCAATAACCTCATCGTCGTCAAGAACACGAATGAAATTCTCAGAATCGCTATACCGTATGTTGCAGTCATTGCTCACAATTTTCACTGCCTGCACTTTGGAATACAACTCCACACCGGCATCCGAGGTGTTTCTTACTTCAAGGACATTAAACCTTGACTCGTTGGAAGCAAAGCGCACCTGCTGAAGATCATCGCCGCTGAGAACAACCAAATGATTGCCGGAAGCATAAAAATTGTTTTCGTAAGAATCATATTTTTGTGTAAAGTTGCCCTTTATTTCGATTGTTCCGGCAGTAAAAACGCTTGATCTGTTGTTTGAATAAAACAGCACATCTCCATCAACACATATATAGTCAGCGCCCGTTCTCATGATAATATAGCCATACTCACTTACATTCAAATTCCCGCCAACGCTCAAACGTCCTCCACTAAGATAAAGCTCTGAACCTATCCACATATCTCCATCAACGTTTAGTCTATGAACTTTAAAGTAAATATCACCGTTCATGAAAAACGTTCCTTTTACATGAACATCTCCGCCGAGAGTTATTGATGTGTTGTAACTGCTGTGCAAATCACCGCCTATAGCTACATCCGAAAGAGTTACAGACCCGATGGCAGTTATATCGTAATTCCACGCATTGTCTGTAAAATTCGTTGATGATACGATATAAATGTTAGAACTGTCGGAAATGTTGGAGTTTGTATTATACAAATCTCCAACCACGTAAACGCAGCTTGCAAATCTTATCCCTTCGTCAGATGTGTTTTCGATTTTAAGATTAGTGATTCTTGAATAATTAACAGAACTGTCATCAATATCTATTGTTTGAGACTCAGTACCATTAAGCAGAATCATAAGGCTTCCTGTCGTGTGAAAGTTATAATTGTTCCCGCTTTGGATCAAATCACCGCCAATCTCTAAAGTTCCGGCGGAAAGCTTTCCGTTATGAGATTGATCTGACTGCATCACAAAATCGCCGCTTATCTTGACGATATCGGCGTCGTTCGACATATTCAATATACCATCACTAACTTTAGCGGACGATTGAAGCTTATAATCGCCTTGAACTTCAAGCTCCCCTCCGTTAACAAGCACCGTTCCGCCCGATTGCAGCAGATCGCCCGTTATTGTCAGCTTGTGTCCCTTAAGATCAAGAGTTCCGGCAGCAAGCGACAAATTCCCTTCAATGATTTCGTCATCATTCAAAGTCCAACCGATAGCGTTCTCGCCGGATTCTATCGATACTTTGCAGCCGTTATCCCTCAAATCGGAAATGCTGACCTGATTTGTAAAAACAACTCCCCCATCGGAAAAATTCTTAATCTCTACAATGCTCAGGTTGGACTTGGAAGGGAGCGTAATTGTTTGAGTATCAAGTCCGCTCAATACCAACTTATGAGAAGAGGATGTGTTAAAGCTGTCCCAATTACCGGTAAAATCCGAATTAAAATTGCCGCACAACTCAAGCGCTCCCGCTGACAGAGTGCCGCTACACAATGAAAGCAGATTAATGTCTCCTTTCACACAAGCAGTGCCTTTTGAATTCGTCATTTTTAAACCGCCGACGCGACTGCTTTTGTCTGAATTCTCAAAATTCAAGCTTCCGTCTACGAACAGATTTCCCGAGCCAATCTCAATATACGCGGACGAATCTGTTATGTAAGCATCATTATTGACCGTGAGCGAATATCCGTTCAAATTTAATGTTCCAGAATCAACGCACAGGCTGTTTACCGTAAGATTTTCGGTAAGCTTCATATCCGAATCCACGGTAAGATTTGTATAAAAGACATTTTCCTCGCTCTCGGAGATCAAGCTGCCGGCAATGTCAAAGGCTTGCACGGATATAAAAAATTCGCTGCCGGATTGCAAATCGGTAATTTCATACCGATTGTCGGTTATCCCCTCGGCAGCGATGGAATTATTGCATATTACCGTATATGTCTCGGCGTTCGGTACGGAGTTCCATGAGACTGTCAAGCTTGTGTCGGTTACATCGGTATCGGATATCGAAATATCCGCGCTGTCGGAGAGAACACTTGTACTGCCTTCAAGAGTTTCGGCAACAGATGTCTCATCGGCAAAAGAAGCAGCCGACAATGAGGACAACATAATACTTGCGGTCAAAATCAAACTCATTGCTTTGTATCTTTTCATGGAAACCTCCGAATAAATATCATTAATAATGTTTTTATATTGTAATCGCCGTATCAAGACATAGAAGTCCCGTACAGCAAATTAATTTGTAAATCCCCCTATTGACAGACACGGCAAAACGCGTTACCATGTCTGTCTATTCGGGTTTTGACCTTAATTAAGGTCACTTTTTGATCTGCTTAGGCTCTTTCGGCTGATAAATGCTCCACACGGAAGCCGCGCCAAAAGACACCTTAGCCATCGAGCCGCTTACCTTTTTAATGACCTTCGCAGCCTTGTTCGCTTTCTTCTTCATTTTTTACCCTCCTTTTCATAAAATCCGCCGCAGGAATAAGTATTGTAACGGCACAAAGCGTGTATACAAGAACAGCGCCGAGACAATTGCCGAAGTAAATCAGTGTGATGCCGACACACGCGCAGCATATCCCAATAAAGGCAGAGATCATTTTATAAAACGGTCTCCGTTTTTTGGGTATCGGCTTGTTCGCGTTTTCGACCGGGCATCTTATAATAATTATCATAACGCATACCGCCGACATACAAATCGCAGCCGGTATTGTTATCAGATCATGTGTAAACTTTTGCAGTAAAACAACGATAATACAAGTGCAGCACAGCGCCGCGTTGCATTTAAAGTAAGACGAAGCGTGAAATCCTCCGGAAAATTGACGTATAAGAATGAACGTGCAAAGAAAGACAACGCATTCCGCAAATGCGGAGAAAATCAGCCCTATTACAAAAACAAGCAGTACGTTGAGCAAGGATGATATGGTTATTTCAATTCCGTACATATAATAATCGGTCTCGTCCTGCTCGATCGCGTCTGACGACAGCAGATAATTTAATATTTTTCTGCTGAGAGCCTCTATCATCATAAAAACCAGCCTGTCCTTTTTTAAGAGAATTTTTCTTTAAGCATAACACGCTTTATTCCTAAAATCAATACCTTTGGCACGAAATGCACGATTTAGGCAAAAACAACACTAAATTTGCGGATTTCGGGAGAAAAAACCACATTTTTTTCGTGATGACTTGACAAAGGTCGAAAAAAGGTGTATACTGATTGAAATAGATAACGAAAAGGGGGATAACAATGCGCATCGCGGTTTGTGATGATAACAAAACGGCTGCCGGGATGATTGCCGAAGTTGTAAGAAAACGGATATCGGAGTTTACCGATGATTTTAATTTATTGGTGTTTAACAGCGGAATGGATCTGCTTGCGGCACACACTGCCGAACCTATTAATATTATATTTCTTGATATAGATATGCCGGAAATGTCCGGATTTGACGCCGCGAAATTCCTTAGAGAGAAGTACTCCAACAGCTATATTATTTTTGTCACAAGTTACTCGGAGTTGGTTTTTGAAAGCTTCGAGTTCCAACCGTTCAATTTTATCAGAAAAAACAGTCCTTTGCCTTTGGAGACAGCAATAGACGAGGTAGTTCAAAAGCTTATGCGTCATATGAAGCAGACCAAAAAGGTTACGCTAGAGGATAAGATGGGAAAATATTCGGTATATATTCACGATATTGTATATTTGGAAAGTATAAAGCATTATGTAAATTTCTTTGTTTCGGATTGGAAAGAACCCATAAAGCTGCGCGGAAATCTTTCGGATTACGAGCGTTTTTATTCGGATTTCGATTTTGTTAAATCTCACAAGAGCTTTATCGTTAATCTTCGGCATGTTGCTCTTGTAAACAACAAGCAGAATGAAATTATTCTTCACGGACGACAGACTGTCTTGCCTATAAGCAGAACATATCGAAGTGATTTTAATGAGAAGTACGAATTATATCTGAGGTCGACAGTATGAGCGGATGGCTGTTGTTGGAATTGGCAGTTAACATATTTCAAGGAATCGCAATGATATATTATCCATTTGCGTATCTTGGGGCTAAGGGCGAAAAAAATTTTATAAAGTGTAAAGGCATGTGGTTTGGTCTTGCGCTTGCGGCGCTTATTAGCGCTATGAATATCTTAAGCTCCATAGAAATTTTCCACGTTTTTGAGAATTACATGGTCATTCTTTATTTTGCAGTTATTTTATTGTTTTCACTTATTAAGTTAAATCAAAGCAAGCTAAAAAAATTATTTATATCGGCGTCTTCAATTTTAATTGTGGTGATGTGTTCAGCTACATTTCCGAATTTGGCGGCTTCCTTATCGGGAAAAACCTTAACCGAAATTCTTACCGAAAACAGCGTTGAACGGCTGATATGTATGATTACCGTGCAATTGATGATCATTTTTATTATGGAATTGTCGCTATACATATTTAAAAAATTTGAAAAGGGGAAAAGCGAGCTTACTTACCTTGAATGGATACTTATAGCTTCGGTTCTCTCAGTCAGCTGTCTCATATGCTGCTTTATTAATTCGGCAGCGCTTGATGTAAAAATACCGTCCGTGAACAGATATCTTGCTTGCTCTGTCTTGGGGATCGTTCTGATCAACGTAATTGTTTGCTATCTTGTTATAGGTCTGGAAAGAAAGAACGCCGTTTTTAAAGAAAATGAGATTCTAAAGCTTGAGCAGATCTACATACGCCAAATGTCCGATAACGCAAAGGCGGAATTTGAGAATACCAGAAAACTTCGTCACGATTTTAAAGACGGCTACTCAATTATTTTAACTATGCTCTCGGACGGGAAAACCAGTGATGCTATTGACTTTATTAAGCAAAGCCTTAACAATTTTACTTGCTCGGAGGTGTTTATAAATACAAACAATGAAGCGGTAAACGCCGTTATAAACACAAAGCTGTCAAGGGCAAAATCGGCGGGGATCGACGTTATATGTTCTTCGGTAAGCAATCTTTCCGGAATAGACGATATGGATCTGGTACGCCTTTTATCCAATTTGATCGATAACGCGATAGAGGGCTGCCTTTCGGTTGCGAGTGCGCTTAAACAAATTCGCCTCAGCATAACCGCCGACGAATACAAGTATGACATATGCGTAAAAAACACAATAAGCGGTTCTGTGCTGAAAAACAACCCTCATCTTCGCACTACTAAGAAAGATTCCGGTAATCATGGATACGGCACAGTAATTATAAGGGAGATTGCGGAAAAGCATAACGGAAATTGTTTGTATTATGAGGAAAACGGCTTTTTTTGCTGTAATATAATTATGGCGATAGACAGCGCGAGCTTAACCGGTTGCTAGCCATTATTGTTGTGATCCACCCTCTTAGTCTTTGGGGAATGTCTTTTTACGGTCAATATTTCCGATTCATCAGCTAATTCCTCCGCTAACTCCACTGGTGCAAGCGGCATCATCTTTGGCGGAAACTCTTCCAGCACCGCCGCCTCAACCTCTCGGCTGTCTGCGTACTGCACCTTGCGCTCGGACTTTTCCTCAATCGAGTATGCGTCCTCAAACTGTATCCCCCACTTAAAGAACAGCTTGAGCCTTGTTTTCAT
>CANQNY010000033.1 GCA_947625335.1 uncultured Clostridia bacterium | reverse complement strand
TAATCTTTTTCGCGGCGTCCTTGTCGCTGCCGCTGTCGATTATGGAACAATGCCCGCCGTATTCGTAAACGCCCACATTGGTGGGGCTTGCGATATAATAAGTGTGTTCACCGACTTGAATTAAATCGTACATTTTGTCATCTCCCAAATTCAGGCTGTCGATAAAACCCCGTCTACTTCGCAGCGTTTTCCGCCGTAGGCGGATAATGCGACGGCATTGCGGCAACCTATTTGGTTAGTCCGCAATACCGTTTCAGCGTTTTGCCCGAAGGGCATAATGCGGTATTCGAGGCTTTCTCAACAGCCTTTTAAAACGTTATAACATTACAATATATTGTAACACTTTTTCTCAAAGCTGTCAAGTGTCTTTCGCCTTAACTTCATTATCAAGTTTACCGCCGCTTAAATAATCCGAATAATTTTTTAGGGTAACTTCCGCAATATTTCTGAGAGCCTCCTCGGTCAGAAACGCCTGATGCGACGTTATCAGAACGTTCGGGCGGGACACCAGCAGGGAGATAACCTCGTCGGTCACGATTTTGTCGGAATTGTCCTCGAAAAACAGCCCGCTTTCCTCCTCGTAAACGTCCAGCGCAGCGCCGCCTATGCGCTTGTCATTCAGCGCGGAAAGCAGCGCCTCGGTGTCGATAAGCTGCCCGCGCGAAGTGTTGACGACAAGCGCGGATTTTTTCATAAGAGCTATCGCGCCCTCGTCGATAATATAGCGCGTTTCGCGGGTGAGCGGGCAATGCAGCGAGATTATGTCCGAACGCTTGAAAAGCTCCTCGCGGTCGACGTACTGCGCGGGAATGTCCGGAGAGGGCTTTGGGTCGTGCGCTAAAACTTCCATGCCGAAACCGCGGCAGATGTCGATAAAAACGCGCCCTATGCGCCCCGTTCCGATTACGCCCGCGGTCTTTCCGTGCAGGTCAAAGCCCGTAAGCCCGTTAAGCGAGAAGTTGAAGTCGCGGGTTCTGATATACGCACGGGGAATTTTGCGGTTTAACGCGAGAATAAGCCCCATGGCGTGCTCCGCTACCGAATAAGGCGAATACGCAGGCACGGAAAGCACCCGCAAGCCGTGTTCCTTAGCGGCTTTTAAGGCAACGTTGTTGTACCCCGCGCAGCGCATTAAAATAACCTCAACGCCTGCCGACGACAGAATTTCAACCGTTTTCGCGTTTACAACATCGTTTACAAACGCGCAGACGGCGCGGCTGCCCTCCGCTAACCGCGCGTTTTCGGGGCGAAGTCTGCCCTCGAAATAACGTATTTCAAAATCACGGTTTATCTTGTCGAACCACTCGCGGTCGTAAGGTTTTGCGTCAAAAAAAGCTATCGATTCCATAAAATTCCCCCGAAAAATATTTCAGCTTATTTTTCGCGGAAAATTTGAGATTATTCTTGACAAAACGCTGTTTTTCAATTATAATGTAATAAGACTTTGTGCAGAGGGAAAAAATTATGAAACGAATTGCGACAATTCAGGATTTTTCGTGCGTCGGGAGATGCTCGCTGTCGGTTGCCGTGCCGATAATTTCGGCGGCGGGGATCGAATGCTGCGGGATACCGACGGCGGTGCTGTCAAATCACACGGGTTTTCCGACGTTCTACAAAAAGGACTTGACAGACGAGCTTTTTTGCATTTCGGACAAGCTGTCGGAATGCGGGATAACTTTCGACGCGGTGTATACGGGCTACCTTGCAAGCGCGCCGCAGGTGGATTTTGCGGAGGAATTTATAAAAAAATTCCGCCAAAAAAATACGCTTGTGATAGTCGACCCCGTTATGGCGGACGACGGGGAGCTTTATTCGCAGATTACCCCCGACTATGCCGAAAAAATGCGGCAGTTATGCGCTCTGGCGGACGTTATCACGCCGAATATAACCGAGGCTTGTCTGCTTTTGGGGGAGGATTATATCGAAAATCCGAACGAGGGCGATATTTGCACGCTGCTCGAAAAACTAGTGAAAACAGGCGCGAAAAACGCCCTTATAACGGGCGTTGAGCAATTTGAACAATTTGACAAAAACGGGAAAATCGGCGCTATCGCGTTTGACGGCGCGGAATTTTTCGGGTATTTCACGGAGAAAATCCCGCTGCGGTGTATGGGGACGGGGGATATTTTCGCGTCCGCGCTGACGGCGTGCCTTGTAAACGGAAATCCCCTCAAAACGGCGTTGCAGCGCGCCGTGACGTTCGTCGGGAAAGCGGTGGACTGCACCTACTCCGACCCCGAACGCAGATTTTACGGGGTGAATTTTGAAAGCGTTCTCGCAAATTCCGCAGAACTGCTGAAATAGCCGTTACCCAAGCTCCACGACCGTAACGCCCGCCTCGCCCTCGCCGTATTCGCCGAGGCGAAAGCTCTTTACTCCGGGCGTTCGGCGAAGTGCGGAATGGACAGCCTCGCGCAGCGCGCCTGTGCCCTTGCCGTGGATAATCACCACCTGCGACAGCCCCGACATCAATGCGCCGTCGATGAATTTTTCCATTTCCATAACGCCCTCGTCGCCCAGCATTCCGCGAATATCAAGCTCCATACCGCCGCGCCGCGACATATTCGACGTGACGGATTTTTTTATTTTGCCGGAGGTTTTCGGCGCGGGCTGAGATTTTTTCTCAACAAGCCGCAGATTTCCGGAATTCGTCTTAACGCGCACAGACCCCACCTGCACAAAACACTCGCCCTTGATATTCGGCAGCGTCAGCAGCGTGCCTTCCCTACCCGTGTCGGCGAGTTTCACCGTGTCGCGCTCCCTGAACGGGCGCGGCGGGACGTATTTTTCGAGTTTTCGCTCCGTAACGGGGTTTGCGCCGTCCTGAAGTTTATTGAGCTTGCCAGAAATGCCCGATTTCGCCTCGGAAAGCCCTTTTCTAAGCGCCTCGCGGTCTTTTGTTTTCTTAAGTTCTTCCAGTTCGTCAAGCAATTTGTTCGACTGCGCCCTTGTCTGCTCGACAATCGAAAGCGCGCGCTGACGGGCGTTTTCAAGCTCCTTTTCCTTTTGAGCCTCCAATTCCGATAGCTTTTGTTTAAGTTCGGATTCGGTGAGCTTTGCGTTTCTTTCGGAAATTGCTACCGACTCGCGCAGATTTTCAAGCTCGCGGCGGGATTTTCCAAGTTCGTCGATAACCGTTTCAAAACGGCGGTTTTCCGTGCTTACAAGCTCCCTCGCGCGGGAAATTATCCCCTCCGGCATACCGAGCCTCTGCGATATTCCGAACGCGTTGGATTTTCCCGGCACTCCCACCACAAGCCTGTACGTCGGGCGCAGAGTGTCAACGTCGAATTCGCAGCTTGCGTTTTCGACGCCGTCGGTTTCGAGAGCGAAAATTTTCACTTCCTGATAATGCGTAGTTGCAAGCACCTTCGCGCCGTAATTTTTGAGCTCCGTGAGGATAGACACCGCCAGCGCCGCGCCCTCGACGGGGTCTGTGCCGCTGCCGAGTTCGTCTATGAGAACGAGAGAATTGTCGGTCGCGGAGTTGACGATTTTTATGATATTCGTCATATGCGACGAGAACGTTGACAAGCTTTGCTCAATAGACTGCTCGTCGCCGATGTCGACGAAAATTCTGTCAAAACAGCCGATAACGCTGCCCTCCGCGGCGGGTATCATAAGCCCGCACCGCGCCATTAAAGCCAGCAGCCCCACCGTCTTTACCGCGACGGTTTTGCCGCCCGTGTTGGGTCCCGTGATGATAAGACAGTTGTAGTTTTCGCCTATCTCAACGCTTATCGGAACGGCGGTTTCGGGGTCGAGCAAGGGGTGCCGGGCGCGGTTCAAAATCACCTTCGGTTCGGGAACGATTTTCGGAGCAGCGGCTTTCATTTTCGCGCCGAGATTAGCTTTAGCAAAATAAAGCTCCAAAATCATCGAAAGCCTGAAATTTTCGGTTATAGCCGCGGCATTTTCGCCGAGTTCTTTTGAGAATTCGCGGGTTATGCGCTCGATTTCCGCCTGTTCACGGGAGCGCAGTATGCGGATTTCGTTGTTCGCCTCGACAACGCCCATAGGCTCGACAAAAAACGTCTGACCGGTAGCCGAAGTGTCATGGACAAGCCCCGGAACGTCGTTTTTATGCTCGCTTTTTACGGGCACGACATACCGCCCGTCGCGCACGGTGACAATCGCGTCCTGCAGGAATTTATTCGTGCTTTTGCTTTTTATCATCTCGTCCAGTTTGTCGCGGATATTCTGCCCCTGACGCGCTATTCTGCGGCGTATGGAGGCTAATTCCTCGCTTGCGGCGTCGGACATCTCCTCCTCGGAGATAATGCTCTCGGAAATGCGCTGCTCCAGCCGTTTCATCGGCACTAAGCCCTTAAAATACTCCGAAAGCGAATTTTCCATATTCTCACATTGCGAAAACCAGTCGCACAACGCCGCCGTTTCCCGCAGCACCGCCGCCGCGTCAAGCAGCTCCCGAAAAGACAGCACGCCGCCCGTTTCGGCGCGTTTGAGCGAGCCTGAAATATCCTTTACCTTCCGAAAAGCGGGAGTGCCGAATTTCGCCGACATGGTGAACGCGTCGTCGGTTTTTGCAAGCTCCCGCGCCATATCCTCAAAATTCTTCGCGGGGCGCAGTTTAAGCGCGTTCTCGCGGCACTCGTCGGAAGTCGTCTGCTCCGCGAGAAGCTCCAGAATTTTGTCAAGCTCCAGCTTTTTAAAAAACTTGTTCATATCTCTCTCCTGTTTCGCACAAGCGTATTGTAGTAATTCAGCGCGGGGAAACACCTCTCGGCGCGGCTTAGAAAATAGCTCTCGCACACAGCCGAAAGCTGTTTTTCAGCGTTGCCCGTAATCCTGAACTTGAAAAATCTGTCAGCGGGCGAAAAAATTATCTGCCGCATAGCGCTCAAAGTATCGGGCAAAAGTGCCGTCCGTTCGCCGCCGTACTCGGGGTTAAAGCAATCCGCGCACAGCAGCAGCGCCTTATCCGGCAGAAAAATCATACCGTTTTCGCAGTCGTAATTCCCGCAGTTTTCGCACGCGACAAGATCGGGCGAAAACCCCAGCATCGCGCTGTACCGCAGCTCAAACGCGCTTTTTATCCCCGAAAGCGTCCGCCCGGTCTGCTCTGCCGACATTATCTCGTACAACGCCGCCGCTAAAAACCTCACGGGGCTGTCCGCGCCGTGTTCAAGCTGATTTTGCTCGGACGGAGTGCAATAACGCATCGCCTGCGCGAAATACGACGCCAGAGCCAGCTTTTCAATATCGCTGCCCAGCGCGTGAAAGCTGTACTTCGGTTTTGCGCTGTTTACCGTGTAACGAAGTCCCGTTTTGTTCAAACAAAATATTGAATACGAAAACAACCCCGCCGACGACAAAATGCTGCTGTTCAGCTTTTTCGCGCCGTGAGCCGCCGCCTCGACTATCCCCTGCTCGTCCGTGAGAATATCGATAAAACAGCTGTTATCGCCCACCTCGCGCCGCGCTATAACTATCCCCTCATACGTTACCAGCAAATTTTTACACCCTTTTCACATGTAAAAATAAAAGTGCGCCGTAAAGACGCACTCCAAAGAAGTACCAAACGAAATCAGCGCATATATTCGCGCCAGTCGAGGTCGCCGCGCTCCAAAGCGTGTATAAGAGCCTCCGCCGTGGCAATGTTTGTCGCAACGGGTATATTGTGAACGTCGCACAAACGCAGAATGTTTATATCATTCGGCTCGTGAGCCTTGGCATTAAGCGGATCGCGGAAAAACAAAAGCAAGTCTATCTCATTGCAGCTGATACTCGACGCCAGCTGCTGATCGCCGCCCTGCGAACCGCTCAAAAAACGCTGGATATGAAGACCCGTCGCCTCGGACACGAGTTTTCCCGTCGTGCCTGTGGCGCAGATGCTGTATCTGCTTAAAATACCGCAGTACGCGATACAAAACTGAACCATTAGCTCTTTTTTAGAATCGTGTGCAATAAGAGCGATGTTCATATAAGAAGTCCTCCTTGTTTCGCACGGATTAGTCTATCTTGATCGTAAGCGGAACGTCCTGACCGTCAATTCTCTTTGCAATAGCGGTATACGCCTTATACCCTCCGCAATTAGGCGGCAGCGGCTCGCCTTTCGCGCCGCATATTTTAATATTCACGTCCTCGGGAACAACTCCCGCAAGAGGTATCCCCACGGTATCCATAACCTCGTCGAGGTCGTACAGAATATCTTCTTCCCTGAAATTGGGACTTACCTTATTGATAACCAAACGCTGGTTTATACAATTCTTGACATAAAGGAAATCCGAAAGCATCTGACCGTCTCGCACACACACCGTATCGGGAGTCGTAACCATAAGAATAAGGTCGGCCGCCTTTATAACGCTGAAAACCGAGTTGCCCACGCCCGCCGTATCTATGATTATGTAGTCAAAATGCTCGCGCATTTCTTCACATACTCCCATAATCTTCTCGGGATTGATGTCAATAAACGGGTTTCTTGTAGCGCACACAAGATACAGATTATCCGACCTGTCGACCTTGGTGGTCGCGGTGAGAATATCAATCTTACCCTCAAGGTATTCTCCGATGTCGTGTCTAACTTTGTCTTTAATCCCCAGCATAATATCCAGACAACGCAGACCGAAGTCGAGCTCTACAAGCAAGGTTTTCTTTCCGAGAGCCGCAAGCCCCGTCGCGACGTTCGCGGAGGTCGTGGATTTTCCTGTTCCTCCTTTGCCGGCTGTAACGGCAATTATCTGTGACATATTCTTCCCCTCTCCGAAGCCTCAAAAACGGCTTCTGATACTGCAAGCCGCCCCTCGCTTATGAAAAGCGGCAAAAAATATTTTATACTCCGTTTATATCTTATCACAAAACGCGCAAAAATGAAAGTGCTTTTTTCAACATTTAAGAAATTTTGTTAATTCTTGCGGTTTTTGCATAAAATTTTTGTGCATTTTGACGAATTACAACGGTGACGACGGCACGCCGTTCTCATCATATTCCGTGGAAATCTCACCCGCAACATAAGCCTCGATGACATTCGCCGCCATAACCTTTACGTACTGCGCGCGCTCTAAGATGATAGCGAACGCGATTTCGGGGTCGTCTGCAGGGTAAAAGCCGATAACCGCCGCGTTGTAAATATCCTCCGTCACCTGCGGAGAACCTGTTTTTACCGCGACATTCTTCCAGCCTACCCCGACGAAATCATGCGGGTTGCGGTAAGCGCCGCGTATAACGACGTCCGCCTCGGACGCTACGAGTTTCATACCCTCTTTTATTTCGTTCATGTAAATATCCATATTCGGGTAATTCGAGAAATCCTCCGCGATTACGGGTTCTTTGTCGTACAGTTTCTCGGTAAAGTCGTAGTTGTACACCGCCTTTACGATATGCGGCTCGTAGCGCACGCCCTTATTCGCGAGCGTCATTGCCTGAACCGCCAGGTGCATGGGCGTAAGCAGCGTTTCGCACTGACCTATGCCCGCCTGCACGATATCTCCCTCGTTCCACGTCCAGCCTTTTTCCTCGTACAGCTCCAGAGAGGTCATCTGCCCTTTTTGCATAGCAAGCTCGAACCCCAGATCTTTCCCGACGCCGAATTTCGCGCCCCACTCGGCTAATTTGTCAATGCCGAGCCTGCGCGCTGTTTCGTAAAAGAAGATATTGCAGGAGTGATGAAGTCCCTCGCGGACAGGAATTGCCCCGTGCGCCCCAAGGCAGGTGGGAACAAACCCCGGAGCGTAATAGGTGTACTTTTTGCCGCAGAAAATCGTCGAAGTTGGGGTAATAACGCCCTCGCTAAGCCCCGCCGTCGCGGTTATCGTCTTAAACGTCGAGCCGGGTCTGTAAACGCCGTCCAGCACTCGGTTGAACACGGGAGAATGATCCGCTCCCAAAACCGTTTCGTAATCCTCGACATAATCGTTTATATCGTAATTCGGATAGCTTGCCGCCGCCAGAACGCCGCCTGTTTTCGCGTCAAGCACCACCACCGCCCCCGACTGGCAGGCTCTTTCCTTGACAAGTTCCGGGTCGGAATAGGCTTTGTTGTAATACGGCGACTGAAGATACTTCACATGATACTCCAGAGCCTGCTGAATAAGCTTTTGATAATCGTAATCGATAGTAGTCATCACGGAATGTCCCGCAACGGGCTTTTTCGTCACCTCGTCGCTCAACTCCACGCCGCCCTGACCTATAGTTATCGTGCGCTCGCCGCGAGTGCCGCGAAGTTCGTCCTCCAGAGCCTCTTCCAAGCCGCTTAAGCCAATAATATCGTTCAGCGTGTAACCCTTGTCTTTCAGTTTAAGGTACTGTTCCGCGGAAATTGCCCCCACCGTACCGCGCAGATGAGCCGCAATATCGCCTTCCGCATACTGCCGCTCCCAGCTTTCGCTTATATCCATTCCGCGCAGCATACCCGAAAGCTCTTTAAGCTCCTGAACGGTATCCACGCCTATATCCGACGCCAGAACGAACTTATTATTCACGGAGGAGAAATCTTTCAGCGTCATTTCATACCGCACTCCCGCAATCGCGCGGCGCATTTCTTCATCGTATTTATCGCTTATATCATAGGTTTTATACAGCCAGTAGACGCAGTTTTCCACCGTTGAATAGCTTGCGATATTAAGCTTTGATTTCAGGGTTTCGACAGCCTTTTCCCGTCCGCTTTCAAACGCATACGGCTCGGTTTTTGTAATCGGGAGAGAGTCGTTCCACTCCTCGCCGTTTTTCTGAAGAACCGTAAGCAGGCGGTAAATAACCTCGTTTTCCGTGCCCTCGTCAAGCGAGGAATGGAGCAGGTTTACGTTGTAGATAATCTTGTTGGTATTGAGAACTTTTCCGTCGCAGTCGACGATTTGTCCGCGGGCAGCGTCTATTTCAAGCGTAGAAGTGTAAGTTTCCTTGGTCAGAAGAAGATATTTCTGCCCGTCGACGACTTGAATTCTGAGCAGTTTTATCCCGCACAAAAACGCCGCGACAATCACCACCGCGGCGAGAATTACAGAGCGTAAGAGTGAAGATATTTTCGACATAGCCTATTCCATTTCCTTTACCTCGGACTCCTCCGCGTTCTGAGCGGATTCCTCCAGCCTGCGGCGTTCGGTCGGGCGAAGTTTCCTGTTGATAAACCACACCAGCAAATACACGGGAGCAGAGAAGAAAATTGCTCCCCCGTATGCCGGCAAAACCGACGTTCTGAACGAGATGACGGTCTGCGCGCCCTCCCATACCCAATGTGTGAAAACAACGTCCAAAAAAGCCATTATAACGGTCACAACGGCGTTCATGACGAGGTGGGAGACAATGTTGACCTTAATCCAGAACCTAGACAAAAGCGAAATCGGCGGGCAGACGCACAACAGCCACAACGCCGAAAACCCGATTATCGTAACGCCGTTCGCCATATCCAGCATAAGCCCGCAAAACACGCCGAAAACTCCCGCCGCCAGATCCCCCTCGTACATCGCAACCGCCGTCGCAAGCGGGATTATAAGCAGCGGGCACCACCCGCGTATTATCGGATTGGTTTCTCCGAGATAAAACACCAGCAACGCCGCCGCGTAAAGTCCCCACCGCAAAACGCTGCGGAGCATCGCTTTGCGCGAACGGGCGCGGTTTTTGGAAATCTTTTTCATAAAAGCCTACTCTTCCGTCTCGAACGGTATGCCCTTGCCGCTGAAATCGGTAACGACAAACACCGAAGTCACCGAATGAACGTCCTGTGCAGGCTCTATCAGAGCGTGTTTTGAAAACCCGTTCGGATCGTCGTACACCTCTTTGACCGTCCCGACAAGAATATCATCGGGAAACAGCCCGCTTTTGCCCGACGTGAAAATTATATCGCCCTCTTTGATATCCGCGTCTTTGAGAATATCGCTCATAAGGCACATGCCCTTTTCCGCGGAACTCAGGTCGTTTTCAAGCACGCCCGTGGTTTTCGAGCGCATAGTGTACACGCCGACGTTCACCTGCGGACTTAACATTGTAGTCACCCGCGCATAGTTATCCGCAACGGAGGTCACACGCCCTACAAGCCCAACCGACGTGATAACGGGGTCGTTGAGCGAAATTCCGCTTAAAGAGCCTTTGCTTATCGTAAAACCGCTGTACAAGTCGTTTGCGTTGTGAAAAACAACATCGCACGGCTCGGAGAAAACAAAATCCTCGCTGCGCTCCTTAAGCTCCAGCATTTCGCGAAGACGCTCGTTTTCCTGCACAATAGACTCGTAATCCATCGTGCGCTTGTACATCTCCGTAAGCTGCGCCTCAAGCTCGTCGGAACGGCTTTTATACTTATCGGCGTTCACCAGCTTGTCGATAAAACCCGTCACACCGTCGGAAATGGCGTTCGCCGCGCTTACGAACGGGTAAGTTACCGTGCCGATAATCTGTTCGGGACCCGTCTGTGTGCCTGCCGTCACCGCCGCCGACACCATAAGTCCCAGCACAAGCGCGCCTATGCAGATTAAAATTCTGAATTTAACGCTATGAAAAAATTCTTTCATGGTTCACCGCAAAAATTATCAGTAAATAGTTTCGTCCTCGCTTAACACGTCTTCAAGCTTATCGATATTTTCGAGAACCTTTCCCGTGCCGTCAGCCACGCAGTCAAGCGGTCTTTCCGCGATTTTCACGGGCATACCCGTTTCGGTGTGGATAAGCTTGTCAAGCCCGCGCAGCAGCGCCCCGCCGCCCGCAAGCATAATTCCGCCCTCGATAATATCCGCCGCAAGTTCGGGCGGGCATTTTTCGAGAGTGGTCTTAATCGCCTCGATAACGTGCGAAAGCGGCTCGGAGAGAGCCTCGCGCACCTCCGCGGAGGTTATCGTGATATTTTCGGGCAAACCGTTTAACAGGTTTCTGCCCTTGATGTCCATAACAGGCTCGTTTTCATCGGTCTGGAAAGCCGAGCCTATGCCGGTTTTGATGTTCTCGGCGGTTCTTTCGCCGATAAGAAGATTGTATTTCTTCTTAATGTAGTTTATGATAGCGGAATCGAACTCGTCCCCCGCAACGCGCACCGAACGCGCCGTAACGATACCGCCGAGCGAGATTATAGCGACTTCGCTTGTGCCGCCGCCGATGTCGACTATCATACTTCCCATAGGCTCTGCAACGGGCAGACCCGCGCCGATTGCCGCCGCCATAGGCTCTTCGATAATGGAAACGCGCTTTGCGCCCGCCTGCTGAGCCGCCTCTTTAACGGCTCTGCGCTCTACCTCGGTAACTCCCGACGGAATGCAGATGATAACTCTCGCCTTGCCCCTGCCCTTTAAAGCCTTTTTGATGAACTGACTGAGCATTATAGACGTCATATCGAAATCGGCGATAACGCCGTCCTTAAGCGGTCTTACCGCAACGATAGAACCGGGCGTTCTTCCGATAACTTCTTTAGCCTCCTGACCGACATAGCGCACCTGTCCCGCTTTCTTATCAACTGCAACAACGGACGGTTCGCGGATAATAATCCCCTTGCCGCGCATATAAACAAGCGTATTCGCCGTTCCAAGGTCTATGCCGATATCTCTGTTGATCCCAAACATTAAAATTGTCCTCCGAAAATAATTAAAAATTCAGTAAAAACTATACCAACTTAAATTATAACACTATTTTTACCATTTTTCAATATGTTATTTATCTTAATCTTGTAAAAAAATAATGAATTTTTTGGCGATTTTAACGAACGTAAAAATCTTACCTCTTACATCTAAAAAAGAAACGCCCGCAAATGCAGGCGTTCCGAAATAATCTCTTGCGAAGCAATCCAAATCGACCGCCGAAGGCGGGCGTACCTTGTAATCTAACCTCTAGCCTCTAACCTCTAACCTCTCAAAGTTTTCCCTCAACCAAAGCCTTTGTATCGCGTGCGATAAGCAGCTCCTCGTTCGTGGGCACTACCCATACCTCGACCTTGCTGTCGGGAGCGGAGATCTTCGCGAGTTTGCCGCGAAGTCCCTTGTTGGCAGCCTTGTCTATCTTAATTCCAAGATATTCCATATTCGAGCAAACGTCCTCGCGCAGGTCGTCGGAGTTCTCGCCGATGCCGCCCGTGAACAGAACCGCGTCCAAGCCGTTCATAATCGCGGCATACGAGCCGATGTACTTCTTAATCTCATAGCGGAGCATTTCAAGCGCGAGTTTCGCTCTCTTGTTGCCGCTGTCGGCAGCCGCGCCGAGGTCGCGTGCGTCGCTGGACACTCCCGAAATTCCGAGGAAACCGGATTTTTTGTTGAGGTAATCGCTCATTTCGGACGGAGAAAGCCCTAGTTTGTTCTGAATGAAAGTTACCGCCGACGGGTCAACGCAGCCCGAACGAGTTCCCATAATAACGCCGTCCAGCGGAGTAAAGCCCATGGAGGTGTCAATCGACTTTCCGCCCTCGACAGCCGTTATCGACGAGCCGTTTCCGAGGTGGCAGGAAACGATTTTCAGGTCCTTGATGTCCTTGCCCATAGCGTCAGCCAGAGCCTGCGAAACAAACCTGTGCGAAGTGCCGTGGAAACCGTATTTTCTCACATGATACTTTTCATAGCACTCATACGGCATACCGAACATAAACGCCTTTTCGGGCATTGTCGCATGAAACGCCGTATCGAACACAACAACCTGCGGCGTGGTCGCGGGAATGACCTTCTTGCACGCTCTGAGAGCCAATGCGTGCGGGTGATTGTGCACGGGAGCAAGCTCCGCGAGGTCGTCAATCTGCTGAATAACCTCATCGGTCGCGAGGGTGGTCTTATTGAAGATCTCCGCGCCCTGTACTATTCTGTGACCTACGGCGTTTATCTCGTCCATGGACTTGATAACCGCAGCCTCGCCCGTCGTAAGCACCTCTACAAGCTTTTCAAAAGCCTCGGTGTGGGTCGGGAAGTCGCAGTCTACGTCGATAGTCCTGCCGTCCGCGGCGGTGTGCTTGATATGCCCGCCGATGCCGATACGGTCGCAGTTTCCCTTTGCGATAACGCTCTCGTCGTCCATATCGAGGAGCTGATACTTCAGCGAAGAGCTGCCCGCGTTGATTACCAAAATTTTCATAATACAAATTCCTTTCAAAAAAAATTTCCAATAAAATTATAAAACATTTCACAAAAAATTTCAAGTATTTTTTATAAATTTTATTGATTTTATTTAAATAATGTTGTAAAATATAGGTAAGAGTTCATTTCTGCAACTTCTAATCCCCGAAAGGAGCGAATATATTTTATGAAAACCGCCGCGATAATCTGCGAATTCAACCCGTTTCACAGCGGGCACAAGTTTCTTATAGACAGCGCGAAATCCGCGGGAGCAACGCATATTCTCGCCGTGATGAGCGGGAATTTCGTCCAGCGCGGAGACGTTGCCGTGTTTGACAAATTCGCCCGCGCGAAAACCGCTTTAGACCACGGCTGCGACCTTGTTGTGGAGCTGCCCGAACGGTACTCGCTGACGGCGGCGGAGAGCTTTGCGGCGGGCGCTGTGCGGATAATTACCGCGTTGGGGTGCGTCGATATGCTCGCTTTCGGCAGCGAAAGCGGCGACGTTGCGGCTCTCAAAGAGGCGGCGGGGGCTGTCGACTATGCGGGGCGGTCGGAGACATTTTTTGAGCAGCTAAGGCGCGGGAAAAGCTATCCTGCGGCTCTGGACGCGGCTTTGCGGGAATTTTACACCCCCGACGTCGCCGAAACGATTGCCTGCCCGAACAACACGCTGGCGATCGAATACATAAGCGCATTGGATAATCTTGGAAAAAATTTGGAGCTGTTCACGGTAAAGCGCGCGGGCGCGGCTCACGACAGCGAAAACGCGCAAAACGGCTCTGCAAGCGGCTCGGCGATACGAAAGATGATACTTTCGGGGGAGGATTACTCGGCTTTCGCGCCGGCGTGCGACGCGCCTACGGCGGATATTATGCGGCTGGAGCGGGCAATTCTCGCAAAACTGCGGACTCTCTCGGCGGACGATTTCGAGCGCGTTTACGACTGCGCGAACGGGCTCGGAGCGCGGCTTTACAAGGCTGTTCGCGCCGCGGGAACGCTGTCGGAACTGTATTTTCTTACCAAAACCAAACGCTACACCCTCGCGCGAATTCGCAGAGCGGTGCTTTCCGCGTTTCTGGGGCTGGACAAGAAATTCGCCGCAGAAAAGCCCGCGTTCATCAGAATTCTCGGCATGAACGCGCGCGGGCGGGAAATTCTCTCTGCGGCAAACTGCGAGCTGCCGATTGACACGTCGCTCAAGGCTCTCGCGGGGAAATCGCGCGAGGCGGCTCGGCAGGCGGCTTTCACGACGCGCTGCACCGATATTTACGGGCTTTGCTTTGAACGCCCTCGAAAGTGCGGGGCGGATTTCACAACGGCTCCGATTATTGTCAACGAATAAAATTTTGTTATTTTGCACAAAATATTCTTTGCGAAAGGAATAAAAATGAGCATTTTTGACGAACTGAGCGAAAAACACCCGTTGTTTATCTATCACAGTTATGAGTTAAGTGAGAAAGAACTCGTTTTTCACTTCCAGATAGATAATTACCACTTTTACCCGAAGTGGGAATTTGACCGCGATTATACGCGCGGAAATTTTTCGCGTGAGCAGCTTGAAACCGCGGCTTTTTCGCTTGGTATGGCGGAGCTTGTGTCCTACTGGAAATGCGCGTGCTGCCCGACGGTGGAGGTGCGCTGCGGAGGGCTTTCGGAGTGGCAGAAAAACTGGTGGAAAAAATTGTATTTTAACGGCTTGGGGGAGTTTTTCTACCGAAACAAAATCGACGCGAAATTCGAGGATTTTATGACGATAATCGCCCACGAACCCGCACCGTTATGCGAAGTAGAGCCTGCGCTCAGCGGAGCGTTAGTGCCGGTCGGCGGCGGGAAAGACAGCGTGGTGACGCTGGAGCTGCTGAAAACCGCGGGGGTCGAGATTACGCCGTTCATCATCAATGCGCGCGGGGCGACGAGAGCCTGCGTCGAGGCGGCGGGAATTCCGCTTAACAGAGCCGTTTGTCCGCGCAGAACCATTGACAAAACGCTGCTCGAACGAAACGCGGCGGGGTGGCTTAACGGGCATACGCCGTTTTCGGCGGTGGTGGCGTTTTCCGCGCTGTTATGCGGAATTATGCTGAATGTGAAGTACATCGCTTTATCCAACGAAAGCAGCGCTAACGAAACCTATGTTGAGGGAAAAAATGTCAATCATCAGTACAGCAAATCGACGGAATTTGAGCGTGATTTTCGTGAATATTGCACAAAAACTTTCGGCAACTGCCCCGAATATTTCAGCCTGCTGCGACCGCTGTCGGAGTGGCAGATTGCGCGCGAATTCGTGAAATATCCCGCATATTTCAAGGCTTTTCAGAGCTGCAACCTCGGCTCGAAAAACGACACTTGGTGCTGTAAGTGTGCAAAATGTCTGTATGTGTACATTTTGCTGGCGGCGTTTTTGGACGATAAGGAACTTGTGGGAATTTTTGGCTGTAATATGCTGGAAAAAACCGAGCTGACCGCCGAATTCGACGGGCTGGTGCTGGACGGCGAGGATAAGCCGTTTGAGTGCGTCGGGACGAAAAACGAGGTGCGGCTGTCGCTGTCGATGGCGCTGAAACGCCGCCCCGAGCCGCCCGCGCTGCTGCGGCGGTTTGCCGAGCTTTTCCCGCAGTACGAGCCCGTTTCGCTGTGCGGATTTTTCGATGAGGACAACTGCGTTCCTTTACAATTTTTACCTTTACTGGAGAATATTGCCAAATGAATATTGATGTTTTAAAACCAATTTTTGACAAAAAGCGCGTCGTTATACTCGGCTACGGGCGCGAGGGGAAAGTCTGGCTGGAGCTGCTGCGAAGGCTCAATTGCTGCGCGGCGCTGGCGGTCGCGGATATGAACCCGCTGGAGCTGGAAATGCCCGATGTTATGCCGATTTCGGGGGATAATTATCTTGCCGAGTGCGAAAAATTTGACATTATTTTACAGTCCCCCGGCGTCGTTATCAAAAACAAATTTTCGGCGCAAACAAAAGCGAAAATTCTCACGCAGACCGAGGTTCTGCTGCGGCTGAAACCCTGCAAAATCATCGGCATCACGGGAACTAAGGGGAAATCTACCACTTCTTCCCTTATTTATCATTTTCTGGAAAATTGCGGCATTCCCTCCATGCTTATCGGAAACATCGGCGTTCCACCTCTGATGCGGCTTGAGGAGATGCGGGAGGATATGTGCGCGGTGCTGGAGCTTTCCTGTCACCAGCTTGAATTTGTTCATCATTCGCCCGATATTTCGCTTTTGCTGAACATTTTCCCCGAACACCTCGACCATTATGTCAACTTTGACGCCTATGCCGCCGCAAAGCGAAATATTGCACGGTATCAGCGGGAATGTGATTTTACGATAGCAAACCGCGAGCTGTTCCCTGTGGAGACAGCGGGGACGCTTTATTCGGCGGCTTTCGCGAACGAGGGCGATGTCTGGACGGATGGGGTGAATATTTTTCTGTTCGGGGAGAAAATTCCCGCGGAGAAAATTCACACTTCGCTGTGCGGCAAGCACAATCTCTACAACATCGCAATGGCTCTGGCGGCGGCTAAACTCGCGGGAGCGGATATAGAGCGTTGTCTGGAGGTGCTGCCCGAATTTAAGGGGCTGGAGCACAGGCTCGAACAGGTCGCGGTGATAAACGGCGTGGAATACATCAACGACAGCATCTGCACCGTGCCCGAGGCTGCAATCGCCGCGGTAAACGCGTTCGACGGCACGGACTGCCTTATTCTCGGCGGCATGGACAGGGGGATTTCGTATGATGTGCTGGGGGAATTTCTGAATTCGGGCGTTGTCAAAAATGTAATTCTCTTGCCCGACAGCGGAAAACGCATCGGAAAGCTGATTTCCAACGACGAAGTAAACGTCTTGTACGCCGAAAATCTCCCGCAGGCGGTAAATCTCGCGGCGGACTGCGCGAAACGGCGCGTTTTGCTGTCGCCTGCGTCCGCAAGCTACGGTTTTTACCGCAATTTCGAGGAGCGCGGGCGGCATTTCAAACAGCTTGTCCGCGAGCTTGAACAGCGAAGTTAATAAAAAAGCGGGCAGCCGAAATACAGCTGCCCGCTTCGGGTATATCAAACAGCCGCTGCTTGCGCTCGTTCGGCTATTCAAGGGCTTTCGCCACCTCACGGTACGGCTGTGGATTTTACCCTCGATTTATTTTATGCCGAACACCGAAATCGGTTCACAAGGGCATTGCCCTTGACCATTTCCCAGCATAGGTAGTTTGTTTTCCAACACTATTTTCTGTAAGGCGGTGGGGTGGACGAAGGTCTGACGTATTAGATTATTCGTTGACCGTTTCCCAGCAAGGGCAATGCCAGCGTTATCCGAAGGATAATGCGTTGACCGTCTCCCAGCGCAGGTAGCTTTTTTTCAAACGTTAATTTCTGTACGGCGGTGGGGGAGATAAGGGTCTGACGTAATGGGTTATTTTCCCGTCATAGGCGGCACGTTTTCAGCCGCCATCAAAACAACCCCGTTATCGCGGACAAAATCGCCGCCCACTCGCGCACCCAATAATTCAGCAACGCCCACGGCGGCGTCCTTGTGGAATGATGTCCCACGGAAATGCCGAATTTTCGGGCGTAAATTTCCGCGCGGTACTGGTGAAACTCGTTAGTCACGACAACCAAGGCAATGTCAGCGTTATCCGAAGGATAATGCGTTGACTGATTCCCGGCAGGGGTCGCTCTACCGGGAACGCTGTTTTCTGTACGGTTATTACGTAAATCTTTTTCGTAAGGGATAATGCCTCGCTCTTTCAAAAGTTCCACGGACAGCCGCATATTCTCGCGGGTGTTTGTGGAGCGGCTTTCGGTGAAAATTCGGCTCTCGGATATGCCGTTTTCGACAAGATACCGCCGCATGGCTTCAGCCTCAGAAATATCCTCGCCTTTTCCCTTTCCGCCGCTTACTATGCAAACGGCGTCCGAGTGTTCGGAGAGCAGCTCCAGCGCCGCGTTCAGCCGCCCTTTAAGCATATCCGAGGGTTCTTCGCCTTTCACCTGACAGCCCAGCACAATCACCGCGCGGAGGTCATCAACGGGAACTTCCTCGTAAATCACCATATTGACCGAGAAAAACGCTGCCGCCGCTATACCCGCGAAAACAAACGTTCCCGCCGCGATGAGGGCGATTTTCCCCGCAAGTTTTTGCCAAATTTTATGCAGCAATTTTTTAAAAGCTCCCCAAAACACGCAAACCGCAAGCCCCGCGCCGAAAATGATTGTCCCGATAACGCTGCCCGCGTTGAACGCGTCCGCGACGTTTACCCAAATAAGGCAAAACAAAAACGCCGCCGTGAAAATAATTCTGAGAATTATGCCGAATTTCTTCATTTTTACTCCTTGCCGAAACGAAAACCCGAATGGACGGCTTAACCTGTATAAATGTCCTCTTAGGCTGTAGAGAAAGCCCCGAATGCTAGGAAACGGCATTGCAGACTAACCTTTGTGGTTGCTGCAATGTCGTTGACAACGCAGGCGGGGCTTTATATACAGCCTAAGCCGACCGAATTTTCGGACGGCTTTTTTAATGTTAGTTTACAAAACTCAAATCCTCAGCATCGCATATTCAAGCAACTCGTCCATTCCGACAATACTGCCTATGCACAGGAACATTCCGACATACAGAACAATTACCG
>CANQNY010000032.1 GCA_947625335.1 uncultured Clostridia bacterium | reverse complement strand
CCACGAAAAGCTGTTGAATTACGGATTTTCCCGCGTGAAGAGCTACACGCTGGACACAAGCTGTACAGCCGAAGTGTCGGTGGCAGGCTCCGGGAGAACGGTGAAAGTCCGCGCCGACGAGGCGACGCTGGCACTCACGGCTGACCAGCGCAGCCGTCTGGAGCGGCGGGTGCTGCTGCCGAGGATAGTTTACGGGAACGTCGAGCAGGGGCAGACGCTGGGCTCGGTGGAGTTTTATATTGACGGGAAAAACGTGAAAAGCGTGCCGCTTGCGGCGGCTGAGGACGTTTCTGCGGACGAAAAGCCGCTTTCGCTTATGGAAAAGCTGAAACGGTTCATTTTGCGCGCGGCGGGGTGAATTTGACAGGGTTTGCCCGCGTGGTCGGGCAACTTTCTGTTATTTGCTCCTGTGGGAAGTTTTGGCAGTTCAGTCTTGGCAGGCGGGACAACTTTCGCGGTTTGCTATGCGAAAGTTGCAGAACGTGAGCGGTTGGCAAGTTTCGGGGAGCTCGGTTTCTGCGAGATTTTCCCTCGCGGAGCAGATTTCGCGGTTTAATGCGCTGAACCACATAGCGCAGATAATCGGCAACATTCCGAGAGTGCGTTTCCACACGCTAAGTAACTTCGGCGCGATTCGCGCGTGTGCAACTTGTGTTTATTTTTTCCTCCGTGGAGTTTCGGCAGTTCGGCTTTGCAGGGCAGATTTCGCGGTTGGGTAGCCTACGTTTTTTAGTGCGGCGGACAAATTTTACGATTTAATGTGCTGAATTATATAGCGTAAACTATTGGGAAACTGCCGAGAGCATTCCCCTCCGAGGAAAGGCTGCCCGTGCGGACAAGTTGAAAATGCCGCTTTTAAAAGCCTGAGAGCAGAATCGCGCGGCAAAATTGCGCCGAGCGCGGTTTCCCCATTGTTAGAAAGTTACGCGCGGCAGGAAAACTTACCGAAAAGGGCTGCCCGTGCGAAAAAGCTGAATAATCCGCTTGAACAAAGCTAAAGAGCAGGAACGTGCTGCAATAATTATACAAATTTACCCGGCTAAAGCGGGAGAGGAGGAGAGCCGCTTAATGGAAAAATCCAGAATTCAGAAAATAATCGCCGAAAGCGGGCTTTGCTCCCGCAGAAAAGCCGAGGAGCTTATCTCCGCAGGTCGTGTGACCGTAAACGGCAGACCCTGCGGGCTTGGCGACAAAGCCGATCCCGCCGCGGATATTATCGCCGTGGACGGCAAGCCGCTTGCCCCGGAGGGGGTTAAGCGTTACATAATGCTGAATAAGCCGCGCGGCTATGTTACAACGCTGTCGGACGAAAAGGGCAGAAAGACCGTTGCGGAGCTTATTTCCGACGTTCGGGAGAGGGTTGTGCCGGTAGGGCGGCTTGACAGGGATTCCGAGGGTTTGCTTTTGTTCAGCAACGACGGCGAGTTTGTGAACACAATTACTCATCCGTCGCGGCACGTCAGCAAGACCTACCGCGTGACCATTACCGGGAAAGTCACGGAGGAGCAGATAATGAAACTGTCATCGGGCGTGGAGTTGGACGACGGGAAAGTTACCGCGCCGTGTACGGTGGAGGTGCTCGTGGAAGAACCCGAGCGGACGGTGCTGCTGTTTGTTATTCATCAGGGTCTTAACCGTCAAATTCGCCGTATGTGCGCAGCGCTGGGCTTAGGCGTCGGGCGGCTGCGAAGGATAGCGGTCGGCGGGGTGAAACTCGGTATGCTGAAAGTCGGCGAGTGGCGGGAGCTTACGCCCAAAGAACTTAGTATTCTCCGAAACGGGGCGAATTCTGCCGACAAAAAGCGTTCTCATAACGAAAAGTGATTTCCTCTGTTTAACGCTTTAATGCGGGAAATTATCTTGGCTGTCTGCGGGTGTGCAGCGTTCCAGCGGTGGGCGCGATTTCGCGCGGGGAATTTGAGGTTTTCGCGGGACAGCAGCTGCCTAGGGTGAAATCCCCGCGGCGGGCGCGAGTAGCTACCGAGCGGGGCTAACTCCTCCAAAAAGCGTTCCCGCAGCGAAAAGTGATTTCCTCTGTTTAACGCTTTAATGCAGGGAATTCTCTCGGCTGCCTGTGGGTGTACAGCGTTCCAGCGGTGGGCGCGATTTCGCGCGGGGAATTTGAGGTTTTCGCGGGACAGCAGTTGCCGAGCGGCGAAAGTTGGATATTAAACTGCGCATATTCTGCTGAAAAGCGTTCCCATAACGAAAAATAAAATTACAGGCGGTAATATATGGTTGAAATTTTACAAAACAAAAACAACACCGATAAAATCGAGTACGTCGCAACCGAGCGCGGCGAGGTCTTGGGACGGATAGCGGGGGAGTTTGCCGCGGGGGATCTCGAAACGTTCGTGATAAACGAGCTTGATTGCGCCGAGCCGTTCGCGGACGGTCTTATTCGCGCAATTCTAAATCTTCTGGCTTTGCACGGAGTGGACAAGGCGAGGTTCGACCTGCCCGAACACACCGATCTGCTGCGAAAACTCCGATTTATCGGCGACAAGCCTGAAATCGAGAGCATAAACGCGTTTTTCGCGGGAGGCTGCGGCGGTCACAACTAAACAAAAAAACTGCCGTGTTTTTTAAGCACGGCAGTTGTAATATTAACCTTCAATAGCGATATGTTTTTTCTGTTCGACAGCTTTTTGCGGGTCTTTCTTGGGGATAGTAAGCTTTAGCACTCCGTCCTCAAATTTCGCTTTAACCTCGTCCTCGGAGATGTTCTCCCCGACGTAAAAACTTCTCTGCATAGAACCCGCATAGCGTTCCTGCCGGATAAGCTTTCCCTCTTTGGACGTTTCGTCTTTGTTAAGACCCTTTGCCGCGCCGACTGTGAGATACCCATTTTCGAGGTCGAGATTTATCTCGTCTTTCTTAAATCCCGGCAGATCGATGTCAAGTTCATAAACGTCGTCATGCTCGTGAACGTCGGTTTTCATCACTCTTGCGGCGTGTTTGCCGTACAGCTTTTTGTCGATGTCGGAGAAATTTCCGGGCTCGGGAAAGTCAAGAAATCTGTCGAAATCATCAAACAAACTCTCACCAAAAATTGCAGGAAATAACATAGGTCAGTCCTCCTTTTACTCAACACAAGTCACCGTTATTCGGCGGCTTTCGCACCTTATGTTCCTTATGTTTCTGAGCAACGGGACGGAAGTTCAAGCTCTCGCTTGGTCTGTTCCTTTGTTCTGACCTAAGTATATCACAACTTTTTAGCACTGTCAAGGGGAGAGTGCTAATTTTCACATAATTTTCACTTTTGACTAACTTTTTCCAACTTGATAACGATTGTAAAGCTGTTTGTTAATTTTTGGCAGCGTCTGCCTTTCGGGAAATTGCACAAAAAGCCCGTGGGAAATTGTATCAAAACGTAAAAAATTTCCCGAACCCAAAAAACACCTTGTTATTTGTTGAAAGATGTTGTATAATTTATGTGGATATTTTTTGAGATTTGTATGGAAATAAATTACATTTCCGCGAGTCCCTTATTAAATAGGAGGAAAATTATGGCATTGAAAAAGACGTTGGCTGAAATGGAACAAAGCGTTCCCGACAGCGATGCGAGAAAATTGGTCGCCGCGTTTCTGGACGAGGACAGCTTTTCGGAAACGGATAAGTTTTTGTCCGCAGACGGCGAGCAAAGCTCCGTTGTGACGGGGTGCGGCACGGTCTGCGGCGTTAGCGTGTTCGTTTTCGCGCAGGACGTAAGCGTGAAAGGCGGCGCTGTCAATAAGGCGGCGGCTCTGAAGATAAAGCGCGTGTACGAGCTTGCGGCGAAGGCGGGTTGCCCCGTTGTGGGATTTTACGACTCCAAGGGCGGCGATATTGCCGAGGGTGCGGGCGTTCTGGCGGATTACAGGGATATTCTCACCGCGTCGGCGCGGCTTTCGGGCGTTGTCCTGCAGATTGCCGTTATAACGGGCGTTTGCGCGGGCTGCGCGGCAATGCTGGCGGCGACGGCGGATATAGTTATCGCGACCGAGAAAAGCGAGCTGTTTTTGACCGCTCCGTTCAACAACGCGGACGGCAAGCTTGCGGGCGCGGGTACTGCTGAAAATGCGGCAAAAGCGGGCGTTTGCCAGATTCTGGCAAAGGACAACGACGACGCTGTCGATAAAGCGAAGATTTTGATGGCTATGCTCCCGCAGAATAATCTTTCCGCACCTTATTGCCTTATAGACGCGGCGCAGTCGGACGGGAATGTAACCGCGGCTTTAAAGGGAATGGAACTTGTTTCGGCGTTTGCGGACAAGGGCACGGTGGTTGAGCTCGGCGAAAAATTCGGTTCGGCTGCTGTAACGGCTATTGCCGCGGTAAACGCCTCCACCACCGCGTTTGTCACCACCGACAGGGCTGAAAAGCTGACGGCTGCGGACTGCGCGAAGATTGCGCGGTTTGTAGAGTTTGCGGACGCGTTTTCTATTCCCGTTGTGACAATAGTCAATACCGAGGGATTTGCGGGCAGCAGCGCGGCGGAACTTGCGGGGAGCGTCCGCGATTGTGCGAGACTGGCTCAGGTGTATGCAAATGCCACCACCGCGAAGATAAATCTGATTACCGGCAAGGCTTACGGCGCGGCGGCAGTGGCGTTCGCGGGCGCGGACACAACGATTGCTCTCGAAAACGCAGAAATTTCCCCGATGAATCTCGAGGCTCTCGCGGCATTCGCAGGGGAGACCGATATTTCCGCGTTTGCGGCGGCGGCAGTCGGCATGGCGGATCAGGTTGTCGAGGCTGAGAACGCTTACGAGGCGGTATACGGCGCGTTGCTGGTATATTCGGGCAAGCGCGAAAGCTCTCCCGCGAGAAAGCATGCGAATATTTCGCTGTAATTACACGAATTAAATAAAAGTGAGGTAGAATATATGAAAAGTTACATTATTACCGTAAACGGAAACGCTTATGACGTTCAAGTTGAGGAAACCGGCGCAAGCTCGGCAGCAGCTCCTGCGGCTGCTCCTGCACCTAAGGCGGCAGCTCCGAAGAAGGCAGCTCCTGCGGCGGGCGGCACTCCCGTAAACGCGCCGATGAGAGGGACTATCGTCGATGTTAAGGTGAAAGTCGGGGATAAGGTCACAAACGGCACAGTTGTCGCTGTTCTTGAGGCTATGAAGATGGAAAACGACATTGTCTGCGACAGAGACGGCACGGTAGCGGCTGTTTGCGTAAACAAGGGCGATTCCGTTGAAACGGGCGCTCCCGTTATCACTATCAACGCGTAAGGAGAACCGATATGGGAAAACTGAAAATTACCGAAACCGTTCTCCGCGACGCGCACCAGTCGCTGCTCGCTACGAGAATGTCAATTGACGATATGAAACCCATTCTCTCCACGATGGATAAGATAGGTTTCTATTCCGCGGAGTGCTGGGGCGGCGCGACGTTCGACTCCTGCATAAGATTTTTGGACGAAGATCCGTGGGAGAGACTTCGCACGCTTAGAAAAGAAATGCCCAAAACCAAGCTGCAAATGCTGTTCAGAGGGCAGAATATGCTCGGTTATCGCCATTATGCGGACGATTTGGTTGAATATTTCGTTCAGAAGTCTATAGCGAACGGAATTGACATTATCCGTATTTTCGACGCATTGAACGATATCCGCAACCTCGAAACCGCAATTAAGGCTGCCAAAAAAGAGCAGGGTCACGCGCAGGTTGCTATCTCCTACACGCTGGGAGAAGTGTTCACTCACGAGTATTATATGAACTATGCAAAGCAGGTGGAAAGCGCGGGCGCGGATTCCATTTGCATTAAGGATATGGCTGCGCTGCTTACTCCTTATGAGGCGGAAAGCCTTGTAAAGGACCTTAAGAGCGCGGTGAATATCCCGATACAGCTCCACACGCATTACACCTCAGGGTTAGCGTCGATGTGCATTATCAAGGCTGTCGAGGCGGGCGTGGACGCTGTCGATACGGCGATGAGCCCGCTTGCTCTCGGAACGTCTCACGCGCCGACGGAGTCCATTGTCGCGACGTTCAAAGGCACGGAATACGACACGGGGATTGATCTTGTCGCGCTGAATGAAGTCCGCGATTATTTTATGAAACTGCGCAAGAAGTACATCGACAGCGGTCTGCTTGACCCGTCAATGCTTGCTACAAACACAAACGCGCTGATTTATCAAGTCCCCGGCGGTATGCTGTCCAACCTGCTTTCGCAGCTTAAGCAGGCGGGCAAGGCTGACCAGCTTGAGGAAGTTTTGCAGGAAGTTCCGCGCGTCAGAAAAGACAGCGGTTTCCCGCCGCTGGTAACGCCTACTTCGCAGATAGTCGGCACGCAGGCGGTGTTCAATGTTATCATGGGAGAGCGTTACAAGACCGTTACGAAGGAGTTCAAGGGGCTTGTTAAGGGCGAGTACGGCAAAACGCCCGTTGAGATTGATCCCGAGTTCAGAAAGAAAATTCTCGGCGATGAAGAGCCTATTACCTGCCGTCCCGCAGATCTGCTTTCGCCGGAGTTTGACGCTATGAAAGAAGAGGCTAAGGAATGGTGCGACGGGTCGTCGGTTGAGGATATTCTCACCTACGCGATGTTCCCGAAGGTTGCTCCGAAGTTTTTCGAGAAACGCCGCGACCGCAAGGTCGGCATCGACGCGGATCACGCCGATAAGGCGAATAAGGTTCACCCCGTTTAATTCGGTTCTGAAATGATGAATTTTCCCCGCTGTGCTTATCGGCGGGGAATTTCCATTTATCGGGATTTGTTATCGTTTACAAATAAGAACGGTTAAATTTTGTCACTTTGCACAAACAAAGGTTACAAAAAGGTTACAAAATTGATGTAAAAAATGCAATTTTAAGTTAAAAATAAATATAATTGTTGTAAACGCGCATAGTTAAGCCAAATTCGGGAAGATTAAAATTGACGTAATTAGTTAAGTTATAAAGTAAACCAATGGGCAAAATCCACAACAAGCCTTGAAATGAAATCGTTTTCTGAAAAGTTTGTGAAAAATTTTTCAAAAAACACTTGAAAAATTTTTCGATTTGTGTTAAACTAACAATGAAATCAGGAAACGCATAATCCTAGTTTACCTGATGACTGCATTGGCTGTTTCGGGCTTTTCGCTCGAAACAATTATAACCAATTTAGGAGGAAATCAACAATGAAGAAAAGAATTCTTGCAGCTATGATCGCTGCAGCTACAGTTCTGTCTCTGGCAGGCTGTAAGGACGAAACCGGCAGCTCCGGTGATTCCGGCAACAGCAGCTCCAACGCGGGCAACTCCGGCACAACTTCCGGCGACAGCAGCGGTTCTTCTGCTGACGAGGGCAAGAAACTGAGAATTGCTTGCTGGAACTACGAAATGGCTGAATGGTTCGACACTTACTACATGGATAAGATTCCGTCTGATGTAACTGTTGAATGGGTTCAGTTCCCGAACGCTGACGGCGTTTACCAGCAGAACCTTGACCGTCTGCTCCAGGAGAACGAGGACGCGTCTGCTGACGACAAGATCGATATTTTCCTTGCAGAGGCTGACTACATTCAGAAGTACAAAGAGTCTGATGTTTCTATCGCTCTGACCGGCATCGATACCAGCAACACCTACAAGTACGTTATCGACGCTGCTACCGACAGCACCGGCGCGCTCAAGGGCGTTTCTCCGCAGGCTACTCCTTCCGGTATGATCGTAAGAAAGTCTATCGCTAAGGAAGTTCTCGGCACCGACGATCCCGACGGTATTCAGGAGGCACTTAGTGACTGGAACAAGTACAACGCTGCTGCTAAGACCGCTAAGGACAAGGGCTACCTGATGACCGGCTCTATCACCACTTTGTGGAGAGTTTACGCGGCAGGTCAGACCGAGCCGTGGCTTGATTCCAACAACAACTTCAAGCCCGTTCCCGAGTTCTACACTTGGTATGAGCAGGCTAAGGACTTCATGGCAAACGGTTACTCTATCGCTGACGGTAACTGGGGCGATGAGGTTACCAACAACATGATGAAAGACGGTAAGTGCCTCAGCTACATCGGGCCGATGTGGTACTATGCATTCAACATGACCAAGGCATTTGACAACGGCGAGAATGGTTCTTCCGGCGACTGGTGCTTTATCCAGGGTCCGCAGGCTCACTACTGGGGCGGTACTTGGCTGCTCGGCGCAAAGGGCACCGACAACCCCACTCTCGTAAACCAGATCATGAACGATATGCTTAACGATGAGGACTTCCTCAACAAGGCAGCTGACGGTCACGGCATCAAGAAACGTTCCGAGACCGACGGTTCTATCACCAACGAAGACAAGTACAATCCTCTGTTCCCGTCCAACAAGAAGGTAGCTGACGCTCTTGCGGCAGACAGCTCTAAGGGCTTTGAAGGTTTCGACGGACAGAACGACTATGCTATCCAGGCTAAGATCGCTGACGGTATCACTTGGGCTCCTAACGCTCACACCGCGTTTGACCAGACGTTCAACGAGGGTCTGTTCGATTCCATGATCCTTCAGTGGAAGGTTGTAGACGGCAAGACCAAGACCGAGGACGAGTGCTGGGCAGACTTCTATGAGAAACTCAACAAGGTTAATCCTACCGCTACTCACAACTTCTAAAATAATGTTGACCTAAACCTTAAGGGGTGGGGCGAAATAAAAAATCGTCTCACCTCTTTTTGCAACATAAAGCTGCAAAGAATTAAAATTTTCGAGAGAGGTTAATGCAATGAAAAATAAGCATAAGTTGGTAAGCTATGCTAAGTGGGGCTATATTTTTATAACGCCTTTCTTTCTCGTTTACATTATTTTTTCGCTGATCCCGCTGCTGTCCACGTTTTATTACAGCTTTTTCGATTACTACCAGCAGGGACTTGACTGGATAGGACCGAATTTTGTCGGGTTTGGAAACTATGTCAAGCTGTTTGATATTAACTCTACGCTTAATAACGGCAGTTTGAAGATCCTTACCTACACCAAGAACACCATGATTATGTGGGTCTTGGGCGCGGTTCCGCAGTTTATATTCTCGCTGCTTTTGGCGGTAATCTTTACCAGCGAGCGTTTGAGAATTAAAGGTCAGCGTTTCTTCAAGACCGTTATCTACATGCCGAACCTTATCATGGCGGCGTCCTTTGCAATGTTGTTCTTCGCATTGTTCAGCAATGTAGGTCCTGTCAACCAGGTAATTTCGAGCATTACGGGCGAAGAGTTCAAGTACGATTACTTAGCAAGTACGAATGCGGCGCGATTGCTTGTCGCGACGATAAACTTCCTTATGTGGTTTGGTAATACCACAATATTGCTTATGGCGGGTATCATGGGAATTGACCAGAGCCTGTTTGAGGCGGCGGCTATCGACGGCGCAAACTCGTGGCAGGTATTCTTCAAGGTCACTATCCCGCTGCTTATGCCTATAATGGTATACGTTGCGATCACCTCGCTTATCGGCGGTCTGCAAATGTTCGACGTACCGCAGATCCTAACCAACGGAGGTGCGCCGGCCGGCGACTGTGAGACGCTGATTATATGGCTGAACGGTTATATTGGCGGCTCGAAGAACTATGGTATTGCGGGTGCAATGTCGGTACTTGTATTCTTCATTACAGGTATCCTCAGCCTTATCGTATATAAGGTGCTCAACTCCGATTCCGACAAGCCGAAGAAAAAGAGGGGGTAATAAAAGATGGGTACAACACACATTTCAACCGGTGAATCCAAAAGTTCGAGGGTTCAGACTAATACGGCGAGAGTATTTTCGTACATCTTCTTGGTGTTCGTAACTATTCTGTCGCTTTTCCCGATTTTTCTTCTGATAATTAACTCCACAAGGTCTAACGCACAGCTTTCAAACGGATTTTCGCTTCTCCCTTCGACCTATTTCGGGTCGAACTTCCAGAAGGCAATGGGTAACGGCGGTCTGTTGAGGGCTATGGGCAACTCCCTGCTTATCGCGGCGGCGAGCAGTATCTTTTCCGTGTATTTCTCCGCTATGACGGCTTACGGAATTCACGTTTACGATTTCAAGCTCAAGAAGTTTGCGTTTACGTTCATTATGGTTATCATGATGATTCCGACGCAGATTTCCGCGGTAGGTTTCGTTGATCTCGTGTTCAAGTTCAAGCTCAACAACACCTATTGGCCTCTGATAATCCCGTCGATTGCGGCTCCTGCGGTATTCTTCTATATGAAACAATACATCGAGAGCGCGTTGCCTATGGAGGTTATTGAGGCGGCTCGCGTGGACGGCTCGAACGAGTTCAGAACGTTCAACACCATTGCACTTCCGATGATTTTCCCCGCAATGGCGGTTCAGCTTATCTTCGCGTTCACATCTTCGTGGAACAACTTCTTCACACCCGCGCTGATTATCAGTAAGGCAGAGCGCAGAACGGTGCCGATCGTTATTTCGACGCTCCGTTCGGCAGTTGCCTCGGGCGGCGCGTCCAAAGACCTCGGCTATCTTTACATGGTAGTTATGCTGGCGATAGTGCCTGTCGTAATTGTGTATATTTTGGTTTCAAAGCACATAGTCGGCGGCGTTGCGCTTGGTGCGGTCAAGGGTTAAAACACAAAAGAGTTCCCCTCGGGTATCCGAGGGGAATTTTTTTATAATGTTCGCGTTATTCAATAACAAGTTCTTCGTACTCGTCGTCGCCGTCGGTTTTTAAAACCGCGTAAACGCGCTTTCCGAGGATTGTTCTGAGGTTTTGGATGCATTCAAGCTCCGTCGCGCCAAATTCCTGATAGCAGAGCCTGTCGCTCTTTTCGTTGAGGTCGTCGTAAAAATCCGACACAAAAAGGTCGAATTCGTCCAGAAGATTTTCAAACGGGACCTGCGTGATGTTGGTCGGACAGCCGTCCTCTTCGCCGTAACATTCGGGCTCCATTTCAAAAGTCATACTCGTTACATAAACCTCACCGTCAATTCGCGGGTTTTTGGTCGCGTAAATTCCGTCCGAAACCTTGCGGTATTTGGGAGAGGAATATTTTTCGGGCGTGTAGTTTTTGAAATTTTTCATACAAACACGCCTTATTCCGCCTTCTCAAACGCGTCCTTGCCAAGACCGCACACGGGGCAAACCCAGTCGTCGGGAATGTCCTCGAATTTCGTTCCGGGAGCAATTCCGCCGTCGGGGTCGCCGACTGCGGGGTCGTAAACATACCCGCACGGGCAAGCATATTTTTCCATAATTTACCTCCTGTTGATTAGTTACAGATTACTTAAAATAACGGTTCAGCAGACCCTCGAAAGCCTTGCCGTGGCGAGCCTCGTCGCGAGCCATTTCGTGAACGGTGTCATGGATAGCGTCAAGGTTCAGCTCCTTAGCCTTTTTCGCAAGGTCAAGCTTGCCCTGAGTTGCGCCGTGTTCAGCGGCAACGCGCTTTGTAAGGTTCTCCTTTGTGGACGCCGAAACCACTTCTCCAAGCAGCTCCGCAAACTTCGCGGCATGCTCTGCCTCCTCAAAAGCGGCTTTCTCGTAGTAAAGCCCAACTTCGGGGTAACCCTCTCTGTGGGCTGCTCTAGCCATAGCAAGGTACATACCGACCTCGGTGCATTCGCCGGTGAAGTTCGCGCGCAGACCCTCGAGAATTTCCTCGGGAACGCCCTTTGCAACGCCGATTTCGTGTTCGCACGCGAAATTCAGCTTTCCGTCTTCCTCAACTACCTTGAATTTACTTCCCGGAACGCCGCACTGTGGGCATTTTTCGGGAGCGGAATCACCAATGTGAACATATCCGCATACGGGGCATACATACTTCATAAAAGATCCTCCATAGCATTAAGTATTATCGCTTGAAAGCGATTATCTTAATTATAGCATATTATTAAAAAGTTGTCAAGAGATTAACGTTTTTTTGTGCAAACCTACAAATGCCAAAACGCAAATTTGCCTTGATTTTTTTCACAATTTGTGATATAATTATATAAATGCAATCATGCCTTTACTCCTTATAATTTAAGAGGTACATAGCTATGAGAAAAGACGCTCTCGAATCGAGAATTACGTTCAGATTTTGTTATACCTGCTTTGCGGCAGGTCTTATGCACCTGACTTTTTTGTGCGAATTCGTGTTTTTCAAACTCTTTATGATGGCGCTTATCAACGTTATAAGCGTGCTTTTGTATACAACTTTCGCTATTGTGACGTTTAAAAAGGGAATGGGGAAAAGCCCGTTGCGTGGATAATCGCGATGTTTGCCGAGGTGCTGGCTCACGCGGCGATTGTGACGGTCATACAGGGGCTTGATGTGTCGTTTCACCTCTACCCGCTTATGGCAATCCCGCTTTACGCGTACTATCTTTATTGTTACTGCGATAAAAAAGCCTTCATCAAAACCGCCGTCGGCATGGGCGGGATAACGCTTATAATTTTAGCGGCGGTCATTACTTTTGTCGAAACAGCGGGCACGGTCTACGAGATCACGGGTATGCACGTCCTGTCCGATACCGAGATAACAATTTTGCGCGGCGTGAATATCGTGTTTGCGATGGTAATGATTGTGACTTTTGTGGTAATTTTTTACACCGAGGTCATGAATTTGCTGACAAGGCTCCGCGAAACCAACGAGCAGTTGAATTTCATCGCGACGCACGACGCGCTTACGGGGCTTTCCAACCGCCACAGCTTGTGGAAATATTTTGAAAATCTGGAGCAGCTTGGAAGTTCATATTGCATTGTAATGGGCGACCTTGATGATTTCAAGAAGATAAACGACACTTACGGGCACGATTGCGGCGATATTGTGCTGAAGTCGGTGTCGAAGATAATTCTCGACTCCGCGAAAGCGGGCGATATGGCGTGCAGGTGGGGCGGCGAGGAGATACTTCTCGTTATGCTGGGCGAGCGCGAGGAGTGCTTGGCGCGGCTTTCCGAGGTGAAAAAGCGCATAAACGAGCTTGATATAACTCACGAGGGCAAGTCCGTCAAGGTGTCAATGACGTTCGGCTTTGCGGACAGCGCGGAGAAAGAGAATATTCTTGTGGAAAGCGGGGAAGTGGAGAAAAACGGTCTGCGAACCCGCGCCGATTCCCACAGCGAGTTCGATTCGCTTATATCCGTGGTGGACAAACGGCTGTATGTCGGCAAGCGCAGCGGAAAGAACGTCATAATATCCAACCAATCAGCATAAAAAAGGGCTGTCAATAAAACCGCGTCTACTTTGTAGCGGCTTTATTGACAGCCTTTAATTATTTTAGAGATTACTGCACATCGTGCTTTACGCGGGCTTTTTCCTCGGCGCGCTTTGCGTTGTTAAAGCGGTCCAGCGTCCCGACCAGATACCCCGTGATACGGCGAATTCTCTGAAACGGCATGTCGGAAAAATGATACTGCGCGTTTACAAAATCGCCGTCGACCTCCAAATCGACCGAACGCAGGTGCTTTTCGGGATATTTCGCCTTCGCCTTTTCGATATAGAAATCAATTTCTTCTCTTCTGAGCTTTCCGCCCGTAACATTTACATCAACCATTTTGGCATTCCCCTCCGATATTTTGTGTGTAGTTTTATTTTATCACAATATATTGTATGTGTCAATTGCTATTTTGCACAATTTTTTGAACAGATTTTTGTAACATTTTTTTGTAAAAAAAGCAGGGGAAAATTTGTGTATATAAGTGAAAGGGCTCTTCAGGAAATCAGACTGTATATAAAGCCCCATCTGCTGCGTTAGCGGCACTGCGGCAGGCACAAAGCCTAGTCCGCAGCACCGCTTCAGCGTTGTGCGCGAAGCGCACATTGCGGCATCTGGGACTTTCTCTACAGTCTGAGATTTGACTTTTTATACAGGCTGAGAAATATAAAGGGGGTGCAGGCAAAATATGGAAGATTGCGAGATAATCGAGTGTTTCAACCGCCGAGATGAAAGCGCGCTGTCCTCGGTGCAGGGGAAATACGGGCGGTATTTGACGTCGATAGCGTTTGGGATACTGAACAGCCGCGAGGCAGCGGAGGAGTGTGTAAACGACGCTCTTTATTCCGCGTGGAAACTTATCCCGCCGAATTCTCCCGAAAATCCCGCGGCATTTTTCGGAAAGCTTGTCAGAAACGTCGCGATAAATCGTCTGCGCTCGGAGCATGCTCTAAAACGCGGCGGTAATAAAGGAGACAAAGAGGACGGCGAGGGAGAAATTCCCGCTATTCTGGAGGAACTTTCCGATACGGCGGGGAAAAACGATACCGAGGAGTACTTAAACGCTCAGGAGCTCACCCGCGAGATAAACGAGTTCTTAAAGGGCGTGAAAAAGCTTTACAGGATAGTTTTCGTCCAGCGGTACTGGTACTGTATGTCGCTTGAAGAAATCGCCGCGGAAAACAGATTGACGACAAATAATGTCGGGGTTATATTGTCGCGGACGCGCAAAAAGCTCCGCGAGCATTTGAAGAAAGGAGGTTATTCGGTATGAAGGCAGAAAATTTTCTTGATTCTATCGAACAAATTGACGATAATTTTATTACCGAGGCTGCTCCGCAGACCTACGAGCTTAAGCCCGCGCGGAACAGTTTCCGTCCGCTGAAGATAGTATTGTCCGTGGCGGCGTGCGCGGCGGCTGTCGCGGGGGTAACTTTGCTTGCGGGGCATATTCTTAAAATCCGCGACGCACAGAATTCTATAACAAATTCGGGCAGCGCCTCAGGCGACAACCTGAACCCCTTTTGGGACATGCAGCCGTCCGACGCGGAAAAGGTTTTCGATATTTCCGATTATTCGGGCGACGGCGACCCCGTGGAGAATTTCAAGCTGGAGGAGTTTCCGGAGCTGGAGTTCGTCTGCACACAGACCGCGGTTACCGAGATCGGCAAAAATTACGAGCATTACGTGGGTTTCGGAATGCCGATAACCTCCGTTTACACGGTTGACTTAAACGAGGACGGTTACCGCGAGATTGCGTATGGCTGGGCAATAGGTTCGGGTGTAGTCCACGAGGGCGTTAATGTATACGATATAAAGAACAACAAGTTTTATACTGTTGCGATGACCAGTCCGAACAACTGTCAGCTTGAACTTCGCGATAACAAGCTGTATTTTAACGTATATACTTTGGGTTCAAACGATATTAAGGACACGGTGCAGCTTACAATGTCCGCTCTGTCGGACGGAGTAGGCGGGGCGTACACTTTCACGGGCAATTACAACGATCTGACGATGAACGCGCTTGACAAGCCCTATATAACGGACGACGTTGCCTTTTTCTATGACCGCATATTGGGAAGATATGACGCGGTGGTTTACGGGCATTTTGTCGGCAGACCCTGCCAGCCCACCGACCCCAACGCTCCCGCAAGCGACAACACAAGCCGCACGGGTATGCAAAACAATTTCTTCGTGGACGAGTTTCTTGGCGGCGTATGCGACGTTGTTCAGGGCGACGTGTTGACGGTTCACGGACCGTGCTTTGTGTCCGACGGCGGCGAAAATCTGAGCTACAAATTTGAGAGCGGAATGCTGTTCGCGCCGTTTACGGAGGACTCGTACTGGGTTCTGTACCTCAAGAGAACAGGCGACGAATGGAACGGCGAAGCGGACGCGGTAAATTTCCTGCCGATAAGCGGTCTTTCCGAGCAGTTCAGCGTTTTGGAAGTGCCTGATGTGCTTGACGAAATCCGCGAAGGTGTTCCCGACAGATATGCGAACGTTGCAACGGTGTTCAATGACGAGGGAAAATGCGTTGACGACTGGATTGAATTTCAGGCGAACGTCAGCGACCGTTACTATTATGTAACATTCCCCGAGGGCGGAATGAACGTAATGGATATTGACGATAACATCTACAAGACGCTTGATGTTGATAAAATCTGCGCTATTTTCCTCTACGACTTTGACGGCGACGGAAAACGGGAGATGATCTGCGCCGAACCCCCCGAGGGCGATACCTATAAGATTTGCGTTCACAGCGAAACGCAGGATTTCACCTGCGAAATTGACAAAAACGCAGAACTTTGCGTTAACGGCTACAATCTTTGCGTGCATACCGTTGATAAGACCGAAAGATACACTCCGCTTGAATACTACTTGGAAACTGCGAATGTATCGCCGGCGACGATTAACCCCGCCTCCGTACTTTTCAGTTCCGGGGACGGCACAATTCCAAAAGACGGCGTTCCCTTTACACTAAACGAATTCCCCGACAACAGTTTCCTGCTTACAGCCGACGGAGTTGCCAAAAACGGAAAGAACGATTATACCGTGCCTCTGGAGGGTATTCCGACAATGCTTATGCTGGAGGATCTGAACGCGGACGGTTACCGTGATATTATAGTTCAGAGTGCCGAGGAAATTAAAATAATCGATTTCCATAACGACTATATGTACACGCTTGCCATATCGTCCGATATGAAACTCGACCTGAACGACAACCACGCAATGATTAAAACCGAGAGCGGTTTTAAAGAGCTTATGGATTATGTGTGGCTTACGCGGGAGCTTGTGGTTAAGGCGGGTAGGAACCCTCCAAATTACGACTGCATTTTAAAACCCAATCTTGATCCGAGCATTTTCGCGGACAATGTTACAAGCATGGAATATGATATGTTCGGTTTTTATCAGCTGTATTACGGGTATAATATCACAGCCGCGGCGGGGTCGAATGTTTACGCGCCCGCGTCGGGTACGGTAGAATTGTTCAAGTGCGATTCTCCGAGCCGCGATGAAAATTATCTTATAATGATTTTGGGCGACGACGGACGTCATTATTCTGTATGGTTTGACCATGCTGTAAAATCCTACGCCGAGGGCGACCGCATAACCGCGGGAACACATTTAGGCGAAGTTCCGCAAAGCGGAGAATTTTCGGTAGATTGTCTGTCTACCTACCCGTTCAAGAGTTATTGATATAAACCTCTCATTTTGCTCATAATATAGAATTAGGCGGTACGAACGAACGTACCGCCGCTTTTTTCAGACTGTCGAGAAAGCCTTAGATACGAGGAAGTGCCGCTGCGACTAGCCCTAGTGGCTGTCGTAGTGGCACTGACGAAGTAGATGAGGTTTTATCGGCAGTCTGTTATCCTTTATCGCCGCGTGCCTGCCTTATCATATCTTCCACCACTATATCATAAATTTCGCCGAGCGTTCGGCAGTATTCGAGGATTTTCCACGGCTCGTTTGTGTGAAAATGCAGCTTTGCAACGTCGTCGTCCGCGACTACCAGCAGCGAATCCCCCTCAAAATGCGAGCGGATATACTCGTCGATTTCGTCCTCGTCGAGGTTTTCGCCGTCGATAAGCAGCTGTGTGTCGTATCTGAATTCAATTTCGTCCATAATTTCCTCCTAAAATCACTTTTTCCACTTCATTGAAATATCGAATGCTCGAACGCTGTGTGTAAGCGCCCCCAGCGAGATTATATCCACGCCGGTTTCGGCTACTTCGCGGATATTTTCGAGCGTAACGTTCCCCGACGCCTCGGTTTTAGCCTTGCCCGCAATTATAGAGCAAGCCTCGCGCATTGTATCCGCTGACATATTGTCCAGCATGATCACGTTCACTCCGACCGCCAGCGCCTCGCGAACCTCGTCGAGATTTCGCGTTTCAACCTCGATTTGCAGCATATGCCCCGCTTTTTTGCGAAGTTCCGTAACCGCCGCGGTTATCCCGCCGTAAGCGTCGATGTGGTTGTCCTTAAGCATTGCCGCGTCCGTGAGGTTAAAGCGGTGATTTCGCCCGCCGCCCACCGTCACGGCGTATTTTTGAAGAGCCCTAAGCCCCGGCAGCGTTTTCCGCGTGTCGGTAATCGAGGCGTTCGTGCCTTTTACAAGCTCCACGCACTTGTTCGTATACGTCGCAATCCCGCTCATATGCTGTAAAATATTCAGCGCGGTGCGCTCCGCTTTCAGCATAGCGCGTGTTTTTCCCGAAATATTCGCGATAATATCGCCGTTTTGGACTTTCTCTCCGTCGTGTCCCAGAATTTGAAAATGAACCTCGTTATCCAACATCTCAAAAACCCGTTTTGCAATCTCAATCCCGCACACCACGCCGTCCGCTTTCGCCATAAAATACGCGTCGGAGCGGCTTTGCTCGTCAATAAGCAGGTCGGTTGTGCTGTCAATGTAGTTTATATCCTCCGACAGCGCGGTTTTTATAATATCGTCAACATAAAACGGCAAAAGCGTCATTTTTCGTCCTTCCTTTCAAGCACTTCGGTAAGAATGATATAAGCCACCGTCACCAGCGACTTGGTTTCGACAAACTCGGGGGTAAGCTTATAATTTCCGCGCTCCAGCATTTCGCGCAGCTGCTTTATCCGCGCAAGCCCTTTTTCCGCCTCCGGGTAATTCGGGAACACAAAGTATGCGTTTTGCATAATCTCCCTTACCTCGGCGACAATACCCTCGGGCAGCGTTTCGGTAAACTGTGCGGGGTCGGGCATATTGTATTCCATTTCGGAAACGTTTATTTTCTCGGAATGTGAATTTATATCCTCCGCAATAAGCCGCGAGAATACCAACGCCTCCAGCAGGGAATTCGACGCTAAGCGGTTTTTCCCGTGAACGCCCGTATGCGAGCATTCTCCCGCCGCATACAGTCCCTCTATGTTAGTCGCACCCTTTCCGTCGACGTTTATCCCGCCCATAAGATAGTGCTGACACGGGTAAATCGGAATAGGCTCTTTGGTCATATCATAGCCCTTTTCGAGGACGTTTTTGTATATCATCGGAAAGCGGTTTTTTACAAATTCGGGGTCTTTGTGGGAAATATCCAGCCAGAAATCGTTCGAGCCTGTTTTCTTCTCCTCCTCCATAATGCACGCGGAAACCACGTCGCGCGGAGCTAATTCCTTGCGTTCGGGCTCGTAATTCGGCATAAAACGCTCCTTGCGGCAGTTGAGAAGATACGCGCCCTCTCCGCGGACTGCCTCGGAGATAAGAAAGCATTCCTGATTTTTTCTGTCCGCAAAGGCTGTCGGGTGAAACTGCACATAAGATAGATTTTCAATCTTAGCTCCGAGGTCGTATGCAAGCCTTATTCCGTCGCCCGTCGCGATAGCGGAATTTGTTGTGTACGCGTAAACTCTGCCGATGCCGCCCGTCGCGAGAATGACGTTCTCCGAGCAGTAATATTCGTGGGAAATGCCGCCTTTTTCGTCGTTTACGATAACGTCCGCGAAAAATACGCCGTTTTCGCGCTCCAGCCTGCACAAAACGGAGTTGTTGATGACGCTGACATTTTTGAGCTTTTGCACCTGCTCGATAAGATTTGTTTCAATCTCATACCCCGTGGTATCCTTGTGGTGAGCGATCCTGCGCCGCGAATGCCCGCCCTCAAGCGTCAGGGCAAGAGAGCCGTCGGCGTTTCGGTCAAAATCCACCCCGTACACGTCGGCAAGGCGTTTTACGTCGTTCGGACCTTGCTCCACAAGAATTTTCACGTTGTCGAGGTTGTTTTTATATTGCCCCGCGACAAGCGTGTCCTTGATGTGAAGTTCCGGATTGTCGTTGTCCTTGTCCATAACAGCGGCAACCCCGCCCTGCGCCAGCGCGGAATTGCACAGCGTAAGCTCCCTTTTCGAGAGCATAAGCACCGACAGCTTGTCCGACAGGTTAAGCGCGGCGTATATTCCCGAAATGCCTGTCCCGACAATTATAACGCCGTATTTTTTGAATTTCAAGAAAATCACCCCTTTTGGCAGTTTACAGTTTATAGTGTATAGTGAACAGTAAACTACGTTTTAAGTTTACAATTTACAGTAAAAAGCAACTGTATTTAGCTTGACAAAGCAAGCGCAATTTGGTATAATAAACGAGTCAGACTGTATATAAAGCCCCATCTGCGGCGTAGCATTATCTGCCGCAGGCGGATAATGCGGCGTCGACTGCAACAGCCATAAAGGCTAGTTGCAGCACC
>CANQNY010000031.1 GCA_947625335.1 uncultured Clostridia bacterium | reverse complement strand
AACCACGAATTATTCGGGCGAGGAAATTAAAATTTTCTCGGAAATTCCGCTTTCGTTTTTGATAATTCTCGCCGCGACAACAATTATTTTTATTGCAGTCGCGCTGTTTGCGGCGTACAATTATTATTCGTGCGGGAGGGTTAAACTGCCAAAAAACGCGATTGCGGTGATTGCCGTTATTTCGCTTTGCGGTGCGGTTTCGGGGTGTTCGGACGCGCCCGAAAATGACATTAAATATAATCTTTGGGAGTGCGGACGTTTTGCACAAAATGATGATAATTTTTATGTGTCGGGCAATAACGGAATAATGCAAATTTCAAAAACGGACAATTCGGAATTATCTTTGCTGCGCAACTCGCTTTCAATCGAAACAAGATACTTTGATACGCTGATTTTTTACGACGATGAATTTCTTTATTATGAAACAGGCGGCGATGTGTTTAAAATTTCGCTGTCCGATTATGGGGAAAAGCTCAGTTATTCATTAAATTACCGCGGCTCGCCGGGATTTATGGGTATAAATATCGTAAAAAGACCCGAAATAAACAATAATACCGGGAGATTTCGGGGATTTTTTACTGACGGCAATTCGTATTATTTCGTTTACGACAACCGTATTTTGAGGGACGGAAAATGCGTTGTTGACGAGGAATTTTACAACAATATGGTAAGCTGTGACGGGCGGAAAATTTATTATGTAAATTCTATACTTCAACTGAAATGCTATGATATTGAAAGCGGGGAAATTACGCGGCTTTCGGGCGAGTTTGTCAAAGCAATTTACTATGACGGAACAAGGCTTTTATTCTCCGATAAAAACGGAATTTTCGCGCTTGAAAACGGAAATTCAGCCGTTAAAATTTCCGATTACACCGCCGAACAAATAACTTCAGACGGAAATCAAATTATTTATTTGAACGAAGGAAAATTATATCTTTTAAACGATAAACCCGTCGAAATATACAGCGGGATTTATGAAACGTCTGCGATAATTCCCGAAATTAAAAAGCTCGCAGTATTTCAGTACAGCGGGGTTTATGAGCTTGTGGATATTCCGAATTAAGCGGGTAAATTATTTGTTATAAAAAATTCGGCTTATCAATTAAAAATAAAATAAGTTGTTGACAGGTCTCGAAAAATATGATATAATTTAATTTGAGGGATAATGCGTTAACCGGTTTTCGTCAGGTTGTTCTGCAAAGGATTTAACGCTTTTACCTCTGATTTCTTACTTCTGACAGGAGAAATTATGCACATAAAAATTTTTAAACTTATCTGCCCGATTTTGGCGTTATTACTTCTGACGGGCTGCAGCGGCATTAAAGATTTAGTTTCAACCGCCATTGAAAAGGTCAAAGAAACGACTTCTGAGGCTGTTTCGGCGAATTACGAGGCAAATCCTTACAAATATCCGCTTGATTATGCTGTTAATACGTTCAACGAGGTTTTGGAACTTGTCGAGGCAAAAGACAGCAGAACAATTTTTGATATGTTCAGCGAGTATAATAAAACCAAATTTGATATGATGCCCGATATTGAGAAACTTGTAAATTTCCTTGACGGTGAAGTTGTTGAGATGCGGCATGTAGGCGCGTCAGGCGATTACAGCTCTGTAAGAGATGGGGTAACAGTAAGCGCGGGATATTCTGCAAATACTTTTGTTACGACGGACAAAGGGATGCTGTATTGGTTCAAGGTGGGGGTAGTTACAACTGCTGACGATGAAACAAAGCTTGGGCTGGACTGGATATATATTCTTAGTTGCGACGTTCAGACCGAATATTCAACAGCATGGGGAAATTGGAATGAAAGACGAATAAACGGGGCTAAAGAGCCCGAACCCGAACGCCCGGAAGATATGGAAGTCGGCGTTCACTATTTCAAATCTCAAAAGTGAATAGAGGCTGATTACCATAATGCAAGCAGCCTGTGAAATCAAGCGGCTGTTCGGCATAGTTGAAATTTCTCCTGCGAAAAGGCTTGAAAGCGGTTGAATATATTTAAAAAACCTGCAAATTATTTCTCATTTTTTGAGAGTCGGTTTGCAGGTTTTTTTTATTTTACAATTCGGAGTTGCCGCGTTACTGCTTGTCATGGTTCAATATCTCATTCATCGCCGCAAGCACCGCGGAAATTTCAAGCGGCTTTGACAAATGCGCGTTCATACCCGCCTCGCGGCTCTTTTCGGCGTCCTCGGCAAACGCGTTTGCGGTCATTGCGAAAATCGGCACGGCAGCGGCGTCGGGACGGTCCATCGCGCGGATTTTCATTGTCGCCTCAAAGCCGTTCATACGCGGCATTTGAATATCCATTAAAATCAAATCGTAGAAACCGACTTCGCTTTTTTCAAACAACTCGGCAGCTTTTTCGCCGTCCTCCGCCTCGTCGATAACCGCTCCCGTCACCGAACCCAGTAATTCTACGGCAATTTCGCGGTTCAGCTCGTTGTCCTCGGCAAGCAGAATATGTTTTCCGTTAAAATCGTAATTTTTGTTTTCGCAAGCTCCCTTTTCCGAGGAACGTTCGCCGTTCCAGTCGATCATTCTCGAATTTTCCGTAATCGCAAACGGCAGCTCCACCACAAACTCCGAACCCTCTCCGTATTTGCTGTGCGCCTTGACGCTCCCGCCCATAAGCTCGGAAAATCTGCGTACTATCGAAAGCCCCAGACCCGTGCCGCCGAATTTGTGCGTAATCTCGCTGTTTTCCTGCTCAAACGCGTCGAAAATCCGGCTGAGATTTTCCTCTTTAATGCCGATACCGGTATCCTTAACCGAAAACCGCAGCAGCACGGAATTTTCCTCGTGTTTCAGCTCGCACACTTTAAGGGTGATTTTCCCGCCCTTTGGCGTGAATTTAAAGGCGTTGGACAGCAGATTTGTGAGAATTTGATTTAGCCGCAGAGAATCGCCGACGATAAGCTCGTCAATTCTCCCGAACAGGGAAATTTCAAAATCGATCTCTTTTTCCTCGGCTTGGACGCTGTAAATATTCTCAATATTTTCGAGAAACAGCCGCAAATCGAACAACTCGTTTTTAAGCTGTATTTTCCCGCTTTCGATCTTCGACATATCCAGCACGTCGTTTATCAGCGACATCAGATGTTTGGACGACATCGAAACTTTTTTAAGGCAGTCGTCCACTCTTTCGGGGTCGGAGGAGTTTCTGCGGGCAATTTCCGTCATACCGATAATGCCGTTCATAGGCGTGCGGATTTCGTGGCTCATTCGGCTTAGAAACTCGCTTTTCGCAAGGCTTGCCTGCTCGGCGGCTTTTTGCGCTTTTTCGGCGGATTCCCGCGCCGCCTCAAGCTGTTTTGAATGGGCTTTCAAATTAACCAGATAAATGACAAAAATGACAAGTATCAACGCCATAACCGTCGCCATCATGGTTATAGCGTTGCTGTTAAGGCGGCGGCTTAAGTTCTCGGTCATTTCGTCAACGACCTCGTAAGGCACTTCCATAAGCATATACCAGTCGGTATCTTCAATCGGCGCGTAATACATACACATATGCGCGTTTACGGCTTTAAAAATCACCATGCCGGAATTTCCGCTTTTGAAGTCGTTTTCGATTTGCTCAACGGAAAACCCCTTGTCAAATTCGGCGTATTCCTTGAATTTCGTGATGATATTGCTGCCCGTCGGAAGTTCGGAGAAAAACGTGTTGTACACGATAAAACTGCCGTCGGAGGTGACAATAGAGGCGTTTGTCGTGCCGTCCTCGCTTCGCAGAAACAGATGCTGCCCGATAGAATCCGCCGTAAACCCCGCAATCATCGCGATAAGCTCCGCGCCGTCGTAGCGGATAGGCGAAATCTGCGTGCCGAGAACTATCATATTATCGTCGAGGAACGTCTCGTTGTAGGAAATAAGTCTGTCCTTGCCCGAAAGCAAATCCGCAAGAAAACTGAGCTTAGACGCGGCGGGGCGTTTTCCGTCCTCGCTGTAATAAAACCCGTCCTTATCGATAAACGCCAGAAACTCGAAATCGTTGTTATGCTCGGCGTCGATAATAAACCGCTCCATCGACTGCTGATTTTTAGTATCCTCGGCGTTTACGCTCTCGGCTATCGCCTTAAGTCCGCTGTAACGCATAGAAAGTCCCGACTTGAAGTTTGCCTGCGTTAAATTTGTCATTTCGCGCAGGTAAATGGTGTTCATATTTTTCGTGAAATCAGACGTCAGATCTGAGGCTGCCGCGATAAGCCATATTACCAAAAGGCTTACAAGCACAATCGCCAGAACCAGCACGGCGTAAACCCGCCAATGTGAATTTTTCTTGCCCTGACCCTCACTCATTTTCGTTCACCGATGTGATCCTTCCTTCGATTTGGGACGCAATTTCCTCGTTGTTGTGACTGCGGATATATTTTTCAAGAATGCTTTGCAGGGTGTGACCCGTCTCCCTGACAAGCTTTACATTTTCGGGTTTCGGGGTATCGTCGCTGTAGACGTTCAGCATCGTGAAACCGTCGCCGTTGTTGTCGGAATAACCGCTTTTCCCCGCCATATAATCCGTCACCGCGATAGTGTAAACCGCTTTTTCATCGAGCGGCGCACCGTCCGCGAGAGTGACTTCGGACAGACGCGCGGGAGAATTCTCCGCAGGCGGCGTAAAGGAGTATCTGAGCCCCGAAACGTTTAAAAATCTGCCGCCGGGGATATTAACGTCCCTCGTCATAGCCGAAAGGCTGTTTTCAAGCATTTTCCTTATAACCTCGGCGTTTACCTCCAGCACGATTATTTCGTTCGGATACGGGCAGACGTATTCGAGGTCATAGTTGTACACATCGCCCTTGTAAAGACTTCCTCTTATCGAACCGCCGTTTACCACGGCGATATCGACTTCGGTGACTTCTCTCACCGCGTCGGAGATAAGATTTCCTATCTCGGTTTCCATAAGCCGCACGTTGTAATTTTCAACTATCATATCATGATTTATCGTCCCGATAAGCGTAGCGGTCTGCGTTTCGCCGCCCTGCATATAGCTGTCGATCTCGGAAAACGCCTTGTCAATGTCTTTTTGCCCGCAAAGCACGGCGTTCAGGCGGTTTCCGAAATAAAGCATAAAATCGTTCGACATCGATATATTGTAGTTGTAGCCGTTTTCGACGCAGTCCTTTATTCCGTCGGGAACTATATCCGACGAGGGCGTATAATCCACCAGATACGAATAAGCCGCGCCGTTGTCCAGCATAAACGCGTCCTGCCCCTCGGGCGTTGAGATAAGCGAGAGTATTTTTCGGCAGGCGGAAAGCTTTTCTTCATTGCCTTTTTCGGTAAGCGTTTTATTTAACCCTAAAAAAGCCGTCGGCGTGGAAACCGTCCATGCGGGGTTGCCCTTGCTGCTTAAAATCGGCAGCATATCGAATTCGTATTCGCTGTCGCGGCGGATATTATCAAGCATATTTACGTTGTCAAACGCCATAAGCAGTTTTCCGCTTTTCATCTTATCAAGAATAGGCACAGCGTTTGTAACCGCCCTGAAAGACTGCTCGTTCATATACCCTTTATCAATCAGTTCGAGCGGCATATCGAGCGACGGTTCAAGCGTGCCTTTAAAGGTCGCCTTGCCGTTTTTCATATCGTCCAGCCACTTTATCCCCTCGGACAGCCCGAAAAAATCGGGAATTTGCGTTGCAATAGCAAAAGTCGCCGTAACGGAGGAAGTGCCGTCGGTCGCGATTACAGAGCCGTTTTCGTCTGTGCCGATATGCTTTTCGCGAGCCTTTGAAAGCACCTCGAACAGCTCCTCCTGCGTTGTCGGAACGGAAAGACCGTTTTCCTCCAAAAGCGTTTTGTTGTAGATATACCCGTAATACTGCGCGGGCAGAGGGATAAAAAAGTTTTTCCCGTTATAGGAGATTTTGTGCATAATTCCCGACTGATAAGCGGAAATATACTCGTCCGCGCTTAAATCCGCGAGATAATTCAGCACATCGCCCGACGCAAGGCTTGACGACACAATATCGCTCCCGTGACCGTTGCGAAGGCGGCGTTCGGTCTCGCCGTCGATAGTGCCGGGGGTGTTTCGTTCGATTTGCAGGTCGATGTCGCTGTAAGTTTCTTCCACCAGCTTTTCAAAATTCGGCAGATCCCCCGTATACAGCATCGTAACGACGGTTTTGCCGCCGTTTTGCGTTTTGTTTCCCTGCGGCGCGCACCCCGCAAGGCACACCGCCGCCATTATCACGCAAACCGCTTTTTTAACGCACTTTATATTCATTTATATCACCGTTCTTTTTTCATATAATTATGAACTTCAGTTCCAAAAGCCTACTATGTATATTGTACAATATTTCCCGCGTTTTGTCAATCCCCGAAACGGTAAAATTCAAGCGGCATTTAACGCTTTTTATTACCCACAACAGCGCAAAAATGCGATTGACTTTCTAAAGGCAATGTGATATAATATATGTGTTAAAAAAGTAACACTTGCAGACTGTAGATAAAGCCTTATCTGCGGCGTCAGCGGCACAGCGTTTTCCGCCGCAGGCGGATAATGCGGGCAGGCACAAAGCCTAGCCCGCAGTACTACTTCAGCGTTTTGCGCGCAAGCGCATAATGCGGCATCTGAGACTTTCTCTACAGTCTGAGACTTGGCTTTTTATACAGGCTGATGTGTTTAAAAAGTAACAGTTGTGAAATTGCACAAAATAAAACGAGAGGTGAGATACTTTGAGCGGCGAAAAAGAGAAACCGAGCTTTGTCACAAAGGCGGCGACGCTTATTGTAGACAAACGCAAGGGATTTTTCCTGTTCTTTATTCTGGCGGCGATTTTCTGCGTTTTCGGCATGCAGTGGACAAAGGTCAACAACGACATTACGTCGTATCTGCCCGATTCCACCGAAACCAAACGCGGACTTACGCTTATGAACGAGCAATTTGTGACCTACGGCTCGGCGAACGTTATGATTGACAACGTGACGTATGAGACTGCCGAAAACTTAGCGGAGCAAATGCTTAAAATCGACGGCGTTTCCGAGGCTGTTATCGACGGGACGACCGCGCATTATCACAACGGCGCGGCGATGATTTCCGTAACGTTTAAGGGCGAGGCTGAGGACGAAATCGCAAAAACGGCGATGAACAAGGTGAAAGAGCTGTTAGAGCCGTATGATACATATATTTCCAGCGAAGTCGGCGCAAATCAGGCGGACGCCATAGCGCAGGAAATGGGTCTGGTTGTCGTTATCGTAATTGTAATCGTAATTGCGGTGCTGTTGTTCACGTCGAAGACCTATATGGAAGTGCCGGTAATGCTTATGACGTTCGGCATGGCGGCGCTGCTTAATATGGGAACGAATTTCCTGCTCGGGGAAATTTCTTTCGTGTCAAATTCCATTGCGGTGGTGCTGCAGCTGGCTCTGGCTATCGACTACGCAATTATCCTCTGCAACCGCTACACCGAGGAGCGCGCCACTCACGATGCGAGAATGGCGGTTATAATCGCGCTTTCAAAGGCTATCCCCGAAATATCTTCAAGCTGTCTTACGACGGTTTCGGGACTGGTCGCGATGATGTTTATGCAGTTTAAACTCGGACTTGACCTCGGCGTGGTTCTTATAAAGGCGATTTTCTTCAGCATTTTGTCTGTTTTTACGCTTATGCCGGGGCTGCTGATGTCCTTTTCGGGACTGATTGACAAAACCCACCACAGAAACTTTGTCCCGAACATCACCGCTGTCGGGAAAATGGACGTCAGAACGCGCTTTGTTATCCCGCCGATATTTGTTGTAGTGCTGGTTGCGGCGTTTATTTTCTCCAACAACTGCAATTATGTCTATGACTACGCTTCGGGGAAAACCTACAAGAAAAACGAATCGCAGATTGCCGAGGAGAAAATCCGCGACAATTTCACGGTGGATAATCTTATGGTAATGATTGTCCCGTCGGGGGATTACGAGTCGGAACACAAGCTGCTTATGGAGCTTGCGGCTGACCCCGCGGTAAATTCCACGCAGGGTCTCGCAAATACCGAGGCAATGGACGGGTATTACCTCACCGACGCGCTTACTCCGCGCCAGTTCGCGGAACTTATCGATATGGACGTGGAGGCTATCTCCGTGCTGTATTCGGCGTATGCCGTGTCGCAGGACGATTACGGCAAGCTTATGGGAAATATTTCCGATTACGGCGTGCCGCTTATCGATATGTTCGATTATGTGTACGAACAAAAGCAGGCGGGCGTTATCACGCTTGACGACGAGATGACGGATATGCTTGACGAGCTGAACGCAAAGCTTACCGACGCAAAATTACAGCTTAAAACCGACGAATATTCCCGTCTGCTGATAAAGACAAATCTGCCTATGGAGGGCGAGGAAACGTTTAAAAAACTCGCCGAATTCCACGAGATTATGTACAAATATTACCCCGCCGACAACTCTTTTCTGGTGGGCGATTCTACAAGCGACTTTGACCTCTCCACGTCGTTTGTGGACGATAATCTGATGATAAGCATACTGTCCGCGCTGTTCGTGCTGGTAATTCTTGTTTTCACGTTCAAATCGGCGGGTCTGCCGGTGCTGCTTATGGCGATAATCGAGGGCGCAATCTGGATAAACTTCTCCGTTCCCGCCGTGCAGAACACCAATATCTTCTTTTTGAGCTATCTTATCGTAAGCTCTATTCAAATGGGCGCGAACATCGACTATGCAATCGTAATTTCCAGCCGTTATTCCGAGCTTAAACGCGTTATGACCCCCAAAGAGGCAATTGTCGAAACGCTAAATCAGGCGTTCCCGACTATAATCACTTCGGGTATGATTTTGTCGGTGGCGGGACTGCTTATCGGGTTTATGTCGTCGGACGTTGCGATTTCCGCTGTCGGGGAGTGTCTCGGACGCGGAACGCTGGTGTCAATAGGGCTTGTAATGTGCGTTTTGCCGCAGATTTTGCTGCTCGGCGACAGCATAATCGAAAAGACCTCCTTTACGCTCAAAAAAATGGACCGTATCCAGCACACCGCGGGGCTTATTCACTTAAACGGGCGGGTGCGCGGCTATGTAAGCGGCATTGTCGACGCGGATATAAGCGGAATTATCCACGGCGAAGTGAGCGCTATGCTCGACAGCTCCGACGCGGCGGCTTTGCGCGAGAGGATTGACAAAACCATAGCCGAAACCTCCGAGGACGGCGAAGAAGTTTTGACGGAGGACGATTGATATGAAGAAATTTTGTAAAATATTGTCGGCTCTCACGGCTTGTTTAATTTTAGTCGCGGCGTTTCCGAGGGATTTTGTGCGTGCGGAAACAGTTTCCCGGACCGAGCAGAAACGCACAATAAATATTTCCGACGCGGACGAATTTATAAAATTTGCAGAGGAATGCAGTCTGGACTCCTACAGCCGGGAGCTGAATGTTGAACTTCAAGCCGATATAAATTTAAGCGGCAAGGACTTTTTCGGAGTGCCGATTTTCTGCGGCACGTTCAACGGCAACGGGCATCTCGTTTCGGGGCTTTATATTCACGACAGCGCGTCCGAAACGGGTCTTTTCCGACACGTTGAACGCGGCGCACTTGTGAAGAATTTGAGGGTTTCGGGCAGCGTCTGTCCGAGCGGTTCGGCGGATATGGCGGGCGGCATTGTCGGAGTTAATCTCGGCACGGTTACTTCCTGCGAGTTTGGCGGGACGGTTTCGGGAAACGACAGTATTGGCGGCATTGTCGGCAAAAACGGCGAAAGCGGGTTTATAAACGGCTGCAAATCCACGGCGAACGTGTCGGGCGAAAGCAGCGCGGGCGGCGTTGTCGGAATGAATTTGGGAACGATTTTGGACTGCTCCAACAGCGGCAATGTAAACGCCGTTTACTCCGACCCGGAAATTACCGCCGACGACCTCGGACTTCAGGATAAGTCTGTCGAAACCGTTATCTCAAAGTCCGACATAGGCGGCGTTGCGGGGTATTCTTCGGGCATTTTGCGGCGCTGTTCGAATTCGGGAACGGTGGGTTATCAGCACACGGGTTACAACATCGGCGGCGTTGTCGGACGGCAATGCGGATTGCTGGAAAATTGCCTGAATACGGGGGAGATTTTCGGCAGAAAGGACGTCGGCGGCATTGCGGGGCAAATGGAACCCTACCGCAGCATTGAGTTTTCCGAGGACGCATTGCAGAGCCTCGGACAGGAGATGGATAACCTCTCCGACGGCGTTGACAAGCTGGTATCGGACGCGCGCGGCAGCGGAGATAAGCTTGACAGCGAAGTGCAAACCCTCACTTCGCACCTGAGCTCCGCGCAGAAAAACGCAGACGTTATCACCGACCGCGCCGAGAACATTTTCGGAGGTTATTCCGACGGGATAAACGAGCTTCTGGCAAGGGCTGACAGCGCGCTCGACAAAACGCCCGAGGCGATGAACGACCTTGATAAAGCCGTGGAGCTTATCGGCGAATTTTCCGACAAATGCGCCGAGGTTCTCGACGAGCTTAAAAAATCGGGCGAATACGGCGGCGACGCTGTCGATAGTGCAAACGAGGCGTTGAAAGATATTGATAAATCTCTGCCCGAACTTCAGGCGGCGCTGCGCGGGCTGTCCGAGGCGTTCCTTGAAATCCAGAACGCGCTGGGCGACCCCGAGGAGATTAAATCCGCGCTTTCGGACGTTACAACCTCGCTTGATAAAATAACGGATAAAATGCGCGAAATATCCGAGGCTGCAAAACGCCTGAACGCCGCTTTCGGGGAGCTGTCCGACTGGCTTACGAGCGCGGATATGCAGGACCTTAAAACAAGCGTTTCGGCGTTTTCCGCCAGCCTTTCCGAAGTGCTTTCGGCTCTGGGCGACGTAAGCGGCGCGGTGAGCGATATTTCGGCAGCTATTGACAGCGGTGAAATGCAGTCCGCTTTGTCGGAGCTGAATTCTGCAACGGCGGCTTTGGGACAAGCGGCGGCAAAACTTTCGGCTGCGGTGGGAGCGGTTCCCAACCGTGACGAGCTGAACGCTGCCGCAGAGGAGCTTAAAAAGGCGGCTGACAGCCTTCAAAATGCGGCAAATCACCTGAACGGGGCGGTTGACCCCGACCAAATGGAAAAAGCTCTCGGCGAACTTCAGACCTCCGCGAAAGAGCTTCAGACCGCGCTTGACAGAGCCTCCGCGGCGGCGGGTGAGATGTCCTCCGCGCTCCAAAAAGTCACGGGTTCAAGCGTTCCCGATGACGCGGCAAATACCGCCCGCGAGCAGCTTGATATTATCTTAAATTCGCTTTCCGATATGTCTGCGGACTTGGCTGACATCAACGAAAATATCCGCGTTATCCTCGACAATATCGACGCCGAGGGGCTTGCCGCGGCTATGAAAACGCTGTCGGGGGCGATTGATAATATCGCCGACGCGGCAGGGGATATAGAGCTTTCAAGCGACAACGTCGACAAGGCTGCCGACGCGCTCGAAAAAACCGTCGGGTCGCTTACTACGGCGGCGTCCAAAGCGGGCGAGGCTGCAAAAATTATGTCTTCCGCCGCGGACAGTTTGTCTGCTGCAATCGGGAGTTTTGAGGACATTGCAGACGAGCTTTCGGGAAAGCCCGAAATTCGTTTTCCCGCGCTGGACGAGACGTTTACAAACGCCGCAGACTCGCTTTCCGAAAATATGCAGGCGATGATTTCCTCGCTGTCAAGGCTTAGCGAAAAGGCTAAAAATGAAAGCAACGTTTTGCTTTCCGATATTGAAACAATAAACGATTGTATTTCGCGCATTTTCGGGATATTCAAGGAGAACTACAAGGACCTTTTGTCCGACGAGGAAGAACAGCGCGGATTTTCGGAGGACATTTCCGAGAGCGAAAACGCCGATACCCGTCACGGAAAGGCTCTGGATTGCGTAAACCAAGGAGCAGTCGCGGGAGACGTTAATGTCGGCGGGATTACGGGAGCTATGGCTATCGAATTCGACCTTGACCCCGAGGACGATATTACGCTTAGCGGAGACCGCTCGATAAACTTCAGCTATAACGTCATGGACATAATCGACAGCTGCGAAAACGAGGGCGAGATTACCGCGAAAAAGAACTACTGCGGCGGCATTGTCGGCAGAATGGATATGGGGCTTGTGAAAAACGCGCGCGCAGGCGGCAAAATTTCCAGCACGGGCGGAAATTACGTCGGAGGCGTTGCGGGGTATTCCTCGGCAAAACTTCGCGGGTGTCTCGCGAAAGTAACGCTGTCGGGGCAAGCGTTTATCGGCGGCATAGCGGGCGAGGGCGGCATAATCACCGACTGCGCGGCGATTTCGGATATTACGGATTTTACCGAGAAAATCGGCGCAGTCGCGGGGTATGTTGACTTCGCAAAAGAGAATGCCGAGATAAAAAACAACTTCTTTGTCGACAGGGGCACGGCGGGAATTGACCGCGTAAGCTACGCGGGTATCGCCGAGCCGTTCGATTACGCGAAATTTTCCGCGCTGGCGGGAGAATTCGCCGATATAATCTTAGAATTCACCGCGGACGGCGTAACGCTTGGGAAGATAAAAGTTCCGTTCGGCGGGTCGGTAAAACCGTCGGATATACCCGAAATTCCCGAAAAAAGCGGTTATTTTGCGCGGTGGGAGGAGTTCGATTTTGAGAATATAACTTTCCCGCGGGTGCTTTGCGCGGAGTATATCGAGCTTTTGAGTGCGATTGCCTGCGAGAATTTAAGCGAAAAAGGCTTGCCGTTGGTGCTGGCGGACGGCAGCTTTGACGACAGCGCACAGCTTCTTGTTGACACGGAAAGCAGTTCGATTTCCGCGCCTGAGGGCTGGGAGCTTAGAATTGTCACAGCAAACGGTGGCTCTCCGAGCGCGCTGAGGTTCTTGAAACCCTCCGGCAGTTCCAAGCTTATGCAGTACATAAACGGTGCGTGGAAACCCGTAGAATACACCGAAAACGGAAGTTATCTGATCGTCGAAAACCCCGTTCTGGACAACGGCACAGCGGCGTTCTGCGTGTCAAGCAGTTCAGCAAGTATGTTGCCGATAATTCTGATTGCGGCGGCTGCAGTTTTGGGAATTGCTGTGGTTGTGATAATTCTCGCAAAGAAAAAATCCCGCAAAAAGCAGGAACAGTTGACGAAATAAAACAAAAGTTGCCGAAACAATATTCGGCAACTTTTTCTTTTTGTTACAATCTAAACTATCCGCGCAGCGGATACATACTACTGTTCACTATACCCTGTTAACTGTAAACTGCCAAATCACCCTCCAACTTCCATGTTATCGGCGAGCGCGGAGAAGAATTTTATTATAAAATCCGGCGTGTGCGGCAGGCGTTCGCGGACAATCTGCTCGAAAAGCTCCGCAGGCACGGGCGGGTAAAGCTCGATTTCGCCGCTTACAGAGTCGCCTATGGCGATAATTCCCCTTGCTGAGCCGCCAAGCGCAATGTCACCCACAGCAAGCCCTCCGAAAGCGTATTTTCCCACGGAAATTCCTCCGAACGAAAGCCAGCCTGCGGAAATCCCGCCAAACGAAACCAGCCCCGCCGCGGCTGCTCCGAACGCGAAAATTCCCGCCGCTGTCATTCCGAGCGCGAAAACGCCCGCAACGCCGAAAAGTCCGAGAGCCAGCACGCCCGCCGCGAAAATTCCCAGCGACAGCACGCCGAAGGACGCAATTCCCACAGCTACCACTCCGCGCGCCGCAAGTCCCACCGCGAATATCCCGCAGGCTGTTCCTTTGAAATTCACATGTACCAGCGGCACGCCTTTTACGGTTTTCGCGCTTTTATATTCGCCGTGTGAGAACCCTTTTTTGCGCTCGGAAATTTGCGGTTCGGGCGAAAGCTGCGGTTCGGCAGTTTTATTTTCATCGCTTAAAAAAGCCTCTTTGGGTTCGGGAATTTGCGGCTCAGGCGTTCCGATAAGCTCGTTCGCGCTTATCCCGAAAAGTTCGCATAACCCCGAAAGCTTTTCCATTTCGGGCGTTGTAGAACCAAGTTCCCATTTCGAGATAGTCTGTCTGGTAACACCAAGCTTTTCGCCAAGTTCTTCCTGCGACCAGCCGCGGCTTTTTCTGAGAGCTGTAAGTTTTTGGGCAAAGTTCATTTTTAGTTCCTCCTAGAATTTTTTTAACTACATTATAACACTTTTTCGAGAATTTGTCTACCAATTTCAGCAGGAATTTTGTCAACCAAACTTAACAATCAGTTTATAGTGCACAGTAAATAGCGCATAGTAGTAGGTATCCGCTCCGCGGATTATTTAGATTGTAACCAAAAGTATATGTTGTCAACCTTTATCCTTACAGACAATCAAAAAAGCGTTCGCCTCGGCGAACGCTCCTTATACTATTTACTGTACCCTGCACACTATAAACTGTTAACGGCTCACCCGTTGACGGGATTCCCGCCAACGGTGGTGCGGATAACGGATACCTTATTATAATATAAAATACTAAATAATTAAATACTCATTCATCAATCACTCATCCTCCCCGCGCTGCGCGCGGCTCGGCGGAGGGGGACGGAGAGGACGGAGGGAGGGAGCGAAAGAAAGACTTTTTTATTGTAACAAAGAGGAAGAGCTCTCACCCTTCCTCTTGCATACAATCTAAACTATCCGCAGGCGAATACCTACTACTGTTTACTGCCTTTTTGCCAACTTCAAAATGTCTCCGAATTTCAGGCGATTTCCGTTGTGGAGAATTATCGCCTCGTACACACGGCTTACTATCCACGCCATAAGCACCACCGCAGCCGCTAGGACTGCCGTAGCAAGCGCGATTTCAAGCGGCGACAGCGACCCTAACATTATCGCCGAGGGCAGCGCGAACGGCGAGCTTATCGGCAGGTAATAGGACAGCGTCTGAACGGGATTTGTCGCCGCCTCGCCCGAATCTATGGAGCTTACGTTGAAGATAACGGGACAATACGCGAGATACATGCCCAGAACGCCCGTCAGAGCATACGGCTGCATTGCCTGCTGCAAATCCTCAATCCTAGACACCGACGCTCCCACAAGCGCCGCCAGCAGCGAGAAGAACAAAAATCCCAGCACGAAAATCAGTATTATCAGCAGGATATTTACGGGCGAAAACGCTCCTTTGAGTTCGCTTGCAAGCTCGGAGATTTCCGAAAAATTTTCAGTCTCCCCGGAAACGCCCGAAATTTGCACTAAAGACTGCGCGCTGTCGCCCGAAAAAGCTGTTTTCATAAAGCCGAACGGCGCGGATATTGCAAACGAAATACCGCCCACAGCGCCCAGCAGGAAAAACTGCCCGAAACTTACAAGTCCCATTGCAAGCACCTTGCCTATAACTATCGCGAGGGGTCTTACGGACGTCAAAAGCAGCTCCGTCACGCGCCCGGTTTTCTCGTTGGCTATCGACTGCGCCACCAGACTTCCGTAGGCGTAAATGAACAAAAACAGCACCAGCGACACCACTATCGGCACGAAATAATTCATCGCGCTTTTAACGAGGCTCAGCTCGTCCTTGCCCGCCTCAACGCGCGTTGCGGTGACGGAAATAAGCGTTTTCGGGTAATCTTCGGGAGAAATTCCTAAATTTACCAGATTGCGCCTGCTGATAAGCTGCCGAACCGCATTGTTCAGCATATCCGCCGCGCCGCTGCCCGCTGCCTTTGAATAGCGTGTTGCAACGGAGAAAACCGCCTCGTCGGCTTTTGAAATCCGCACCAGAGCCATGGGTTCTTCGGTGTCGCAAAGTGTTTTTTCAATGTCCGACAATGGGGCGTCGGACTGCACGACATCGCCCATATTTTTCGCAAGAAGCGTTATGTCCTCGGAGTCGAGAATTTCCCCGTCGTCGTATAGATAGATTTTGCTGAACTGCACCTCTCCGACGGCAGCGTTACCGCCCTCGTCCCTGCCTGCAAGAACCGCGGGGAGAATGTTCCCCAAAACCGCCACAGCAGCCACCAGAACGCACATAATTATCGTTCCGATAATGAACGACTTTGTCTTGATATGCTGCACAAAAGTGAACCTGAAAATCGACTGCCAGCCTTTAGTCCTCATTTTCCGCACCTGCCTTTTCTATAAACAGCTCCTGAAGCGACGGTTCGCGAAGTTCGTATCGTATAAGCGGGATTTTCGCGCCGATTATCATATTCAGCAGCCTATGCGCCTGCTCCTCGCTTTCCACGTCGAACGAACAGCCGTTCGGGGTCTCCTCCGACACCGAAAGAGAGCATTCCCGCGCCATAGAAAGCACATCGCCCTCGGCTTTTACGGTGAGCTTTGTGCGCCCGCGCGCTTTCTTGATTTCGTTCAAATTGCCCTGCAAAACCGTCTTGCCCTTGTTCAGTATCACAATATCCCTGCAAAATTCCTCGATAGTCGTCATCTGGTGCGAGGACATAATTATAAACTTGTCTTTTTTGATTTCCTCGCGGATAACGCTCTTGAACAGCTCCGCATTCACGGGGTCAAGCCCCGACAACGGCTCGTCGAGTATCAGAAAATCGGGGTTCGGGGCAAGAGCGGCGATAAGCTGTATTTTCTGCTGATTGCCCTTGGAGAGCTGCTCGGCGCGCTTATTCCTGTGTTCCGACACCGACAGCCGCTCAAACCAGTAATCCAGCGACTTTACAGCCTCGCGGCGTTTCATGCCCTTAAGTTCGCAAAAATACACAAGCTGCTCGAAAACCTTGATTTTCGGGTACAATCCGCGCTCCTCCGCGAGATACCCCACGGGCTTTCCCGTCGCCGAAAACGGCTTTCCGTCCCGGAGGATTTCACCGCTATCCGCGGACAAAATGCCGAGTATCATGCGGATTGTGGTGGTCTTGCCCGCGCCGTTCGTCCCTAACAGCGCGAACACCCCCGGCGACTGAAGATTGAACGACAGCCCGTCAACGGCTGTATAATCGCCGAATTTTTTGACAATATTGCTGACAGTAAGTCCCATAGCAAATTCCTTTCGTATTATCCGACCGTTTATGCTGTTTATATCGGATATATACAGTTTAGCATATCTTCAATCATTTGTCAAGGGCTTTATTGAAAAAATTTTTTTCAAAAATTTTCAAATTCCCCTTGACAAATAATGGGGTTTGTGCTATAATATTAAAATGTATCGATATGGGTATAGGGTAACTATGCCCCGAAATACCCGTTTTGTATAAAATAAGGAGTGATTTAAGCCGATGGTGAACACAAAGCCTGTGCAGTCGGGGAAAACCTTAAGACAGAGTTTTTCCAAGATCAATGAAGTCATTGATATGCCGAACCTTATCGGTATACAGAAGGACTCTTACGAGTGGTTTCTCAACGAGGGAATCAAAGAGGTTTTCAAGGACATTTCTCCGATTGTTGACTCGAACGGAAAGTTTGAGCTGTCGTTTATCGATTACCGTTTCGATATGGACAAGATAAAGTACACTATCGAACAGTGCAAGGAGCGCGACGCGACGTATGCCGCGCCTTTGAAAGTGACCGCGCGTCTTCTGAACAAGGAGAACGGTCATTTCGAGGACAGCGAGATTTATATGGGCGATATGCCGCTTATGACCGAGAGCGGAACGTTTGTTATAAACGGGTCCGAGCGCGTTGTCGTATCGCAGCTGGTGCGTTCCCCCGGCGTTTACTACGGCTTTGATTATGATAAAACCGGAAAAAAGCTGTTTAAGGCTACCATTATCCCGAACAGGGGCGCGTGGCTGGAGCTTGAAATGGACGGTTCGGACGTATTTTACGTTCGTATCGACAAGAACAGGAAATTCCCCTGCACGACGTTTCTGAGGGCGCTGGGTCTTTCTTCGGACGAGGATCTTATCGGCAAGTTCGGCGACGACCCCAGAATTACCGTTACCATCGAAAACGGCAAGGACAACACCAAAAACGAGGAAGAGGCTCTGCTTGAGGTGTACAGAAAGCTCCGTCCGGGCGAGCCTGCGACGGTGGAGAGCGCGCGCGCAACGCTTGACAATCTGTTCTTCGACGCGAAACGCTATGATTTGTCGCGTTTCGGACGTTATAAGTATAACAAGAAACTCGGCATAGCGTCGCGCCTTCGCGGGAAAAAGGCTGCGAGAAACATTATCGCGCCGCTGTCGGGAGAGGTTCTCGCGATTAAGGGAGAGGTTATCACCCGCGAAAAGGCTCTTGAAATACAAAACGCGGGCGTTATGGAGGCTCTCGTATTAAGAGACGAGGGCGAGGGCGAAATTAAGATCGTCGGGAGCGGTATGGTCGATATCAAGGGCTTTATCGGCGATCTTGACCCGAAAGAACTCGGCATTAACGAGCAGGTAAAGTTCGGCGTTCTGGCGGAAATTCTCGACGACGCGGGCGGCGATGACGAGCTGCTGGCAAAGCTTATAAAAGAGCGCGCAGACGAGCTTATCCCGAAACACATCACGCTTGAGGACATCTTCGCGGCGGTGGGTTATTTCATTAACCTCAACGAAGGAGTGGGCGATATCGACGATATCGACCACCTCGGAAACAGAAGAATTCGCTGCGTGGGAGAGCTGCTGCAAAACCAGTTCAGGATAGGCTTTACGAGAATGGAGCGCACTATCCGCGAGAGAATGGGTCTTCAGGCAAACGACGCGGAAAAGGTTACTCCGTCCACGCTTATAAACATAAGACAGGTTATCGCCGCGATGAAGGAGTTTTTCGGTTCGTCGCCGCTGTCGCAGTTTATGGATCAGAACAACCCGCTTGCAGAGCTTACTCACAAGCGCCGTCTGTCGTCGCTGGGTCCGGGCGGTTTGTCGCGTGACAGAGCGGGATTTGAGGTGCGCGACGTTCATTACTCCCACTACGGAAGAATGTGCCCGATAGAGACCCCTGAAGGTCCGAATATCGGTCTTATTTCCTACCTTGCAACTTTCGCTAAAATAAACACCTACGGGTTTATTGAAGCCCCTTACCGCAAGGTTGACAAGAAAACGGGCAAGGTGCTTGACGAAGTGGTTTATATGACCGCGGACGTTGAGGATAACTACGTTGTCGCGCAGGCAAACGAGCCGCTTGACGAAAACGGCTGCTTTGCAAGACCGCGGGTAAACGCGCGCTGCCGCGACGCTATCCTTGAAATCGAGCGCGAAAAGGTCGATTTTATGGACGTTTCGCCGAAAATGGTGGTGTCGGTTGCAACCGCGATGATTCCGTTCCTCGAAAACGACGACGCAAACCGCGCGCTTATGGGCGCAAACATGCAAAGGCAGGCTGTGCCGCTGATGGTGACGGAAAATCCGATCGTCGGCACGGGTATGGAATATAAGGCGGCTGTCGATTCGGGCGTTGTTGTGTGCGCGAAAGAAAGCGGCGTTGTGACAAGCGTTGACGCGGGAGAAATTGTTATCACCGCAGACGAGCGCGACGCAGACGGACGCGAAGTTAAGCACTCCTACAAGCTTATTAAGTTCAAACGCTCGAACCAAGGCAACTGCGTAAATCAAAGACCTATCGTCGCAAAGGGCGATCATGTAAACAAGGGCGATGTTATCGCCGACGGTCCCGCAACGAAAATGGGCGAAATCGCCCTCGGAAAGAACGCTCTCATCGGCTTTATGACGTGGGAGGGCTACAACTACGAGGACGCAGTTCTGATAAATGAAAAGCTGGTTTACAACGACGTTTACACGTCAATTCATATCGAGGAATACGAGCTTGAATGCCGCGAGACAAAGCTCGGTCCGGAGGAGATTACGCGGGATATTCCGAACTTGTCGGACGACGCGCTCAAAGACCTCGACGACCGCGGAATTATCCGCATAGGCGCGGAGGTTCATTCGGGAGATATTCTGGTAGGTAAGGTGTCTCCGAAGGGCGAGACCGACCTTACCGCGGAAGAAAAGCTGCTGCGGGCGATTTTCGGCGAAAAGGCAAGAGA
>CANQNY010000030.1 GCA_947625335.1 uncultured Clostridia bacterium | reverse complement strand
GATTATTATCTCGCGGAGGAAGAGGGTTATAAAATCACCGTCCCGTATTTTCACACGAATTTTGCGCGGCTGTCTCTCGTTGATTTTACCGGAAACGCGGAAAAACTTGCGGCTATGGAACGCTCCGACGCTATTGACAACTATATTTCGACAAGATATTCCGACGACGCCGTGACAAGATACCAAACTTCCGAAGAATGCGTAAAAGCTGTTCTTAACGGCAGCGCGGACGCGGTAATTCTCTATTCCTACGCCGCGGAATGGTATGTGCGGCAGGACGTCAGAAACAGGCTTTCGGCGGTCGTTTTCGGGGAAACATCGTTCAGCTACGCCGTCGGGGAAAACGTCGCGGGCGGGCGGTATTTGCTGTCAATTCTGGACAAGGGCGCGGACAGCGTGTCCGACGCGCGGCTTGATATGCTGATTTCACGCGAGATAGACGCGGGTTTCGAGGACGAAAACAGCCTCGTTGCGTTTTTGTACAGAAACCCCATTTACAGCGTCGTGGCGGTAATTATCGTTTTGCTGCTGCTGTTTGCGGTGGCAATGCTTATTGTCCGCACCCGAACCCAAAATCTCCTGCAGAAAAAAATCGCAGACGCCACGGGAGAGCTTGAAAACAAAACCGAAGAGCTTACCCGCGCGCTTGCGGCGGCGGATTCCGCAAACCGCGCGAAAACCACGTTTTTAAACAGCATGTCGCACGATATACGAACGCCCATGAACGCCATTATCGGCTATACAGCGCTTGCTACGACGCACCTTGACAACAAGGAACGCGCGCGGGACTACTTGGCGAAAATCGCGCAGGCGTCAAATCATCTGCTGTCGCTGATAAACGACGTGCTTGATATGAGCCGTATTGAGTCGGGGAAAGTTACCTTGAACGAACGTCCAGAAAACCTCGCGGAAATTCTGCAGGGACTTCGCGATATAATCCAGTCGGATATTCACGCAAAGCGTATGGAGCTTTTTATCGACACGGTGGACGTGACGGACGAGGAGGTTTTCTGCGACAGGCTGAGGCTTAACCAAGTGCTGTTAAACCTCACCTCAAACGCGATTAAATACACCCCCGCAGGCGGCACGGTGGCGGTTCGCGTTACCCAAAAGCCCTCGCAAAACAAGGGGCGCGGCGTATACGAGTTCAGGGTAAGCGACACAGGGATAGGCATGAGCCCCGATTTTGCGAAAACCGTTTTCGATCCGTTTACGAGAGAGCAGACCTCCACCGTAAGCGGAATTCAAGGCACGGGTTTAGGCATGGCGATAACGAAAAATATCGTTGATATAATGGGCGGAAAAATAAGCGTTGAAAGCGAAACCGACAAGGGTTCGACGTTTACCGTAGTGCTGGAGCTGCGGTTTTCCGCGTCGCATAAGGAGTTTGGTCCTATTGCGGAGCTTAACGGATTTCGCGCGCTGGTGGTGGACGACGATATGGTGTGCTGTCAGAGCGTGTCGAAAATGCTGCGGCAGATAGGTATGCGCGCGGAATGGACAACTTCGGGGCGCGAGGCTGTCGCCCGTACAAACGAGGCTGTCGAGATGACCGACCCGTTCGAGGTGTACATTGTCGACTGGTCAATGCCCGAACTTTCGGGTATCGAGACCGTCCGCGAAATTCGCAAAACCGTGGGCGACGAGTCCCCGATTATACTTATGTCCGCATACGACTGGTCGGATATCGAGCAGGAGGCGCGCGGCGCGGGCGTTACGGGATTTATAAGCAAGCCGCTGTTTGCGTCGGATCTGCACGAAACGCTTGAGCGCAGTTTAGGGCGCGTTAAAGATAAACCCGCTGAGGAAACTCCGGAACTGCCCGACGACGTATTTTTCAAGGGCAAGAGAATTCTTCTTGCGGAGGACAACGAGCTTAACCGCGAAATTGCCGCGGAACTGCTTTCCGAGGCGGGATTTCTGGTGGACAGCGCGGAAAACGGTCAGCAGGCTTGCGAAATGCTGAGCTCTGCGGAACACGGTTACTACGATCTGGTGCTTATGGATATTCAAATGCCGATTATGGACGGTTATTCCGCCGCTCGTGCAATTCGTTCCATGGGAGATCCTGCGGTGTCCGAAATTCCGATAATCGCCATGACCGCAAACGCCTTCGAGGAGGACCGCGAGCGCGCTTTGCAGGCGGGTATGAACGGACATCTCGCAAAGCCTATCGATATAAACAAAGTGCTTTCCGCGCTGCGGGAGATACTTGCCGAGAATAAATAACGTTTGGACGGTGTTTTAAATGCAAAACGAGGGAAACGGAAATTCCGTAAAGAGGTATTTTCACAAGCTGCTGGATATGCGGAGCAATATGTTAAGCTATGACGACCTCCATGATATGATGGAGGAAAACACCATTATCCACGGCGCGAATATGTGGATACTTATGATGGCGATTTTGATTGCGTCAATCGGGCTTAATGTGAATTCCACGGCGGTGATAATCGGCGCAATGCTTATTTCCCCGCTTATGAGCGGAATTCTCACTATGGGTTATTCGCTTGCTATTCGGGATATTGCAATGCTTAAACACGCCGCGTCGCGGTTCGCAACGCAGGTTATAATCAGCCTTATCACGTCGACGGTGTATTTTTTGCTGTCGCCGCTGCACACCGCGACCGCTGAGATGATCGCCCGCACCAGTCCCACGCTCTGGGACGTGCTTATCGCGCTGTTCGGCGGAATTGCGGGAGGTATCGGCAACACCCGCAAGAAAACCAGCAACGTTATCCCCGGAGTTGCGATAGCGACTGCGCTTATGCCGCCGCTTTGCACGGTGGGTTACGGCATTGCGACGTTACAGCTTAAATTTATTCTCGGCGCGTCGTATCTGTTTTTGATAAACACGCTGTTTATCGCGCTTTCGGCGTTTTTTGTAACAAAGCTTTTGAGAGTTCCCCCGCACACCGAACTTGACGCTAAAAAGGAAAAACGCATAAGACGCGCGATAACCGCGGCGGTTGTGATAACGGTAGTTCCGAGCGCGCTTTTCGCGGGATTTACGGTGTACAAATCCGTTCTCGAAAAGAACACGCAGGATTACCTCCAAAAAGAATTTGTTTTCTCGGACGCGCAGTTAGTTCAAAGCAATGTGGATTACGTAGGAAAGAAAATTTCCGTGTCTTTGGTGGGTATGCAGGTGTCGGACGAGCGGATTTTCGAGCTTGAAAACAAGCTTGACGATTACGACCTTTCGGGATTTTCGCTGCATGTAACGCAAAACAAAACCATCGAAGGCGAAACCGACAGCGACAAGGTAACGATTGCCGTTCAGGAGAACACAATCCGCGATCTTACGGCTCGGCTTGACGCCGAAAAGGAAAAATCGGACGAACTTCAAAAAAGCCTTGAAAACATCGTCGACTGCGAGAGTATTTCAAAAAAAGCCGCGGCTGTTTTCACAGATATTGAGGACATACGCTGCGGGCTGATGTACGGCGAAAACGGAAATTATATTCTGCTTGCGGGAAGTGTGCAAACGCCGCTTTCGGAATCGGAAGAACAGGTGCTTAAAAATTTCATTGCCGAGGAAAGCAAAATTTCCGATGTGCGGCTTGATATTGAATTTATCCAAAACGAAGAACAGTTGCCCGAACAGGAATAATAAAAAGCCGACGGTGAAAAGCCGTCGGTTTTTTGCGTTCTAAAGAGGACGATTTTTTCATAAAATCATCGTGGGTGATTTTATGAAAAAACAATGGAAAACTTTGGTTATCTGTATCGCGATACCGCTTGCGGTAGGCGTTGTGTCCGCGCTGCTTACGCGGGGCGGTATGCAGACTTTTGCCGAGCTTAATAAGCCCGCGCTGTCGCCGCCGGGGTGGCTGTTTCCCGTAGTGTGGACGATTTTGTACGTTCTAATGGGAATTGCCTCGTACCTTGTGGTTACTTCCAAAAAGCCGAACGGCGCGGCGCTTATCACTTACGGACTTCAGCTTGTGTTCAATTTTTTCTGGTCGATAATTTTCTTCAATATGCAAGCCTATCTGTTCGCGTTTATCTGGCTGGTGATTTTGTGGTTTTTGATACTTAAAACAACCGTTAAATTCTTTAAAATCGACGAGACAGCGGGAATTCTGATGATACCGTATCTTCTCTGGGTAACTTTCGCGGGGTATCTTAATCTGTCGATTTACCTGTTAAACCGCTCATAAAAATCCGCGGATATCCACCGCGAGTTTTTCCTCAAGATTTATAAGCCGCTTGGTGATGTCTTTGGTTTTTTCATCGGCGGCTTTGTATTTGTTGAGGTATTTATTCAGCGACTTCACGCCCATATTGCACCCGTCCGTCATAAGGTCGGTTATCGTCTCGTCGGACTCGTTCACGACAAGTTTTACGTTGGTTTTCAGCCACGACATGCTCTTTGCCATGGGGTTAGGATCTTTGCCGTCGTCGTGGTATTTGTCGAGCAGGGTCTGTATCTCGCTTTTCAGCTTGTTATGCTCGTCCTTGCAGTCGGAAAGATACTTTAACAGCGTTTTGTTGTTCACATAATCCAAAACTCCGTCGATTGACGAAACGCCCGTTTTAATTCCCGCGTCGCACTCCCGCAGCAGCTTTATAGTATCCGATTCGATCATAAAAAAACATCTCCTTTATAAGATTTGTCTTATTATGCCGCAGGATTAGCGAATTATTCCCTGCCGATTTTCTGCTCTTTTTTCAGCAATTCAAACGGAAGATGTTCCTTGTCGATATTTTTGCTGAATCCCGGAAAAACGTAATTAAACACAATATCGCGTTTTTCGGTAACGATAGTCACCCTGTACCCGCGGTCTCTGAATTTCAGGAATTTAGTGGGAGTGTAAATCACCTCTTTCACGTCGCGAATAAGTATTCTCTCCTGCAAAACATCGTGCTTATACACGGCAAATTCAATCTCGTTTGCCTTGTAAGTCAGCGGAGTGCCGCCCTTTATAATTCTAAGCAGCAATATCGCCAAAGCCAATACTGCAATCGGGATAACAACAGTCTTTATAGGTTGTTTCATAATGCCGTACACAAAAATCATCACGGTATTTGCGAAGTCTGTTATCAGCGATATGGCAAGTGCCACCACGTAAAACAGAATATACCCGATAACGGGAGCTGTGACTATCCACAGCAAAATGTTCGCCTTTTTGCCCCACGCAACGTTGAACGTGCCGCGGTCGGTGTACTCCCGCACAAGCCGCTCCACGCCAAAGCTGTCGGTGAAGGTCTCCGTGCGGTTTGAAACGGGCGCGGGCTTTTCTTCGAGCGGGACAAGCCGAGGGTCTTCGGCGGGCAGGTTTTGAGCGTTTTGCACGGGATTTTTGCTGAGTTCGGGAATTTCGTCCGGCTCGGAAAGCTCCCTCTCCTTTGTCCCGGCAAGCTCCTCCAGCCGCGACATATAATCCCCGATTTCAATATACGGCGTTCCCACGGTTTTTTCATATTGTTTTTGCAGCTCGGCGGCATTGTCGGCGCGTTCGTTTATTTCCCTGCGTTCAACGATAATGTAAAACGGAGTAAATCTCTCCGAGGCGAATTTATCCGACACAATGCCGAATTCCTCGTTCCTCTCGTCAAGGGCTATCGTTACATAATACCCGAAACTCTGCTTGAAAATAGCTCTCGGCTCGAAATGCACCGCGCGCACGTCGCGGTAATAAAACGTATCGGAGGTCTTTTTTCGGGGGTCGCGGAAGGTAATTTTTTCCTCGTCGGCGGTGTATTCGCAGTCGTAGCCTTTGAGATACATTCGCATAATCAAAAGAAACACCACCACGTCCGCCGTAACTCCGACGATTGACCCGAAAGCCGATGTTAAAAGATAAAAAAGCATAACGTTTCCGGGTTCGATGCTTGAAGTAATCATAGTCCTTGCAAACGACGCCATTGCCCCGATTATCAGCACCGCCGCTACAATCATCACGCCGAACAGCACCGCCGAAACGGCGGTTTCGCTTTTTCGGGGTGCTTTGTAAGTTCCCTTTTGCCGAAATCCGAAACGCCCTGCGTCCTCGGGGTTGAGATAATTCTTTTCTAACATGTTGGTTCTCCTTTAGCAGAGTTTTCAGGGCTGTCGATAAAGCCACATCTGCGTCGTCACCAGCCTGATCGGCAGCCACAAAGGCTAGCCGACAGGCTGGTTCCTAGCATCTGTAGCTTTCTCGGCAGCCTAGGTTAGGCTATTATTCAAATATGCAAGTCTTTGTATATCATTATAACCCATTTTCAGCCTGCTGTCAATACAAATTGCCCAAAATGAACGCGCAAACCGACAAAAATTTGTGAGGTTTTGTTCTTGCAATAAATCGACAAAAGTTCTATAATGTATAAGGTTAAAAATCTTTACTCGAAAAGGAAGAACTGATTTTTATGGAATCATACGAATGTTTTAAGGACCTTGCGATAATCCTTGTTTCGGCAAAGCTTATGGGACTTCTTGCCAAAAAGCTGAAAGCGCCGCAGGTCGTGGGGCAGATAGTCGCGGGACTGCTTATCGGTCCGTCGCTGCTGGGATTTGTACAGCAGTCGGATTTTATCTCGATGCTGGCGGAAATAGGCGTGGTAATTCTGATGTTCTCGGCGGGTCTTGAAACCAACCTCAAAGACCTCCTAAAAACCGGTCCTGTCGCCGTAACCATCGCTTGTATGGGCGTTTTTGTGCCGCTGGTCATGGGCTGGGCGCTGTACGGGCTGTTTTTCGGGTTCGCGCCGTTCGGTTCGGAGGAATTCCTCCGCGGCGTGTTTATTGGAACAATTATGACCGCAACCTCCGTGTCTATTACAGTTCAGGCTCTGCGCGAGCTTGGGCATTTAAAGGGCAAAGTCGGGACGGTTATAGTTTCCTCCGCGATAATAGACGATATTATCGGAATAATCGTTTTGACGTTCGTTATCGGTTTCAAATCCGCCGACGCAAAGCCCGTGGACGTTGTAATAAAGACCGTGCTGTTTCTGGTGTTCAGCGTGGGCGTGGGATTTCTCATTTACCTGCTTTTCAAGTTCCTCGACAAGAAAAGTTTCCACCACCGCAGAATACCCATTTTCGGGCTTGCGCTGTGCTTTATAATGGCGTTCTGCGCGGAGAAATTCTTCGGCATAGCGGACATCACGGGAGCGTATGTCGCGGGAATTATCCTCTGCAACCTCCGCGACGCGGAGTACATAGCGGGCAAAATGGACATTTCGGGTTATATGCTGTTCGGACCTGTGTTTTTCGCGTCAATAGGCTTAAAGACCTCGTTCGACGGCTTTTCGATACAGCTTTTGTGGTTCTCGCTGGCGTTTGTGGCGGTGGCGTTGATTTCCAAAGTCATCGGCTGCGGATTGGCTGCTAAAATCTGGAAATTCAACACAAAAGACTCGCTAAAAGTCGGCGTGGGTATGATGACGCGCGGCGAGGTGGCTCTGATTGTGTCGCAAAAGGGGCTTGCCGTGGGAATGGTGTCCCCGGAGTACTTCACCTCGGTTATTTTGCTTATTCTCTGCTCGTCAATTCTCTCGCCCGTGCTGCTGAAACTGCTGTACCGCGGCGAGGACAAACCCGACCACGCAAAGCCCTCCGAGGCGGATATTGACGAAACCGAAGAGGTTTACGCGGAATATTGATTTAAGCCCCGATTTAGCTGTTATTTTCACCCGCAAAATATCTTTTCCGTTATATTCGCAGAAAACCCCCTTGAAATGTTTTGTGAAATGTGGTATAATAAAATAGTATGTTTTAGTCTTAGTTAAACAGTTGTAAAACGGAAAGGGCGGCAAATGAAAGCAGATCTGCATTGTCATACGACGATTTCCGATGGTTCGCTGGGGATCTCGGATATAATCAAACAGGCGGACAGGAACGATGTGAGGTGTCTTGCGATTACCGATCACGACAGCTTGGCGTCTATTTCGCGCGCGTTGGTTCTGGGTAAGCGTTATAATGTCACGGTTATTCCCGCGGCGGAGTTTTCCGCGTTTGACAGCGCGCGCAAAAGAAAAGTCCACATTTTGTGCTATAATCCCGCAAAACCCGACAGGCTGGAGGGGTTGTGCCTTAGGACGTCCGAGGGGCGTATGAAACTCGGAAAAAGCTTTGCTATGCGGGTGCTGGAGCGGTATCCGATTACGCTTGAAAGCATTTTGCGCTATTCGGCGGGCAGCAAGGCTATCTACAAGTGCCATATAATGCACGCTCTTATGGATTACGGCTATACCACCGAGCTTTACGGGGACGTGTACAACGAGCTGTTCGACATAAACGACGGCGTCTGCGCGAAAGAAGTCCGCGAGGAGGCGGATTTTTACCCCGATGTGCGGTTTGTGACAAACCTTATCAAAGCAAGCGGCGGAATTTCGGTTATGGCGCACCCGAAAGTATTCGACAGCTATGACCTGCTTGAAGAGCTTGCCGCGGAGGGCGCTATCGACGGCGCGGAGGTGTGGCATTCGGGCGCGGACGAGGCTGCCCGCGAGCGTATTCTTGACATCTCAAAGCACTACGGGCTTATCACGACGGGCGGCTCGGATTTTCACGGGTTCTACAACCATTATGCAATTCAAATCGGCTCTCACCTCACGCCTGAGGAGGAGCTTGCGAAAATAATAAAAACGGCGGTCAAGACGAAGTAATTTATAATGCCGTGTTGGAGGAAATTATGGACGTTAAAGAAGAGGCTCTTAAAAAGCACTACGACTGGAACGGAAAAATAGAGGTTATCTCCCGCGCGCCGATAAACACGCGCGAGGATCTGTCGCTGGCGTATACTCCGGGCGTGGCGCAGCCGTGTCTTGAAATAGCAAAAGACCCCGATTTGTCCTACAAACTCACCCGCCGCAGCAATCTGGTAGCGGTTATCACCGACGGCACGGCGGTGCTGGGGTTGGGAGATATAGGCGGTCTTGCGGGTATGCCCGTTATGGAGGGAAAATGCTGCCTTTTCAAAGAATTCGGCGGCGTGGACGCATTCCCGCTTTGCGTAAAGAGCAAAGACCCCGACGAGATTGTCCGCACGATAGAGCTTATCGCGGACAGTTTCGGCGGTATAAATCTCGAAGATATTTCAGCTCCGAGATGCTTTGAAATCGAGGCTAAACTTAAAGAGCGGCTCGATATTCCCGTGTTCCACGACGACCAGCACGGAACGGCTATAGTTGTCGGCGCGGCAGTTATGAACTCCGTGAAACTCGCAGGGAAAAAGCTTTCGGACATTACAGTCGTGATAAACGGCGCGGGTTCGGCGGGAGTCGCTATCGGAAAGTTTTTGCTGAAACTGGGCGTTGGCAACCTTGTAATGGTTGACATAGGCGGCATTATAAACCGCGATGAAAATTATCAAAACCCCGCTCACGCAGAATTGTCCAAGATAACGAATAAAGAGAACCGCAAAGGAACGCTTGCGGACGCAATGCGCGGCGCGGACGTGTTTGTCGGAGTGTCTAAGCCTAATCTGGTAACTCCCGAAATGGTGAAGTCTATGGCTGAAAAGCCGATAATTTTCCCGATGGCGAACCCGAGCCCCGAAATAACCTACGAGCTTGCAAAGGAAAGCGGCGCGTTTATCGTAGGCACGGGCAGGAGCGATTATCCGAACCAGATAAATAACGTTCTGGTGTTCCCCGGCGTGTTCAAGGGCGCGCTTGCGGTTCGCGCAAAGGCGATTACCGAGGATATGAAACTTGCGGCGGCAAAGGCAATTGCAGAGTTAGTGCCCGACGACAAGCTCTCCCCCGAATACATAATTCCGTCCGCGCTGGACAAGAACGTTGCAAACGCGGTGGCGAAAGCCGTTGCGGAGTGCTGGGAGAAAAATAAGCAGTAAGAGGTATTTATGAAGATCCCCGAACTTTTCAAAAATCACAAGCCCGTTTTTTCGTTTGAAATTTTCCCGCCCAAAAAGGACGGTTCTCTCGAAACGATTTACAAAACGCTTGACGAGCTGGTGGATTTAAAGCCCGATTTCATAAGCGTGACTTACGGCGCGGGAGGAACTGTGCCGGGCGGCTCTACGCGCGAAATTGTGAGCGTTATCAAGTCGAAATATCACACCGAGTCCATAGCGCACCTCACCTGCGTAAATTCCACGAAAGCGGACGTTGACCGAATTATCGAAGAATTTAAAGAATCGGGGATAGAAAACGTTCTGGCGCTGCGCGGGGATATAAATCCCGAAATTCCGCCGAAAAAGGATTTTCTGCATGCGTCGGACCTTATCGCTTATATGAAAGAGCGCGGGGAGTTCAGCTTTTCGGGGGCGTGTTACCCCGAAGGACATTCCGAGGCGGGGTCTCTGGAAGAGGATATTGAACACCTCAAACGCAAGGTGGACGCGGGCGCGTCGCATCTTATTTCACAGCTTTTTTTCGACAATGAAACGTTTTACAAATTCCTCGACAGAGCGGTAAAGCACGGGATAAACGTTCCGATAGAGGCGGGAATTATGCCGTGCGTAAACGCAAAGCAGATACAGCGTATGGTGACTATGTGCGGGGCGTCGCTGCCGCCGAAATTCACGCGGCTTATCGCGCGGTTCGGGGATAACCCCGAGGCTATGCGCGACGCGGGGATAGCTTACGCTGCCGACCAGATTATCGATCTTGCCGCAAACGGCGTTGACGGAATTCATTTGTACACCATGAATAACCCCTATATCGCCCGCAAAATCAGCGAGAGCGTGTCTGAGATACTTAAATGACCGCCGAGTTCAAGACGATAAACCGCGCGGACGCGCTGCGGTATATGGGCTTTCAGGGTCAGCCCGACGAGCATTTTCTGTCGGAACTCGAATTATGCGAGCGGGAGCTTTTATCCGCCGCCAGACCGCAGTTTACGTTTCGGGTGTTCGAGCTTTCGCGGGACGGGCAGCTTTCGGGGTGTGATTTTAAGCTTGTCGGGGAGGACATTAAACGGCATTTGCAAAGCTGCGAAAAAGCCGCTGTTATCGCGGCGACGCTCTCGGCGGACGCTGATAAACATCTCAAAAAAATGAGCCTGTCGGACGGACTTCGCGGAATGATTTCCGACGCGCTTGCAAGCGCGCTTGCGGAGCAGACGGCGGATTATGCGCGGCTGCAAGTTCTGGAGAGCGAAAAAGGCTATCACGCGACGTGGGTTTACGCTCCGGGGTACGGGGATTTCCCGCTGCCGACTGTGCCGCGGCTGCTCGAATGCGTGGACGCCGCTCGGAGTATCGGGCTTTCCTGCACGGGGGCGTTTATGCTGACCCCGCAAAAGTCGATTGTCGGAATTGCGGGGCTGTCCGAGAAAAATGTTGCCGCAAAGCCGTCCTGTGTAAACTGCAATATGCGCGAAAATTGCAAATTCAGACGTTTTGGCGGGTGTTAAGCTGCCAAAAAAATCACAAATCGCGGGGAGAATTTTTGTGAAAAATCACCTTTGCAATTCCCCGAAAAATGCGTTATAATAATAAAGGTGTGTAGCCTATGGCGTAAGTCCAACTTTTTGGGACTTGCGCCATTTTTATTTTTAAGGAGGATTTTATGGAACAAAATAATCAAAATTATCTCGCCGAGGAACGGCTCGGAAGGCTTATGGCGAAATACGCCGTGCCGTGCGTTATATCGCTGCTGGTGGGGGCGTTGTACAACATCGTCGACCAGATTTTCATTGCAAAAGCGGACTACCTCGGCTCTTACGGGAACGCCGCAAACGCGGTGGTTTTCCCGCTTACGGTGATAGCTCTCGCAATAGCGGTTATGATAGGCGACGGGTGCTGTGCGTTTGTAAGCCTGTCGCTTGGGCGCAGGGAACGCGAAAACGCTCTGAAAAGCGTCGGCAATTCGATAGTTATGGCGGCAGGTTCGGGCGTTTTGCTGGCAATTGTCTGCCTTGTTTTCGGGCAGCAGCTTATTTCGCTGTTCGGCGGCACGGTAAACGAGCAGACTTTCGCATACTCGAAGGAATATCTCTTCACGATAGCTCTCGGAATGCCGTTTTATATGTTCGGACAGGCGATGAACCCCATTATCCGCGCCGACGGCAACCCGAAATTCGCGATGTTTTCGACACTTATGGGAGCGGCTGTGAATATCGTCCTCGACCCGATTTTTATCTTCGGACTCCGTATGGGTATGACGGGCGCGGCAGTAGCAACCGTTGCGGGGCAGGTTCTCACCGCGGCAAGCGCGGTTTTTTATCTCGTGAAAGCGCGGATTTTGCGCGTGAAAAAATCCGATTTTGCCCTGTCGCGGAGAATTGTCGGAAAAACGCTGACGCTCGGCATTTGCAGCTTTTTGTCGCAGATTTCGCTTGTAGCGGCAATGGCTGCTATAAACAATATGATCCGCAAATACGGCGCGCTTGACGAAATATTCGGGCAGGCGCAGTACGCGCAAATACCCATGGCTGTCGTCGGGATAGTGATGAAATTTTTCCAGATTGTGATTTCCATAGTCGTGGGAATGGCGGCGGGCTGTATCCCGATTGTGGGTTATAATATGGGAGTCGGACGACCCGACCGCGTAAAAAAGCTGTTTACAAGGCTGCTGGTTTTGGAGGCGGCAGTCGGCGCGGCGGCGTTTGTTATCGTCGAATTTATGCCGAATGTGCTGATTTCCGTGTTCGGTTCTGCAAACGAAAGCGTTTATTACACCGAATTTGCGGTAAAAGCGTTCCGAATATACCTTTGCATGATAATCTTCGCGTGCGTAAACAAAGCGGCGTTCATCTTTCTGCAGGCTATGGGCAAAGCGGCGGCGTCTACCATGCTTTCTATGGTCCGCGAGATAGTTTTCGGAGTGGGATTTGCGCTGCTGCTGCCGATTTATTTCGGTCTGGACGGAGTGCTGTATTCAATGCCCGTTTCGGATATCCTCACAGCGATAATTTCCGCGGCAGTTATAGTTTCCGCCTATAGAAAGCTTAACAGGGAAACAAATTCCCCGAAAACAGAGGCGTCAAAGGCTCAGGCGTAAACTGTCGAAAAAGTTACAAAACGGTTACAAAAGGTTACAAATGGTTACAATTTGGTTACAGTTTTGTAATAATTGTTGACAATCAAAACCGTTTTTGCTAGAATATATTCAAGGGACGGGAAAACGCTAAAATTCACGCTCTACAAGCCAAAAAACGCCTCTCTTAGTCCCAAACCTCTCCAATCTTTGAGCCGCGGCAAATTTACATACATGCAAAGTCCGTTTTACTCACCAATTATGATAGTCTTCTCGCTGCGGCTTAAAAAATTCTCCCCGAAAGTGTTTTCAGACTTTCGGGGATCTTTTTATTCGATTAAAGGCAATTCGTCCGTATCGAGATAATCCTCGACATATTGCTTTTTTAAGAGTTTCCGCGGGATAAAATCGTTGAATTTCCCCGAAATTTCGCAGTTGTCGGGGATTGAAAATTCATACTTGTCAGCGCCGTTTTTCTTAATGGAACTTAGCGCCGCCGACAGCGTTTCTACACCTAAATCCGTTCTCACTTCAATGCAGACTGGAATATACCGCGAAAGCCACAAATCCGCGCCGAAACCCCTCCGCCGCAGCTCGTACAGCAAAGCCATCGTTCCGCGAGTGCCGAGAAACGGGAACACCGCGAACGTTGTCGGCGAGGTCGGCACGATAATTCTGTCGCGCGTTTTTTCGACAGCGTTGCTCCAAAGCTCCCGCACATACGAAAGGCGATTTTTCGCCGCGTCGTCCAAAAACGTGTATTCTTCCGAGCTTTCCAGCACCTCCAGCATTTTTTTCATAACCTTTATATGGACGTATTCGTTTCCCGTGTCCGTCCACATATTCGCGGAAATGCCCTCTATTTTCTTAACGTAGATAGTCTGCGACTGTTTGTCAAGCTCCACCACTTCCCACGCCTGCCCCGCGAGAGCAAATCTCGCTTTCGGCGGGAACGGGTTTTGGACCGTTCCGACAATTTCCGCATTGCTGCCTGCCTCGCACCGCACAGTGTATTCCACAGGCACGGAAAATACCGCCGAAAAATCATAGCTGTTTACCACAGCCTCGCCTTTTTCGCCCGTCATAAGCTCGCCTTTTTCCTCGCCGCGCTCGATGTGACCGTTTTCGAGAAGACGCCGCAAAAGCAGCTTGTAATCCTCTGCGGTAACGTTTTTAAAAACAGAAAGTCCCAGCACCTGCCGCGCAAGCTCAGACACGGAAATCGCTCCCGCGCACGCCATAATAGACATTGTCTGATGATATAAAAGGCTGTACGGCAGTTTCGGGAGATACATCGGCTCGACCCACTTTTCGCGGGCGTAGAGCAGAATTTGCGCTATGCACATTATAAAATCCCAGTTAATTTCCTTGTAAAACTCCGTCGGCGGCAAGCTCAGATCCCACCGAAACGCAAAACGCATTTCCGCAAGTTCCCCGCGCCTGCCCGTGCGCCCAAGCCGCTGCACCAGCCCCGACACCGTAAGCGGACAGCCCGTCTGGACAATGCGCTCAAGCCGTCCGAGGTCAATTCCGAGCTCCAGCGTCACCGTCGCCCCCACGCACACGGGAAGTTCCCCCGATTTCATGCTGCGCTCGGCAAATTCGCGCAAAGCGGGAGAGATGTTCGCGTGATGGACGAGATAGCACCCGCCGGAGCGTTTTTTCTCGGAAATCTGCCGCAAATGCGCGATATTTTCCTCAACCTCGCCTTTGCTGTTGGAAAAAAGTATACAGCGTTTTCCGAGCGTTGACTCGTACATATAATCGTAATATTTTTGGAGCAGCGACTTGCTGTCGGCATTGGGGATTTTTTCCGCCGTCGGGAAAAATCTCACCGCAATGCGCGCTTTTCTGCCCTTTTCGGACGTTTTCGGCACGGCGGTCGGAACGTTTGTCCCCATAGACAGCCACTTTGCGGGCGCGTCGATATCTCCGAGCGTTGCGGAAAGACCTATTCTTCTCGGCGCGAAACCTATTATCCGCTGAATTCTCTCCAAAACGGACAAAAGCTGCAAACCGCGATCGTTGTCCATAAAATAATGAACCTCGTCTATGATAACGAACCGAAGATCCGAAAACAGCCTCGACACCGCCGAGCTGTTTCTTATAAGCATACTTTCAAGGCTTTCGGGAGTGGTCTGCATGACCCCGCGCGGATTTTTCAAAAGGCGTTTTTTCGCGGCGGGCGACGCGTCGCCGTGCCATTTCGTAACGGGAATATCCGCGTCTTCCAAAAGCCCCGTAAGCCGCTCGAACTGGTCGTTTATAAGCGCCTTAAGCGGGGAAATATACAGCACCCCGACGCTCCCCGACGGATTCTCGAAAAGCTCGGTCAGCACGGGCAAAAACGCCGCTTCCGTCTTGCCGCTTGCCGTGCCCGACGTCAAAAGCAGATTGTCGCCCGTATCAAAAATCACCCTCGCCGCCGCGACCTGAATATCGCGCAGCTCTTCCCAGCGGTTTTTGTAGATGTAATCCCTTATAAACGGCGCAAGCCTGTAAAATATATTATCTGACATTATATATCAAAATCCTCAAATTCAAGCGAATAATCCCCGCCCGAATTACCCGAATTATCCGAGCCGTCGGAGCTGTCATTATTATCCGAAGTAACGCTCCCCATAAGCTCCGAAAGCGTTTTTTCGGGGTTTTGGTAAGCCATATTCATAAGCTCGATATAATCGCGGATAATTTCACGCGGAGTGATGTTCTCCCGCGCGCCGACCCTTGTAAGCTCGATTTTCACAAACTCCACGCGGTCCTCCAAGGCAATCCGCGGAGTGTAACCGTAAAGCCCCGAATGTATCTCGGTAAGCTTTTCCGTGAGAACGACAAGTTCCTCGTAAGTAAGCGGGTTTAAGCGTATAATCGGCGCTAACATATCATGCGTTTCGTCCGTCGCAAAACGCCCGCGTTCGAGCCTGCTGCGTAAAGCCTCGTAGCTGAAAACGCCGCGGCGCGTGTCCTCCATACATTGCGGGGTGCTGCCCATAATTATCCCCATATACGAGGTTCTGCCCTGCATAATATCGTTGTACATCATAAGCAGTTTTTCATAATTATTCTGACGGGTAACGGAGTTTGAAATCTTCATAATATTGACAAGCTCGTCTATCATAACCACCAGACCCTTGTAACCCGAACTCTTCAAAAACGCCGCCATGACTTTCAGATAATCATACCAGTTTTCATCGGTTATAACAGAACTAAAACGCACATTATCCCGCCGCGCGTCAAGCTTGCTCTGATACTCCCCGCGCAGCCATTTAAGCGCGCTGTCGCGGCGGGCGTCGTCCATTTGCTGATGACCGTTGTAAAACTCGCACAAAGCCGTTGCAAAATCAAACCCGTGCGAAAGATTTTTAAGCTCGCCAATCCGCGCATAGATAAGTCGTTCAACTTCCACGTCGAAAAACGTGTTCGAGGGGGTCATATTCTTTTCGCGGATAACCTCCTGTTTTACGTCGTCAATCCACTTTTCGAGTATAAGCTGCAGCGCCCCGCCGTCGGGCTTTGCCTTCACGGCAAGCGAGCTTAAAAGCTCTCTGTAGCACGCCAGCCCCTGCCCTTTTGTGCCGCAAAGCCTGCGTTCGGGCGACAAATCCGCGTCCATAGCCGCAAAACCGCGCTCCATAACGTGCGTTCGCATAATCTGCATAAGAAAGCTCTTGCCGCTGCCGTACTTTCCCACGACAAAGCGGAAAAATGCTCCGCCCTCCTCGGCAATCGACACGTCGTGCAGCAGCGCGTTTATTTCGTCGGTTCTTCCCACGGCGATGTAACCCAGTCCCACGCGCGGCACAACTCCGCCTTTCAGCGCGTTTATCACAGCCGACGCTATTCTCTTCGGTATATTCATAAAGCAACACCCTCTATTTTTAACTATTCACGTTGTCCGGTTTAATTCTCAAACACCGGCTTGCCCGTCCGCATTTTCCTCGTAAGCATGCGGTTCGGGGAGATTGTCGGTAACCCGCTCGCCGAGTTCCTCGTAAGCCCTGAAGTTCGGGGAGCTGTCGGCGGGGAAAACGAGATTAACTACACCTTGTCTGTGAGCCTGCCCGCCCGCACAAATTGTCAGGCAGGCAACTACACCTTATTGATAAGCTGCGCGGGAGAGCAGGCAACGCACCCTCACGGCTTGCTCCGCAAGCGGCAATAGCGGTAATTCGCCCGCCTCGTCAAACTTCCAAGCTGCCAAAAACGGCAATTCTGCGCCGCGCCGCAGAGCTTACAACACACCTTATTATATTGTAGCATATTTTTCGCAAGATTTCAAGTTTTTTTGGGGATTGAGAAAAAAATTTGAAAAAGCCCTTGACAAGGGAGGATTTATGTGGTATAATAATAGAGCATTTGAATGCGGGTGTAGTTCAATGGTAGAATCCCAGCCTTCCAAGCTGGTCGCGTGGGTTCGATTCCCATCACCCGCTCCAGCAGTCGCCGATCCCCTCGGCGGCTGTATATTTGCGTCATTAGCTCAGCTGGATAGAGCAACCGCCTTCTAAGCGGTAGGTCGAAGGTTCGAATCCTTCATGGCGTACCACAAGGGCATTGCCCTTGACCGTTTCCCAATATAACGTTGTTTATTTCTGAAAGTTGTCTCTGTAAGGAAATAATGTGGATAAGAATTTAATGGGGAGAGCGTGGCAGCGTTTCCCGGCGCAGGCAGTTTGTTTTCCAACTCTATTTTCTGTACGGCGGTGTGGGAGACGATAGTTTAACGATTGGGTATGTGTTGACAGTTTCCCGGCAGGACAATACGTGCACCGTTTCCCAATAAGATGTTGAACTTTCCGAACGTTAATCTCTGTACGGCAAGGGCATTGCCCTTGACCATTTCCCAATATAACGTTGTTTATTTCTGAAGGTTGTCTCTGTACGGTAATAACGTGGATAAGAGTTTAGTGCGGGAGAGCGTGGCAGTATTAAACTCTGTACAGAAAAGGGCATTTTCACATCAATCAAGCGAAAAATATGGTGGGTATGGCTTAGCTGGTTAAAGCGTCGGATTGTGGTCCCGAAGACCGTGGGTTCGATCCCCACTACCCACCCCATACAAAAGGCACGGCGCGAGTGGTCGGCGGCGTAATAAGCCCCCGCCGCCGTGCCTTTAATATTCTGGGATATAGCCAAGTGGTAAGGCAAGGGACTTTGACTCCCTCATTCCGTTGGTTCGAATCCAACTATCCCAACCAACTAACGTTGACAAAAAAGATATTATGCCCGCAGGTGGCTCAGCGTTTTCCGCGCAGCGGATAATGCGTTGAGCGATTTGCGGGCATAAATCTTGCGGAAAACAGGATTCACGGTCCACAGATATTTTCGGGTGAAAAGTGGACTTGAACCCCTCCCCTACAAAATTTTTCGATAAAATTTTGTACAATATATACAAATCGCCTGTGAGCAATTTCTTGTTGATCAAGAAACCGCTTGCAGGCATTTTTTGTTTTCCGAAACTTACAAAAAAGATTTTAACGGGATTTGAACCCTTTGGCAACAAAATTTTTGCTGTGGAAATCGTGCAGATTACACATATTAAATAAGAGCCTGTAAATTACCTTTCGCATTAAGTGAGAGGCAATTTACAGGCCTTTTTTGTTTTCAGAGAAAATGGCAATAAACTCCGCGCGGAGTAAATATAACTTTGGAGGAATTACAATGATTAAAGCGACAATTGGGAACGGTTCGTTCAGTACGGAAATATGTTTCCCCTGTTCGGAAACGGAACTTTCCGACAAACTCGGCGAACTCGGTATGAATAAGGAACACCTCGCGCCTGTGGCGACGGTGCTTGAAATCGAACCCTCGGAACTGTCAATGCTCGTTGACAGCGAGGTGAGCCTTGACGCGCTGAATTACCTTGGCAAGCATATGGACGGAATGGAACGGCGGGAACTAAATAAGTTTCTCGCGGTCTTGTCGTGTGATGATCTCGACAAAGAATGGGATATGAAAAGCATTATCAATCTCACATTCAATCTTCCGAGGTATACGCTTATCGAGGATACAAGCGACCTTGAACACGTCGGACTAATCCATATGCTGAATATCAGAACGGCAATCCCGACCTCGGAACTTGAAAACAAAGAATGGCTAAGAACCGAGGGACAGAAACTGTTGGATTCGGGAAAAGGCTTACCGACAGATTACGGTTTGCTTTTTGTGAACGAGGAAATTTCGTTTGAGGAAGTGTTTAACGGCAAGACGTTTCCGCCGTATTACTGCAATCCAAACGCTTTTGTTACAGCCGAGATAAGTTACGGCGATTTAACAGAGCTTGCGGAATTGCCGTGTGAGGAAATCGCAATCAAGAAAGCTCTTTTAAGGCTCGGTGCGGAGAGCATTTCGGACTGCGAAATTTCGGTTGAAACAAACCCTGATAAGTGGTCGGCGAAGATTTCCGAGGCTGAAAAAAAGAACCTGTTCGAACTGAACAGTCTGCTGAAAAGTGAAGTTGTCCGCTTGAAACAAGAGCAGCCCGCCGGCATTTTTAAACAGGAGATCGCGCGGAGGCTGCACAATGACGGGTACAATTTCTCGTTTAAAAACGGAGAATTTTCCGTAATTTCGGACGGCGATGTTATTAAAATTCGGGATAATGATGTTCTGTACAGCGAGGGAGCTTTTTCACAAAGCGGTAAGGATAAATTTAACGCGCTTTATCGGATTTTCCGTGAGGTTCTCGATTACTGCACCGCTTACGAAAAAGCCGCGCCGCTGACGGCTGACGGATCGTCCGAAAAATACCGCTGTCTTGCGGAATTCGGCAATGCGGTCTTGGCGGCAAAATATAATGAGGAGTACGGTTTTGAATTCGTCACTTGGTTGCGTTCCTCGGACGGAAAGAGCGTTTACAACGGCAATTATTTCGGTGATTATGGCAGCGCAAAGGAAAACTTTTCAATTCGTTCGGGACTTATAAGCGAGGATAAGTTGTTTAGTGCGGAGGAACTTGAACAGATCAGAAATTGCGTGAGTTTCACCGCAAAACACAACAGCGGTCTTCGGTTTGAAGATTGTGAATTTCTCACTAAATTGAACGAAAAAATATCGGAAAATATTCCGAAACAGCAAAGCTGCTCCCCCAAAATGTCAATGTAAATGAGGTGAATT